>NZ_CP146092.1:0-330534 GCF_037023145.1 Ralstonia sp. RRA | reverse complement strand
TGGGCGATCTCCTGCGCGGCGGCGTCCAACTCCGATTCACCGGCTACCACGCCCAGCACGTCGAAGGAGTGGCCCGTGCGGGCCTGCGCGGCGAGCGCGAGGTTCTCGCGCACCGTCAGGCGGGCAAACAGCGTCGTGATCTGGTACGAGCGCGCGATGCCCGCCGCCACGCGCTGATGCACGCGCTGGCGCGTGACGTCGTTGCCGCGGAACAGGATGCGGCCGCTGTCAGAGGCCAGTTCGCCCGACAGTTGCGCCAACAGCGTGGTTTTGCCGGCGCCGTTCGGGCCGATCAGCGCATGGACCTCGCCGGCGGCGATTTCCAGATTGCAGTCGTTGGTGGCCGCCAGCCCACCAAAGCGCTTGAAGAGATGATCAACCTGCAGGATCGGGCTCATTGCGCACCTCCGCGGCGCAGCGCAGCGGCTATGCGGCCGCGCAGGCTCATCACGCCGTTGGGCGCCACCATCACGATCAACAGCAGCAGCGCGCCGAGCACGAGGTTCCAGTGTTCGGTGTGCGAGGAGATGACCTCTTCCAGCAGCAGGAAGATGGCCGCGCCCGCAACGCCGCCCCAGAAATAGCCCGAGCCGCCCAGGATCACCATGACCATCAACAGGCCCGACTGGTGCCACGTGAGCGTATGCGGCGTGACGCCCAGGCTCAGGTTGGCCAGCAGTGCACCGGCCAGTCCTGCCAGCCCACCCGAGAGCGTGAAGGCCATCAGCTTGAGCCGGTAGACGGGGTAGCCGATGGCCGCCATGCGCCGCTCGTTCTCGCGGATGGCGACCAGCGCGCGGCCGAAGCGCGAGGCGACCAGGCGGTAGAGCAGAGCGAAGGCCAGCCCTGCAATGAAGAGGACGAAGTAGTAGAAGGCCACGTCGTCACCCAGCGACAGGCCGGGCACGTTCAGGCGGGTCGTCAACTGCAGGCCGTCGTCGCCGCCCAGCACCGGCAGCGACACCGCCAGCAGGTACAGCAACTGCGCAAAGGCCAGCGTGATCATGATGAAGTAGACGCCACTCGTGCGCAGGCTGGCCGCCCCGATCAGGAAGGCCGCCAGCGCGGCGACAGCCACGCCGGCCGGCACCGCCAGCCAGGCCGCCTGCACGCCCTGGTTCATCAGGAAGGCCACGGTGTAGGCGCCGGTGCCGAGGAACGCCGCATGCCCGAGGCTGATCATGCCGCCGTACCCAAGCGCCAGATTGAGCGCACTGGCAGCCAGCGCCAGGATCAGGATGCGCGCGCCCAGCGTGATGTAGAAATCCGCGCCGATGCCGTGCATCAGCAGCGGGTACAGCGCCAGGCCGACCACCACGGCCAGCGCGGTCCAGCCGCCGGGCAGGCCGGCCGTCAAAGGTGTGTCGGCGGGGCGCAGGTTCAGCAGAGAAGGTTGTTGCGACATGCTCTTACCCCCGCGCCGGAAAGAGGCCCTTGGGCCGGAAGAACAGGATGCCCACCATCAGCAGGCTGACCAGCATGGAGGCGAGCGTGGCGCCCAGCGTGGCCGCCTCTGACACCGCAAGCGCCTTGAGCAGCGTGGTCATCACCAGCCGGCCCAGCGTGTCGATCATGCCCACCAGCAGGGCGCCTACCAGCGCGCCGCGCATCGACCCGATGCCGCCGATCACGATCACTTCGAAGGCCGGGATCAGGATCGATTCACCCATGCCGATCGACACCGACAGCAGCGGCCCGAGCAGCGCCCCCGCCAGCGCGCACAACGCTGCGCCCAGCGCAAAGACAAACGTGAACAGTGGCTGGATGCGAACGCCCATGGTGGCCGCCATGGACGGGTTGGAAGCGCCCGCCCGGATCCACATGCCGAGCCGCGTCTTGTTGACCAGCACATACAGCCCCACCGCAACCGCTACGCCCACGGCGATGATCACCAGGCGGTAGAGCGGGTACTGCAGATCGTCGCCCAGCAGATTGACGGAGCCCGAGAGGCTGTCGGGCATGCCGATCATCAGCGGTTGCGCGCCGAAGAGCATCTTTGTGGCCTCGTTGGCGATCAGGATCAGCGCAAAGGTGGCGAGCACCTGCGACAGATGCGGCATGCGCTGCAGCCGCTGGTAGAGCACCTTCTCCAGCAGCGCGCCCAACAGCGCCGTGGCCACGATCGCCAGCAGCAGCGCGCCGAAGAAGTGGTGCACGAGCTGGTAGAACGCAGCCGCCAGGAAGGCGCCGATCATGTACAGCGAGCCGTGGGCCAGGTTGATCAGGTCCATGATGCCGTACACGAGCGTCAGCCCGGCCGCCAGCAGGAACAGCATCAGCCCGTACTGCAGCCCGTTGAGGAATTGTTCAAAGATCAGTGCCAGCATGATGAAACCGCAGGGAAGCGCAGAGGCGTGAGGCCATCCAGGAGGGCCGCCCCGCGTGGCGCGAAGCGGCATCGGCATCGGTATAACGTCGGTGGTCCGCCCGCCTACTGCATCTTGCACTCGCCCACGTAGGCGTCGGCCAGCTTGTCGGCCACCTTGCCGATGTACTTGTTGCTGACGCTGCCGTCGGCGTTCTTCACGACCTCGCGCAGGTAGTAAGCCTGCTCGGGGTAGTGATTGGGGCCGAAGCGGTATTCGCCGCGCGTGGTCGGAGCCTTGACGGTTTCCAGGGCTTTGCGCAGCGCGGCCTTGTTGTCGAGCTTGCCGCCGACCTGCTTGACGGCTGCGTCGATCAGCAGGGCGGCGTCATAGCCCTGCGATGCATACAGCGTCGGCAGGCGGCCGTATTCCTTCTGGAAGTCGGCAACGAACTGCTTGTTGGTGGGGTTGTCCATCTCGCGATACCAGTGCGAGGTGTTGTAGATGCCTTCCATGGCGGGCCCCACGGCCTTCACGACATCCTCGTCGGCGGAGAAGCCGGGCGCGTACAGCGGCGTCTTCTTGAGCAGGCCGGACTGCGCATATTGCTTGATGAAGTTCACGCCCATCGCGCCGGGCAGGAATACGTACAGCGCATCGGCATTCGCCGCGCGGATCTGCGCGATCTCGGCGGCGTAGTCGAGCTGGCCGAGCTTGGTCATGATCTCGTCGGCCACCGCGCCCTTGTAGTAATGCTTCACGCCCGCCAACGCGTCCTTGCCGCCCGGGTAGTTGGGCGCCAGCAGCACGGCCTTCTTGATGCCCTTGTCCTGCATGTACTTGCCCATCGCCTCGTGCAGGTTGTCGTTCTGCCAGGCCACGTTGAAGAAGTACGGATTGCACTGCGCGCCCGCGTACTGGCTGGGCCCGGCATTGGCCGAGATGTAGAAGGTCTGCGCGTTGAAGAACGCCGGCCCCACGGCCAGCATGAGGTTGGAGAAGACGATGCCGGTGCCGATGTCGACCTTGTCCTTCTTGATGAAGCGCTCGGCAATCTGCTTGCCCGTCTCGGGGTTCTGCGCGTCGTCGGCGATCAGCACGTCGGCCGGCAGGCCGCCCAGTTTCTTGTCCAGCCGCTTGAGCGCCAGGTTGAAGCCGTCCCGGATGTCGATGCCCAGGCTCGCGCCGGGGCCCGACAGCGTGGTCATCATGCCGACCTTGATGCCGTCGGCGGCCATGGCGCCCGCGGCCAATGTAGATAGCGCCGCGGCAAGAACGAGTGGCTTGAACATGGGGTCTCCTCGGTATTGGGGTGGATACGGCTTGGGGTGCTGCTGGCGGTGCGGCTCATGCGTGCGGCGCGAGATGAAGCGGCGGTCGGCCGCATACCCTTCGCCTGGTGTGCGGGCTGGGGCGGGGCGCGTCCGGGTACGGTCGCGCCAGGCTGCGCAGGGCCCGGCGGTGTGATGCCGGCTGCGAATGGTTTGAGTGTGATTAATTTAGGTATGAACTATTTAAGCTGTCAATTGCCGCCGACTCGGGGTTTTCACGGCCCCTGCCGGAGCGGGAAGGCGGGCTTGTACGCCCTGCCACCTGTGTGCGATATGCGCAAAAAAGCCCATGGTGATTGGGTTTGCGCGGGATGCATACAGCGTTGTTGCGGCACGGCAAGCGCCCAGCGGGCCGGGCGTAGACGGTGCGTCTCTTTCGGATGAAGGGGTAAACCAGAGGGGCCGTCGGGCCTTCATCGGGCAATCCCGATGGCGGTCTTACAATGAGCCTTCCCCGGCTCATCATCTTTCTTGTCATGCGCGTACTGCTAGTCGAAGACGACGACATGATTGGCGACAGCGTGCGCAAGGGTTTGCGCCACGACGGTTTCGCCATCGATTGGGTGCGCGACGGCGAAGCCGCCGTGCAGGCTGTAATCACACCAGGCGCCCCCGGTGCGACCGGTACTGACCCCGGCACCTCCATGTTCGACCTGATGCTGCTTGACCTCGGCCTGCCCAAGCGCGACGGGCTGGAGGTGGTGCGCGAGGTGCGCCAGCGCGGCATCGCCATCCCCATCCTGATCCTGACCGCACGCGATGCGGTGGCCGACCGTGTGGCCGGCCTCAACGCGGGGGCAGACGACTACCTCGTCAAACCGTTCGACCTGCAGGAATTGGCTGCGCGCATGCATGCGCTGCTGCGTCGCCAGGGCGGCCGTGCTGATCCGCTCATGCGCCACGGCGAGGTGCTGCTCAACCCCGTTACGCGCGAGGTGCTGCGTGCGGGCCTGCCAGTCAAGCTGTCGGGGCGCGAGTTTGCCGTGTTGCATGCGCTGCTGGCGCGACCGGGCAAGGTATGGTCGATCGCGCAGTTGCAGGACAACCTCTATGGCTGGGATGAAGAGGTCGGCAGCAATACGGTGGAGGTCTACATCCACGCGTTGCGCAAGAAGCTTGGCAGCCACTTCATCCAGAACATCCGTGGTGTGGGGTATGTCATCCCGCGCGAGACGTCGGCGTCTCCTGCGGAACCTGCGGACAGCAAAGACCACCAATAGCGCATGCAATCGATTCGAAAAACCCTGCTGTGGTGGCTGGCCGGCGGTCTGCTGGCGGCCATCGTCGTGGCCACCGGCCTGATCTACGCGCAGGCGCGCCAGGAAGCCAACGCACTGTTCGACTACCAGATGCAGCAGGTAGCCGCCGCGCTGCCGAGCCAGTGGATCGACCCGCCGCCGCCCGCACTGGCCGCTATTGCGGGGGATGACGATGTGGTGATCCGCATCTGGGACGACACGGGCCGCAGTCTCTACCTCTCGCACGCGCGCCCCGACTTGCCCGCGCGTGCCGCACTCGGTTTCTCCGATGTGCGCACGCCCGAGGGCCTATGGCGCGTCTACAGCGTCGCCTATGGGCCGGCGGTCGTGCAGATCGCGCAGCCGTATAGCGCGCGGCACGAGGTGGCTGCCCGCATGGCGCTGCGCACGGTGGCGCCGTTGCTGATCCTGCTGCCGCTGCTGGGGTGGATCGTGTGGCTGGCGGTGGGGCGCGGGCTGGCGCCGCTGGGCTCGGTCGCCAAGCAAGTGCAGGCACGTGATGCTGCTGCGCTGTCGCCGTTGCCCACGCAGGGTTTGCCGGATGAGATTCGCCCGCTTACCAATGCGTTGAATGATCTGCTGGCCCGTCTTGGTACGGCACTCGCGCATCAGCGTGCTTTCGTTGCGGATGCGGCGCATGCGCTGCGTACCCCGCTGGCCGCGCTCAAGCTGCAGCTGCAGGTGGCCGACCGCGCGCAAGATGAGGATGAGCGTCGCGCCGCGCATGCCGATCTGCATCGCGGTGTGGAGCGGATGATTCGCCTCGTGGGCCAGCTCCTGACGCTAGCGCGGCAGGAGCCCGGCGCGGCAGATACGCAGCGCGTGCCGGTTGCGCTTGATGCGGTGGCGGCTGATGTGGTGGCCGAGCTGTCGCCGGCGGCCATGCACAAGGGCATCGACCTCGGCATCGCCATGGAGTCGCAGCCCGCGTCTGTTACCGGCAACGGGGATGCGCTGCGCGTGCTGCTGGTCAACCTGGTCGACAACGCGCTCAACTACTGCCCGCGCGGCGCGCGGGTGGACGTATCGACGGGCCATGCGCCTGACGGTGGCGCACAGCTCGTGGTGGAAGACAACGGCCCCGGCATTCCGGCGGAAGAGCGCGAGCGCGTGCTGGACCGCTTCTATCGTCCCGCGCAGGCACCCACCGGCGGCAGCGGACTGGGCCTGGCGATCGTGCGCGAGATTGCGCAGGGGCACGACGCCACGTTGGCGCTTGAGGAGCGAGAGGGCGGCGGTTTGCGCGTGGTGCTGCGCTTTCCGTTCAAGGCGGCCGCCTAGCCGTCACCCTCCAGAAATACTTTGTTGCATGTGACGCCCGAGCATTTAAGTCTCGATTAAGTCTGCGTGCCTACGATGTTGGCAACCGATGGGCACGACAGGCGACCTTGTCAGTCGTGGCCCGCGTACCAAGCACGAGAGGACACGACATGACGCGTCAAACCCTGACCCGCAGCGCGGCCGGCCTGGCCGCTGTATTGGCCGTTGCAGGCGGCTATGCCTATCTGCAGAAGGACATGATCTCGCATGCGGTGGCCGCACCGCTGGCGCCGGTGGCTGCGCAGGCTGCAGCAGGTGCCCCGATAGCGGTGGCTGCACCGATGGACTTCTCTGGCATCGTCGAGCGCTATGGCCCCGCGGTGGTCAACATCAGCACCACCGCGCACGCGCAACGCACCAGCATGCAAGGCTTGCCGCCCGGCATGAGCCCGGACGATCCGTTTGCTGAATTCTTCAAGCGCTTCATGCCGCAGGTGCCGCAGCAGCGCGGCGACCAGATCGTGCGCGGGCTGGGCTCGGGCTTCATCGTCTCGGCCGATGGGCTGATCCTGACCAACGCCCACGTGGTGGATGGTGCGCAGGAGGTCAACGTCAAGCTGACCGACCGCCGCGAGTTCAAGGCCAAGGTGCTGGGCGTGGACAAGCAATCGGATGTGGCTGTGCTGCGCATCTCTGCCAACAACCTGCCCGTGGTGCAGATCGGCAACCCGGCCAACACCAAGGTGGGTGAGCCGGTGGCGGCCATCGGCTCGCCGTACGGTTTTGACAACACGGTGACGGCGGGCATCGTGAGCGCCAAGTCGCGTTCATTGCCAGACGATACGTATGTGCCCTTCATCCAGACGGATGTGGCCGTGAACCCCGGCAACTCGGGCGGCCCGCTGTTCAATGTGCGCGGCGAGGTGATCGGCATCAACTCGCAGATCTACAGCCAGACCGGTGGCTACCAGGGCCTGTCGTTTGCCATCCCGATTGATGTGGCGATGAAGGTGGAGCAGCAGCTTGTGTCCACCGGCAAGGTCACGCGCGGCCGCCTGGGCATTGCTGTGCAGGAGGTCAATCAGTCGCTGGCCGATTCCTTCAAGCTGCCGAAGCCTGAAGGTGCGCTCGTCAACTCGGTGGAGGCCGATGGCCCGGCCGCCAAGGCGGGCTTGCAGACCGGTGACGTGATCCTGCAAATCAACGGTGCTCGCATTGACCACTCGGGCGACCTGCCCGAACAGGTGGCCGAGATCAAGCCGGGCACCACCGTGCCGATGCAGATCATCCGCCAGGGCAAGCCGACCACGCTGGCGGTCACCGTGGGTGCTGCCAAGGATGCGAAGGTGGCGGCCAACGAAAAGGCGACGCCTGACCAAGGTCGCCTGGGCCTGGCGGTGCGCCCGCTGCAGCCGGAAGAAAAGCGTCAGAGCGGCCTGCCTGGCGGGCTGGTGGTGATGGATGCGACGGGGCCTGCGGCCAAGGTCGGCATCCAGCCGGGCGACGTGATTCTGTCGCTCAACGGTACGCCGGTGTCGTCTGCGCAGGAACTGCGCACGCTGGTCGATCGCGCCGGCAAGCATGTTGCGTTGCTGGTGCAGCGGGACGATACAAAGATTTTCGTGCCGCTTGATTTGGGTTGATCCCACTCCCCAACACGCTGGGAGACGCTTCTCCCCGGATGGCCGGTCTTGATGGACTGGCCATTTTCGTTGTTGAGCGGGCAGTCAACGCACTGAAACGGCTTCCGTAGCACCTGCCACGCTTCCCAAACATTGGAGGCGTCGATGTCCTTGGCGCCCCGATTGATATCGACAGCCTCCGCAGCTTCAGCGGGCACCGCGACCACGGTGATGTTGTCCCGCAGGGCTTCCACCTCCGGTTTGGTCAAAGGCTCACCTTTCTTTTGTTCGACCGAGAGAAGAATCGCTGCAAGCGACGGGACCGGCTGGATGACAAGGTTGCGAGGGTTAGAGCGGGCGCTGGTGTCGTGATCCAGCCGCCCAGTGCACATGGTGTTTGAGGTGGCGCCCTAGCCCCGCCGTGCCGCTTCAATCGTGGCGATGTCGATCTTGCCCATCGTCATCATCGCGTCGAAGGCGCGTTTGGCCGCGGCGGGGTCGGGATCGCAGATCGCCTCACTGAGCACGCGCGGAGTGATCTGCCACGAGACGCCCCAGCGGTCCTTGCACCAGCCGCACGCACTTTCCTGGCCGCCGTTGTTGACGATGGCATTCCACAGGCGGTCGGTTTCGGCCTGGTCGTCCGTGGCGATCTGAAAAGAGAAGGCCTCATTGTGCTGGAAGGCCGGGCCGCCGTTCAGCCCCAGGCAGGGAATGCCGGCCACGGTGAACTCCACCGTCAACACGTTGCCCTGCTTGCCCGCGGGGTAGTCGCCCGGCGCGCGGTGGATGGCCTGCACCGCGCTGTCGGGAAAGGTCTGCGCATAGAAGTTGGCAGCGTCAACCGCATCGTTGTTGAACCATAGACAGATCGTGTTCTTGCTGGGCATGTGTGTCTCCTGAAGAATCGGGCACGCGCGTCCGCTGGCTTCAATCGATCACATCACAGAGCCGGGCGCTGCGGGATAGGGCGCATGCCGCTGTCGGGGCGACCAATGTCTCACACCTCCGCGACGGGTGTATGTCGGTTGCTGGCCTACTCGTAGTGCGGCCGGCTGTCGTTGCGGTCATCCTTGTTGCAATGAAAAATCATCGAGACTATAGTTAGCCAAATGGATAACAATGCAATTGCGCTAGACGCGATCTTTCATGCGCTTGCAGACCCGACGCGCAGGGCTGTTGTTCATCGGCTCGGTAGCGGGCCCGCAACGGTGAGTGAACTGGCGGAGCCATTCGACATGGCCCTGCCGTCGTTCATGAAACACGTGCGGGTACTGGAAATGACCGGGTTGATCCGTTCCAGCAAGAGCGGCCGAATCCGGACGTGCGTGCTTGAACAAGAGAAGCTGGATGCCGCAGAGCGCTGGTTTGCAGACCAGCGCGCGACCTGGGCAAGCCGGTATCGCAATCTGGACAACCTCTTGGATGAACTAAAGGGAGAAGGTGATGAACGCTAAGCTTCAATTCGATTTTCTCGTCGACAAGGAAAAGAGCCGCATCACCGTGAAGCGAGAGTTCGCGGCCAAGCGCCAGCTCGTGTGGGATTGCCATACGAAGCGCGAGCTGCTCGATCGATGGTTTGCACCCAAGCCTCTGACCGCCAAGACAAAGCACATGGAATTCAAGGCAGGAGGCTACTGGCACTACGGTATGACCACCCCTGACGGCCAGACGTTCTGGAGCCGGGTGGACTACCAAACCGTCAACCCGATCGACGGCTACACGGCCCTGGACGGCTTCAGCGACGAGACCGGCGTTGTGAATCCCGATATGCCCAGGGCGCGTTGGGATGTCACCTTCACCGATGCAAAGGAAACGACGCTGGTGACGACCGTTGTGGTCTACAACTCGCCGGAAGATGTGCAGAAGGTCATCGACATGGGATTGAAGGACGGCATGACCTCCACCCTTGAGCGACTCGACGAGCTTCTACAGGTCATCGGTGCAGCAGAGGCCTAGGCATCAGGTGTATGCAGGCCTTTCGGGCCAGGCGCAGCGGACTTCCGTATCGCTGCGCTTGGCCGGGGCGTATGTCAGGCGGCACGGCAGAACAGGATCTGCTTGGATGCGTGCGTCGTGAATGGCGACGCGTCGTACCCTCCAAACCGCTGCACAACGTCGAATCCGTTGAACCGGCACAGCGCCAGCAGCTCTTCCGGGAAAAAGCAGCGCATGCTGACCTGCTTGGTCCGGATGCACTCGCCGTGACGCAGGTAATAGAGTTCGAATCTCAGGATCTGGCTGGCCGTGTCGTAGTGCGAAGTCGCCTCGACGCGGATTTCCCTTCCCTCGGCGTCAATCATCGACTTGTGCAGGTAGCGGGTATCGCCCGACCGCGCCAGCTTGCGGATGTCCGGATTGAACACATCGAGGATCAACGTGCCGCCCGGCGCCAGCGCGCGCTTTGCAGAACCCAGAAACGCGTTGACCGAATCCAGGTCGTGCAGATGCTGCATGGCATTGGTGGCCGAGAAGATCAGCGAGAAGCGCCGTTCTGACTGGATCGCCCGGCAGTCCTGCTCAAGCCAGATCACATCAAGCCCTTCGGCCTGCGATTTCTGGCGTGCCCGGTCCAGCATGGAACGCATGACGTCCAGCCCCGTGATGTCGACACCGGCTCGCGCAATGGGCAGCGTGATACGGCCGGTGCCGCAGGCCACCTCCAACACGGGGCCGTCGGCTTGCTTGGCCTGCTCGATGAAGAAGCTGGCGTCGTGCGCTCGGTTGGTGAATTCCTGATCGTAGAAGTCGGCGTCTTCGTAGACGGCCATGTCGGCAAGTGGCGTCATGTCAGGTCGATGCATGGTGTTGTGGAGCAAAGCTATCGGACAGGCTGGTCAGAATGCTGCCACTCCAGCCTTCGGCGCCGAACGCGCTTGCGGGGATGGCAACCAGGCCGTGCGTGTGCAGGAGCTGCTCCGCACTGAGCGGTACCGGAAAGAGGTAGCAGCCAGGCGCGCAGTCTGTGGACCCAACCCGGCCCGCATCGCGAATGGCCTCGGGCAATCGCTCGGCAAGTCTGCGGGCGCGTGCCTGAAGCGCGTCGACCACACGCGCGGGGCAGTCGGCTTCCACCGAAAGAAAATGGTGCGCGAGCTGTAGCTGCATTGCGGCCGGTGGATCCTCCCGGAAGTCGGATTCGAACCCAGCGCAGTCCTCGCCCACCAGTGCCACGCCGAACGTCTGCGGCGTCAGCCAGCCTTTGGTGGTCGAGTGGAGCAGGATCGCGCGTTCGGTCTGCAGCAACTGCATCGTCGTTGAGTGAAACGGCGCCCCCAGGTCGTAGACGCAGTCAATCAGCAGACGCCGGCCAGGTGCCGCGTTGACCCATGCCACCAGCGCGGCGCATTCCTCATCGTTCAGGAATCGCCCCAGCGGCTTGAGCGGGTTCGCGATGAGGAGAAACTCGGGGCCGTCGGTCCCCCCGGCCATAGGAAAGCTCGGCGCGGGTAGCGTCGGGAACGTCTGCGGTGCGATGCCTGCCGACTGCGCGAGCGCTTGGTAGACGGGGTAGACATCACTCGGCAGCCACAGGCGAGCGCCCTCTGCAGACAGCCGCTTGAAGATCAATTGCAGAGCATGCCGCACCCCTCGACACACGAGCGCCTGGCGCGAACGCCCGGTATCAAAGCCATACCGTTGCAGCCATGCCCGCGCGAGATCGCAACGATGCACCCGCGGATGTGTGTCTGAAGGATCAAGACGCGGTTGCAGTGGGGCGAGGGCGCTATACAGATTCGTTTCGGCGCAATCCACCACGTCGGGCACCGTACGAATGCAGGCCTCGCGCCACAGCTTGAACGCTGCGAAGTTCATGTCAGGGCCTCCAGGGTGAGTTCGCTTGCGCGGTCTTCCAGTGAGGCGTAGCAGCGGCCATCAGCCATCACGTTCCAGCTGCGGGCGATGCCGTGGGTGCGCTCCCAGTACAGGCTCGGTTCGGTATAGGCGGCAATGCGCATGGGACGGCCTGCCCATTCACCGGCAAAGACGGGCGCGCCCCAGGGCAGGCGGTGCGCAATGGAGAAGCCCGCGCGCGCGGCAAAATCGGTGACAAGCGCAAGCGGCACCTGGTGATGCCGGCTCCAATCGTTTGCCGCGCGATCGAAGTACATCGATTCCGTGCTGGTTGAAACGTAAAGCTCCTTGAAGCAGATTTCTTCAATGCCCTGATCTGCCGCCCAGGTCAGATAGTGTTCGAGCGTCTCTTCATCTTCCACCCCGCCATCTTGCAGAACACAGATGAACCGCAGGCGCAGATTCGGCCAGAGATGACGATGCTCGCGCCAAGTGCTGACGATCGCTTCAACTGGCGTGTTGAGCTTCATGATGCGTTCGTTGTGCTGCGCATCGAAGTGATGGCGGGAGAGGGACAGCACGCTCAGCCCCGCGTCGTGCAGGGCACGCAAGTGCGCAATGCGCTCGGCTTGTGCAAGCGTTGCAAACGCGTGTCCGTTGGAGATCAGCACCACCTTGCTGAATCGCTCTGCGCAACAGGCAATGAGCTTTTCGAGTTGTGCGAAAGGCAGTAGCGTCGGCTCGCCACCACCGGTGATCACGGCGCGTTCGGCACCATGCGCTGCCGCCTTGTCCAGCCATGCGCCAACGGTGTCCCAGTCGGGCCGATACGGTGCCTGGTCAGCGGAAATCGACGCCTTGGAAAAGCAGAACGCACACTTGGCCTGACAACCCTGCGCGATGGGCAGGATGGACAGGGTGCGCGGCCGCAGCGCCGCAAATTCTTGAAACTGCTGGCTCGACAGCCGAAGCGAAGCCGCTGTCATTTCCTCAACCACAGCGCGGCGTATGGCGATGCCGTTGTCGTTCGGCTTAAGGTCGTACAGCCCGCTGAGCCTGATGTGATCGGATTGAATGAAAACGCCGCGTCCGGTGGTCGTGTTCTCCTGGATCAGCCTGGGGTCGACTTCGGTTTCCAGTGCGATCAATCGGTTGCCAGGAATTGCGAGCTTCTCCAGCAACTGCGAAGCCTTCTGATAACCGATGTGGAGGTCGCTGCGCTCCAGCAGATAGAAGCGGTCGGGATAGGTGCTTTCCGGAATGCCGGCCTTCGCATAGCAATGCGAGTACTTGTCGAATGCCCGTGCGAAGTTGGACAGCACGGTCACGTGATAGAGCTTCTTCTTCTCGATCATGATCGGAATCCGTTTCTTGATGCTTCTGCGTCTGCCGCGGCAGAGCCACGTAAAGGTCGTCCGGGTCGCGGCAGGCGCGCTACAGCCTTGTACTTAGACTTCGTGCGCCTGGGCGCGGGCGCGTACGTCATCCAGCGACACGTCGATCAGCAGCTTGCCGCAGTCGAACACCGTTTCGAGCGCTTCCACCCAATCGCCTTCGACGCGACGGTCGTCCCAGGCCAGCGGGAGCGTCGTGGTTTGGTAGGCGCCGGTCTGCCGATTGCGCAGCAAGGTCAGGCGCCCTTGCTTGGAGCGCTTGCCGGCATCCGTGACCGGGTCCTTGCAGACATCGCGCCAGACATCGTCCACCTTGACTGCCGAGCACTTCATGGCAAAGCGCTGTGTGTCGCGGTTCAGTTGCTGCAGCAGCGCGCCGCCCATGCCGAACACGATGTTGTCTGCTGCATAGCCCGCGGCTTCCATCGCAGCCAGGATGGCCTCGATGGAGTCTGCATTGACGCCATCGCCCTGGATCACGCGCACATGGTTGAGCACGCGATACCCCTTACCGTTGACCACCGAGTCGAAGGCTTCGTCCAGCGCGTGCAGGGTCTGCATCACAATGGTCTGCGGGTCGCCGGAGTCTGGGCGAATGACCAACGTGGCGCCGGAGTCGATGACCGTCTGCCGGAGTTCCGTACCCCACATGCGCAGCGCGGCAAACAGGTCGTACGAGTCGGAGACCACCGAGACGATCGCGCCCGGCTTGCCGAACTGCTGGAGCATGTTGCGATACGCATCGCCTTCACCCGCGCGGCCCCAGGCGGTGATGGTGCTGTGCTCGGCGGCCGGCACCGAGAATGCTGCCATGGGCGCGTTGTAGTAGGCGTTGGCCGCCACCACGCCCAGCACGGTGTCCGAGCCCATGAAGCTCACCAAGTGTGCGGCGCCGCCAATGGCCGAGGATTCAGCGCTCGACACACCGCGTGCGCCAAAGTCATGCACTTTGAACGGCAGTTGCGAGATGTCGTCGCTGGTGCGCTCCAGGTAGCGGCGCACAAGCTGCCGCAACTGCCAGCTCTGCGTGGCCACCGTCACCGGATACCAGACGCGCAGCAGCATTGTCTCGATATACGAGGTCAGCCAGAACACTTGTGGGTCGTCGCATTCCACGGTCACGAGCACGTTGTGCGTGGGCACCACCGAACCTTCCGGCACCGCACGGATGCGCACCGGCAGATAGCCGCCATAGGCCTCGACGATATAGCGCCAGCCGGCTTCGTTGAACGGCTCGCCGTGCGCGCCAAAGAAGTCGCGGGCTTCGTCGATCATCGCCGTAGTGATGGGCTGGCTCAGGTACTCCTTGAGCAGCATCTGCAGCCCGAAGAACAGCGTGCTGTCGTAGCGCCCGCCGCGCGACTCGATGTACGAGAACATCGCCGAGGTGCCCGGCGGGTACTGCAGGTAGTGGGAAGCCTTGTACGAATCCGTGTTGAGGATCGGATTGGACAGGATGGACGACAGACGACGCAGGTCGTTTTGCATGGCTAGAGCTCCTCTATGCCGTTGGGTGGCCGCCGGGTCTGTCCCAGCGGGTGAAGCGGGTATCGGTAGCGTTAGAGCTTGCCGAGAAAGTGGTACGCGATATCGAAGTGGTCCTCAAACATGACGCTGCGCATGCGCGCGAAATCGTTGAGCGGGACCCAGCGTGCCTTGTCGGCATCGTCGCCGCCCTTGACACGCGGCAGGTCACCCACCGGAAAGCTGAACAGGAACGCGTGGGTGATCGTCCGCCCGCGCAGCGAGCGCTGCGGGTGATCAAACACCTGCCGGTCTTTCAACGAGCCGCGCAGCACGGGCTCCGGCAGCTTGAGCCCCGTCTCTTCGCGCAACTCGCGAAGGCACGCAGCCTCCAGCCGTTCCTCCTGGTTGACGAAGCCGCCCGGCAATGCCCACAGGCCACGCCCGGGCTCGCTGCGCCGGCGCACCAGCAGCAGGTGGCCGGAATGCACGACCACCGCATCGACCGTGACGAAGGTGACGGGATACGGCGCTGCCGACCAGGCCTTCTTGTAGCCGGCAATGAACTCCGCTTCCGCCTTCAGCTGCGCGAACGCCGGCTGGTTGCGGAAGTTCTCCATCCACTCGAACACCGGTGCGGGCACGGCCCACGACACGAAGCTGTTGCTGCGCTCAGCCAGGAATTGCTCGCGGATCTCGGTGGCGGAAATGTCCTCGGTGCTGTCGACTTCCACCAGCTCCCACTGCGGAAACATGCGGAGGTAGTACGAGGTGCCATCCTTCTCGTGGCCGATGATGCCGATCTTGCGGCCGGCGGTGTCGCCCAGTTCGGCGGCCACCGCGTCTTGTACCCAGCGGACCCAGTCGCCGTCGTTGTAGGTGGAGTCCTGTACCGGCGCAAAGCGCACGCGGGTGCGGGACGCCGCGTCCAGCGCAGAGGCAATCATCTGCCGGCGCTCGTCGAACGAGAACGGGTCTTTGATGGTGCGGGGTTTATCGGTCGAGCCGATCAGGACGCAAACCGTATCGGCAAGGCTCAATGCCCGGCGCAGTACGTCAAGGTGTCCACGGTGCATCGGCTGGAAACGGCCGATGAAGACAAGCGCATCGAAGCGCTTTGCATTGGTGCTCATGAGGCTCCCTCAAGAGATTGGCGGCGTTGGGTCTGTCCCGCAACCGTGAATTCATACTACGCGCCGCCCCCATTGAGCGTCAAATGAAAATCTCGTAAAAATGCGCGATGTGCAACAACGGCATGCGACCCGTTGTCAGACGACTTAGCCACGACAAGATGCCCACCCTCACCAACGTCATCCCGAACGAAACCTGGCAACTCGCGCTGGAGTTTGAAGGGCAGGAGATTCGCCTGTTCGACGCATCGATCGCCCGGACGGAGAAGGATTGGCCTGAGCTTGCCTATCCGCACAAGCTCAAGAACCTGACCTTTGACGCGCGGCAGGTGTGCTGGCCTGGCGGCCGCATTCTCGACGCCGCTTATCTCTATGAGAAGTCCAAGCCGATCGAAGGCTGGGCGCTGCAGCGCCAGGTTCTTCGGCTTGGCTACAAGAACCAGGCACCGACTTCTCAGCATGCGTCGCATCACGTGTACGGCGTGTGGCTCTGCCCGTTCAGGGAGCGGGCGTTCGAGCTTGGCGAATCCATCGGCGGCGGGCACGCCGATACGGGCGGGTCGTCAGGGTTCAGCCTTGCCGGGCTGCGGGCCTCGCAGGACTGGCAGCATCACTTCGATCTGTCGGACTGTGCCTGGGCTGTGCCGATGGTGGAGGTGGCCAGTGAGCAGGCGACGTTGCTGAACGCGCTGGTCAGAGAGGTCTGTCGCCGGGCGGGCACGCTGTAGGCGCTCACGCCGCCCGCATTGAACCAGCGCCCTCAGCATGCTTCGCGCATCTGGCTGCGCGTAGATCAGTCACCGCGCTGACATATCCGTCGCTCAGGATTTGGCGCAAAGCCGCGCCGTCGCGCGATCCAGTGCTATGCGGTGCAGCGTGTCTAGCGACTTCTCGTGGGCAACACGGCCGATGTCTTGTGCGACGCGCGTCAGGCAATCTGCTTGACTGCGGGCTGGGGCAGCGTCACGCAGGCTTTGCAGGATCGACGTCTGCAGTGTGTCCAAGCGCGGCCGGATGTCGCCGGACAGGCTCTGCCGCGGCGTGGTGGGTGCCGCGCCGGCCCTGCGCCAGTCGTTGAGCAGGGCGTATTGCACTTCCTTGTTGGCTTCGATCTGGTCGGCAAAGACACTGGCCACGTCCGTCGCGTTCAACCCGAAGGTGGACGCGATGCCCGAAACGTTGGCGATGACCTTGGCTTCCCGTTCCGGGTCGTAGACCGATTGGCCGGTGTCCCATTTGCTCAGGGCCACCTGATCGGCGGTGACAAGACGGTCGGCCAGATGGCGCAGCAGCGGTGCGAAGGCGCTTTCCTGCGCAGTCACCGGCGTTGCGCAACCCGCCACGAGGCACACGGCGCAGGCGAGCAAGGCAGTCTTGATCGTGACGGAAGGTTTGAGAGTGGTGTGCATGGCGGGTGTTGGCGGATTACCGGAGATCTGGGTGGGTTGGCAAGCGCAATGATACCGATGCAAATGGCATCCGGAGCGCGCCCGCATTGCGTTTGCACGTGATGTTCTCCACAAACCCAGGTATCATGCGGACTACGCGCCGTGTATGTCTGCAAAGCCAGCGGCGGCGCGGTTAGCTGAGCCTACGACGATGGATTTTTACCCCGATCTGGAAGGTTTGCCGCTGTTCGCCAAACCCGCATTCGGCTGGGAGGATTCGGTGTCGGCAGCGCCCGCCGACCCCCCCTCCGCCAAACCCCGCCGCCCGCGCCAATGGCGCGGCCCGATCACGCATTGGGAACGCGGCTACCGCTCTCACTACTATCGCGACAAGCGCGGCAAGAAGCTCGGTGAAATCCACCTGAGCCCGCGTGGCGATGCGCCCCTCGTCTACCGCTGGCTGGCGGGCACGCTGTCGGGCATTGAAGGGTCGCTCTCGCATGCGCGCATGCGCGTGGAAGAGGCGATCGGGTTTGGCATGCGGCAGATGGCGTTGTTCTAAGCGGCGCAGCGTTACCAGCAGACCTGAGCGGGCGCTCGTAGAATGCGCACCAGCATTCCAGCTCAGGAGTTCAGGTTTGACAGCAATCCCCGATACCCTGCAATGCATCTGTGGCCGCGTGCAACTGCGCATTGCCGGCTCACCCGCTGCACGCGCCAATTGCCACTGCAACGCCTGTCGCGATTTCTACGGCACGCCGGTACTCTCCGCCACCGCGTGGGACCCAGCCCACGTCACCGTTGAACGCGGCGCCGCCGACCTCATCGCCTTCCAGCACCCCACACGCCAACTCAAGCGCCACTTCTGCCGCCATTGCGGAGAGACCCTCTTCGGCAACAATCGCCTGGGCATGGCGGTGATCCCTAACAGCCTCTTCGCGCGCGCCGCGCAGAACGGTTTGCCTGACGCATTGGCGCCGACCATGCATCTGTTTTACCGGCACCGCGTGGTGGATGTGGCGGATGCATTGCCCAAATACCTGGACGGATGGGATGGGCCGATGTACGACGTGGTGTGACCTAGCGGCAGGCACATGTGATGCGTCAAAACAGGGTTCACCACGACAGGGAGAACCTTATGCCTACCATTGTTCGCATCTTTATTGACCACGCGGATGCTGAAGCGGCCCGGCAGACCGTGCTGCGGTCCGGCCTGGCACGCGATTGCGTGGCGCTCTCGTACCAGGGTGACGAAGCGGGTGCCGTGTGCGGCAACTTCGTCAGCGGAGATCACGAACCGCGCGGCGAGCAGGCCGAAACGTACGAGAGCAAGTTCCAGAACGTCGTTCTGGGCGGCCGTTACATCCTGACCGTAGAGGCCGACCCCGCAGCGATGGCATCCACAGAGGCCCTGCTGATTTCGGTTGGTGGTGTTGCCATCGACGATCTGTACCCCAGGCACTGATCGCAACGGCGGCGCCGGCTACCAAGCATCCGGGCGCGATCATTTCGCAGCTTTCTGGCCACGCCTGATGGTCGTCCGTCCTGAGGGGTGAGAACATCGGCCCTATGCACCCATCCGAACTCAAATCCCTCAGCAAATTTCTCAGCCTGATCCTGCGCCACGAGCCCGAACGCATCGGGCTGGCGCTCGACGATGCCGGATGGGCCGGCATCGGCACCTTGCTGGAGAAAGCCGCCGCATCAGGTCGCCCGATGACGCGCGAGCAGCTTGAAGCCGTGGTCGAAACCAGCGACAAGAAACGCTTTGCGATCAGCGAAGATGGCCAGCACATTCGCGCCAATCAAGGCCATTCGATCGATGTGGACCTCGGCCTGCTGCCCGCGGCGCCACCCGAGGTGCTGTACCACGGCACGGCAACGCGGTTTCTGGAGTCCATCCTTGCCACTGGCCTGGACAAGCGCCAGCGCCACCATGTGCACTTGACGAACGATCCTGCCACTGCCCGATCGGTCGGCCAGCGCTATGGGGTTGTGGTGGTACTGACAGTGGACGCCGCGCGCATGCATGCCGAGGGGCACACGTTCTTCCGCTCAGAGAACGGTGTGTGGCTGACTGACGTGGTGCCGGCACGCTATCTTTCTGCCGGCATCTGAGTCGTGGTACGCGCAGATCTTTCATCTGCCCACACGCGGGCTCGCTTAACTTGAGTACTGGATGTAGACAAGTTCGCGGGAGTTCGTGCCCCACCACCCGGTGATGCCCGCAGAACGCCCCCTCACGTAGAATCCACCGCCACAGTAGACCCAGCGGGAGGGTGCCCATGCTAGATCCAGGTGTCGCCATCGCCACGTCTGCGCTGATGAGCTTTGTGCTCTTGGTGCTGCTGGGCTCGCTGCTGCGCGCAGGCAAGCCGGGTGTGGCCGAATGGTTTGGCGCCAACCTTGCTGTGGTGCTGGCGTTGCCGATGCTCCTGCTGCGCGGAACGATTCCCGATGCGCTGTCCGTTGTTGTGGCCAACGTGCTGCTTGCGCTGGCGGGTGCGGCCTACTACGCGGGCTGCGCGCGCTTTCTCGGGCGCCGGCCGCACTGGCCGATGCTGCTGGCGGGCGTGGCGGCGGTGGGCGTCGCCGTCATCTACTGGCGCTATGCCGTCGACAGCATCCCGATGCGGGTGTTTTCGACCACGCTGTTCTCCGCTGCTTTCTGCTCGGCGCTGGCATGGATGCTCGTACGGTATCCGCCGGCGGGCCGCCCTACGTATCCGTATCGGGTGACGGCCGCCATCGCCTTCATCTTCGGTGCATGCCAGCTCGTGCGTGGCATCTACTTCTTGACGCTGGATACCGCTTCCAGCCCCTCCATGTTTTCCACGGCGGGCAGCGTGCTGCTGCTGGTGATTGCGGCGGCCATCATGCCGATCCTGTCGATGTCGGCCATGCTGATGATGCACGACGCGCTGCTGGCCGATGCGCGAGAGGCTGCCAACCGTGATTTCCTGACCGGCGCGTTGTCGCGCAAGGGCTTCGAAACCTTGGCGCGCCGCTACGTGGATCGCCTGCAGCAGCAGGCCCGGCCGCTCTCGTTGCTGATCCTGGATCTGGACCATTTCAAAAACATCAACGACACGTTGGGCCATGCGGGTGGCGATGCCGTGCTGCGTGCCTTCGTGCAGATGGCGCAGGCGCAGTTGCGGCCGACCGACGTGCTGGGGCGCATCGGCGGCGAGGAATTTGCGCTGTTGCTACCAGAGACCAGCCTGGACAACGCCATGCTGCTGGCAGAGCGGTTGCGCAAGGCAGCCGCCGTTCAGATGGTGGCGATCGGTGCGCAGGTGCATCACTACAGCCTGAGCGGCGGCGTGGCCAGCTGGCAGCCTGGGGAATCCTTCGACCGACTGAGCGTGCGCGCAGACCGCGCGCTGTACGACGCCAAGCACCAGGGGCGCAACAGGATCTGCGCGGCCGACGTCGCCAACGCTGCCAGTGTGGTCTAGCCCACCGGGCCGGCGTTCCCTGCCTATTCTGTAGAGGTGTGCACACCACCCTGCAGGAGGCGCCATGTCTATCCACGATGGGTTTGTCGGCACGATCGGCAACACGCCACTGATCCGCTTGGCCCGGCTGAGCGAGGAGACCGGTTGCGAGATTCTTGGCAAGGCGGAATTCCTGAACCCCGGGGGATCGGTCAAGGACCGCGCCGCGCGCTACATCATCGAAGACGCCGAGCGGCGTGGCGTGCTCAAGCCGGGTGGCACGGTAGTGGAGGGCACCGCAGGCAACACCGGCATCGGTCTGGCGCACATCTGCGCGGCGCGCGGCTATCGTTGCGTGATCGTGATTCCTGAAACGCAATCGCCCGAGAAGATGGACCTGCTGCGCGTGCTGGGCGCAGAGGTGCGCCCGGTGGCGGCAGTGCCGTACAAAGACCCGAACAACTACCAGAAGATTGCCGGTCGACTGGCGCAGGAGCTGGACAACGCCATCTGGGCCAACCAGTTCGACAACCCTGTCAACCGCCAGGCGCACTACGAGACCACCGGCCACGAGATTTGGAATGACACGGCAGGCAGGGTCGATGCCTTCGTCTGCGCAACGGGCACGGGTGGCACGCTGGCCGGCGTGGCGCGCTACCTGAAAGAGCAAAACCCGGCGGTGAAGATCGTACTTGCCGACCCGCACGGCAGCGGGCTCTACAGCTTCATCAAGACGGGTGCCATCCAGGCTGAGGGCAGTTCCATCACCGAGGGCATCGGCTCGACGCGTGTGACGGCCAATCTGGAGGGCACGCCCATCGACGACGCCATCCGCATTGATGACCAGACGTGCGTGACGATGGTCTACCGGCTGCTGCGCGAGGAAGGGTTGTTCGTTGGCGGCTCGACTGGTATCAACGTGGGCGCGGCGGTGCAGCTCGCGCGCGAGATGGGGCCGGGGCACATCATCGTCACGCTGTTGTGCGATCGGGGCACGCTGTACTTCGCGCGGCTGTTCAATGCGCAGTGGTTGGCGCAAAAAGGCTTGCGGGCAGGGTGAACGGCGATGCGGACTATCGGTGCGCGATGTACATCAAGAGCGCAGCGGCCCAGGACAACACCAATGCCAGATATGCCAGCATCAGCAACTGCGTCAGCTGAGCGGGCCAAGTCCTGGCCAGTCCAAGCTTGCGCCCAATGAAGGCCAGTGCCTGCCCACCATTCGTTGCAGGAAGCGGCAGCAGGTTGAACGCCGCAAACTTGGCGGCCACGCTGCCCAGCAGCATGGTGAATGGCCACTGCAGGATGGCCTGATGCGCCTGCGCCAGGAAGGTCTGTGCATCGCCGGCGGGAGACAGGGCGCCGAGCACGATCTGCGCAAAGCCGTGAATGAAGGTCGGCAGCGCTTCAAGCTGGAGCAGCGCCAACGCCACGACCAACAGCATGGTCCCACCCGAGAGGGCCAGCACCAGTTGCATCCACAGCGGCTGGGTATCCAGCGCACCGAGCAGATCGTCTTCGGTCAGCGCGTCTTCGCTCAAGTCCTTGAAGCGGACAGAGCCGCCGAGCGGCAACAGGCGGATGCGCACACGTCCCAACCGGATCAACTGCGGCCCAAAGCCGAGCGTCATCTCGCGTACAGGAATCCGGAACGCCGTGCCGACGACAGCGAACGTCGTCAGATGCAGCAGCGCGCAGAGCACAAAGGCAGCGATGAAGGCGTAGCCGGTGGGCATTGCGGCGTTGTCCTGGGTCGGGTGGCTGGAATCAGCCCGCAGTGGGCTGGGCTGCATTGTATGTCCGCAAGCCGGTACTAACGTGGTGTGCGTAGCATCGTGCCCCCAAACATTCACAAGAGCGCATGCCATGTCCAAGACTCAGTACTACGCCGCCGCGAGCCTCGATGGATTCATCGCGACGACGGATCACTCGCTGGCTTGGCTGATGCAGTTCGGTTCGCTGGAGGGCACGAGCTACGACGGTTTCATTCGCGATGTGGGTGCGTTGGCGATGGGCGCATCCACGTATGAATGGCTGCTGCGCGAGCTGGTCAAGCCCGGCACTGCGCAAGCTGCGCCTTGGCCGTATGCGCAGCCCGCGTGGGTGTTCACTTCGCGCAAGCTGCCGGTGGTGGAGGGTGCCGATGTCCGCTTCGTGCAAGGTGACGTGGCGCTGGTGCATCAACAGATGCGCGCAGCGGCCAACGGCAAGAACGTGTGGATTGTTGGTGGCGGAGAGCTGGCCGGGCAGTTTCTCGATCGCGGTCTGCTCGACGAGTTGATCGTGCAGATCATGCCGGTGGTGCTGGGCAGCGGGTTGCCGCTCCTGCCACGTGCGGTGGTGACACCGGCATTGAAGCTGACATCGGCCACGCCGTACAAGGATACGTTCGTGGAGATGCGCTACGAGGTGGTGCGCGGGTAGTCCGATTCAGCGACCTGTGTCGAGTCCGCCATCCGCAGCCGCGTCTGTGCATCCAGCAGCTCGCGCAGCGTGGCAAACAGCGGCGCCGCTTGCATGTAGCGCTGCCCGTAGCTCAGGTTGAACGCGTAGTCGAAGTCGTCCGGGTTGGCGCCCTGGTTGTGCTGCAGGATGGTCTCCAGTTTGTCCAGCGCCTTTACCGCGCGTGCTTCCGGCGTGGCTTCTGCTTCGTATTCATCCCACAGTGCGACGATGGCGTTGCGCGCCGGGGTATCCAGCATGTGCGTGAGCTGTAGCAGGTCAAGGCGCTCCTGCATGCTCTTGTTGGGATGTGCGTGTTGATGGGTGGCGGGCACATCGCCGTGGATGGCTTCGCCCAGATCGTGTACCACACACAGTTGCAATACCTTCAACAGGTCGAGTTCCTTCAGCGCGTCGGCAAACACGATGGCCATCAGACTCAAGCGCCAGCTATGTTCCGCCGTGCTTTCGGGGCGGCCTGTTGAGGTATGGCCGCTACGCAGTACGTTCTTGAGGCGCTCCGCCTCGCGCAGAAAGTCGAGCCGGGCAAGCAAGGTATCGGTGATCATGGGGCGGGTCGATTGTTTGTTGGCTGAGCCTATGGCGTTCGACTGTGCACTGTCCACGCATAAAAAATGCGGACGGCACGATTCAGCTTGCCGACAGCGTTTCGACAAGCCGCACCGCCGTGCCGTCGGACAGTGTCATGCGCGTCCAGCGGCACAGGCTTGGCCGAATGGGCACGACGATCGATTCGTTGGTGCCGGTGCTGAACTCCACGCCGGGCGGGGCGAGGTTGTCATGCCAGCCCAGCGCGCCAAGCGCAGCTTCCTGCTGGGCGATGGCCTCCGTGGCATAACGCCATAGCGATTGCCCCATCAGTTGCGCCATCGGCTGGCCGAACTCGGCGGCACGTGCGGGTGAGCATGCGAGC
Source organism: Ralstonia sp. RRA (assembly GCF_037023145.1). Lineage (NCBI taxonomy): Bacteria > Pseudomonadati > Pseudomonadota > Betaproteobacteria > Burkholderiales > Burkholderiaceae > Ralstonia > Ralstonia sp. RRA. The sequence goes on along the minus strand of NZ_CP146092.1, from coordinate 306,772 downwards.
AGCCGATGGGTCAGGTCGCAGACGAGATGCACTGCACGCGGATGCGCGTCGATCAATCGGGCTAGTGCGTGGTCGGCGGCGGAGCTGAGTCGTGCATGCAGCAGCGTTTCTGCGCGGTGGCGCTCATCCGGAAGCATGTCCTGCACGCCGGCCTCCCAGCGGGAAATGGTCGATTGCGCTACGCCAAACAGTTCTGCGGCGTGCGTCTGCTTGACGCGATGCAGGGTGCGCCAGCGCCGCAGCATCGGCCCTAGCGGGCGTTGCGTAAATGGAGCGTTGTCCATGTGGATTGTGTTGTGCAGAGGAATGCCATCAGGCCTTGCATGGGAGGGCGAGCTTACGACCCGAGGTCATACGGCCGCGTCATGATCTCCAGAAAGTGCCCGTCCGGGTCATCAAAGTACAGGCCGCGGCCACCATTGTGCGCATAGGTCTCGCCAAGCCGTTTCTTGGCGGGGTCGGCCCAGTACGCAAGCCCTTTTTCCTGGATGCGCGCGAAGGCGCGATCGAACTCGGCATCGCTGATGAGGAAGGCGTAGTGCTGCGCGGCGATCGGCGCGTCACTGTCAAAGAAGTCGAGCGAGACGCCGTTGGACAGCGGTACGACCAGCATCTGCCCAAATGGGATGGGTTCGGGCAGGTCGAGGATGTCGCGCAGGAAGCGGGTGGACTGTTGCTTGTCGCGGCACCAGACGATGGTGTGGTTTAGCTCGACGCGCATGCTGTGTCTCCCATGCGATGAGGCGGCCCATGCACTCGCTGGCGGGCCGCCGTGGTCCTGCCTTAACGATAGACGATGGATGGATGCTTTTGGCTGTGCAACGCTCATGCGGCCAGCGCACAGAAAGGCTTAGACTGGCGGCCAACGCGCATTGCCGCTGTCGATCACTTCCCGCAGCGACGCACATCGTTTTTACGAAAGCCTGGGCTTCGTGGCGAGCCACGAGGGCTACAAGCTGACGCGCTGAAGCCAGCCCATTCTTAGGAGCCCCCATGCCGATCGAGCTTGACCGCGATACCCGCGAAGAGGCGATTCAATCCATCCAGCGCTACTTCACTGAACACCTGGAAGAACGCATCGGCAACATCCAGGCTGGCGCGTTGCTGAGTTTCTTCATCGAAGAGATCGGTCCGGTGGTCTACAACCTCGCTGTACGGGATGTACAGGAGCGCCTGCAGACGCGCGTGGCCGAACTCGACTATGAATGCCACGAAGCGCCCTTCACGTACTGGTCGAAGGTTGGCAAGCGGCGGTAGTTCCCGGCTAACATGCGCGGGTTCAGCGACCCGTGGCCCTCATGTCTTCCTTGCGCCAGTTTCTTCAAACCGCTTTTCGTTGGCAACGCGGCCGTCAGGGCACGGGCTACGACAAGATGCTGCTGGCCACAGCCATGTGGCCGATCCCGTTTGACAGCTATCTGATCCGCTACCCGGAAGGGTCGGAAATCCCCCCGCATACCGACCCCGTATCCAACGGGCGGCACTATCGGCTGAACGTCGTGTTGAAGTCGCCGCGCGCAGGCGGTGAATTCATCTGCGCCAACCCGATCTTCCAGACACGGCGCATCAAGCTGTTCCGCCCCGATGCGTGTGAGCACAGCGTGACGCGCGTGGTGGGCGGCAGCCGGTATGTGTTCTCAGTGGGGTGGGTGCTGGGGCGTCGGCCAGGGTAATCCGCTTACGGGTTGCCTGCCTTGGCGCGTTGCGCCTGCACGTAGCGCAGTTCTGCTGCCGCGCGGCCGTCTTTGGGGTCCAGCTCCAGGCACTTGCGATACAGCGCTTCGGCCTCGTCCAGCCGGTTCTGTTCGACATACACGTACGCCGTGCCACGCCAGGCGCGTCCAATCTCGTTGTTCTTGATCTGCGGGGGCGAGAACTCGCGCGCATCGCGTGCGGCGGCGTCGAAGCTGGCGAGTGCCTGCGGCCAGTTCTTCTCGCGCTGGTACAGGTTGCCCATCTCTGCATGGAACTGCGCATTGTGCGGTGCCATGTCGATGGCGCGCTGCAGGATCGTCTTGGCCTCACTTGCGCGGTTCAACTCGATCAGGGCGTAGGCTTTGAGGTAGTACGCGTACGCCCAGTTGGAGGACACCACTTTGGCGCTCGTCTTGGCGTTGGCCGCTTCCGCCAGGTACAACAGCGATTCCACCTGGCTGCGGGCGCTGTAGAGCCGGGCCGTTTCGTCGCGATACGCGTTTTCGTAGAAGGTGGCCACCTTATCGAAATCGTCGATGGCCTCGGCTTGCCGGCTCGCTTTGGCAAGCTGTGCGCCTTCCTGCAACAGCTGAGCGTTGCGGGTGTCGTCTGCGTTGGCGGCGGGCGCGCTCTGCGCCCAGACGGACACGCTTGCAAGCAGTGCGGCAACGGCAACCAGAACACGCGGATACGGCATGGCCCCTCCCATTGAAATGTCGAGCGACGTTAGCAGAACGTGCCGGCCGCTGGTGGGCCTGGAAGTGGGGTATGTCGGTGCACCGCAACGCACAACCGTTTTGCCAATAGGCAGGCATTGCAGGTAGTCTCGTGCCAGCGCATTCACCGCCGCCGGCCATGCAAGTTTTTTTCACCAATCCCTGGTTCCAGAGTCTTCCGCAACAGGCCGCCGAGGCCTTGCTGAAGGCCGCCACGACCGTGCCGGTTGCCGCTGGTGCATTCCTCTTCCGCCAGGGTGATCCGGTGGATGCGGGTACCAACGCGTTCTTTGGCGTCGCCAGCGGCGTGCTCAAGCTGTCGATCTTCAACGCCGAAGGCGACGAGGCGATTCTCGCGCTGGTTGAGCCCGGCAACTGGTTTGGCGGCGTGTCGACGTTGGATCAGCAACCGCGCGGCCACTGTGCGATTGCGCTGGAAGATGCAGAGGTGCTCGCCGTCAGTGCCGAGCGCTTCGAGGCGTTGATGCGTGATGCGGCATTTGCGGCCGCCATCGCGCGCCTGGTGGCGATGCGTTTGCGCTTGGCCTATGGCTCGCTGGCGAGTGCCGCGCTACAGGGCACGCGCGTACGCGTGGCACGGCGGATTGCCATGCTGGCACACGGCGATGTATCGCAATCGGCGCAAGGGCGCGCAACCATCAACACCTCGCAGGACGCGCTGGCCATGATGCTGGGCATCAGCCGGCAGACGCTCAGCAAGGAGTTGCAGGCGCTGGTGAAGCTGGGCGCCATCCGCCTGCGCTACGGGCACATCGAGATTCAGGACATGCCGCTACTGCTGAGCGTGGGCTGAACCGCGTTCAGGTGGCTGAGCGCAGCGCCGCGAGCAGATCGTTGCCCGACCAGCTCGGGCGTGTGGCGGCGGCTTCTGCAGCATGCACCAGTGCGCACAACTGCGCGTTGACTGGCGCACGCTGCCCAAGCCGGTCGGCCAGGCGTACGACCTCGCCGTTGATCCAGTCGACCTCGGTAGTGCGGCCGACGGCCAGGTCATCGGACATGGACGAGCGTGCGAGCGGATCGATGGCGAGCATCTTGCCGCCCAGCCGGGCAAACACGGCATCGGGTGTGGCAAGCAGGTGCGGAATCCATGCGGGTGGTATGGGGGTGAGCTTGGCGGGCCGGATGCCTGCGCGCGCCAGCAGCCGCATCGCCTCGGTTTGCGCGAGCGCCAGACAGCGCCGGTAAGCGCGCTGCGACAGCTCTTCCTTCAATGGCCGATTGGCCAGTGCATTGATGGCGTTGTTCAGGTTGAGCAGCAGCTTGGCCCATTGCACCGATGCCATGTCCGTACGCTCAACCAGCGGCAGACCGGCACGCCGGAAAGTATCAAGGAAGATGTGCAACGCGGGCGACGCCGCGACCTCCAGTTCGCCCGCTGTGCCCTGATGAAAGGCGCCCGGCCCGGGCTGCATCACATTGAAGGGCACCATGCCAGCCAGCACTGTCTGCTGCGGCAGCGCGGCGCGGAGCACGTCGGCATTACCCAGTCCGTTCTGGAAGCTGACCACCACCGTGCCGGGGCGCAGCAGCGGCTTTAGCGCATCAGCCACGGAAGCGGTTGCGGCTGACTTGACCGTGACCAGCACCAGATCTGCCGTGGCGGCTACGTCGGGCTCGGTCATATAGGCCACGTTGGCGGCGTCCACCTGCCAGCGACCACCACGGTAGTCCGTCAACGTCAGGCCATGTGTGCGCAGTTCATCGCCAATGCGCGCCCGCCCGACCAGTGTTACGTCAGCGCCCGCGGCCAGCAGACGGCCCCCCAGATAGCAGCCGATCGAGCCAGCCCCCACGATGCAGATCTTCGCCATGCGTCTCCTTGTTGTTGTGCAGACACCTCAGGCCAGGCGCGGCACCTCGTACACCAGGGCCGGCTGGAGGGTATCGATGGCGTCCACCGGCTCGGGCGGGCGCCACAGGAACAGCGAGAAGGTCATCTTCTCCGGTGTCACGTCGATGATAGTAAAGCCGTTTTTCTCGGTTGGGCGCAACGCTTCCTGCATGGCGACGGACAGCGCGGGCGTGGTCTCGATGCTGCGGAAGGCGGAGGGGAAGCCCATGTCACCGGTGCCCAGCGTCCCGGTCATGATGGCATGCACCGGATGCGCGAACTCCAGCTCGGCCGAGCGCGACATCGCCCCGACGGCCGACGCGTGAAAATCTCCCTGCACGATGACGGCGGCACGCTGCTTCTGTTGCCCGAGCGCCGCCACCAGGCGCTGATGCTGTGCGTGCCAGCCGGTCTGCCAGCCGGGCTTGGGCTGATTGCCGACCAGCCGCCCGGTCTTCGTGTCGAGCAGGTCCGGATACCAGTCGCCCAGCTTGCCGGAGGAGTACGCAAACGGCAGCGACGGTACGTGAAAGAAATGCGCCGTGTCTTCCGCACGCGTGCGTGCCACGAGCCAGTCTTCCACCCACTGTGGCACCACGCGTGCGTGCATGCCCTTGTTGTCGAGAAAGCGCCGGCAGTCATACAACACCGCTTCAAGCAGGCTGCCGTAGCGCAGGGTGCCGAACGCGCTGTTGGTGTCGACGGGCATGCCTGCCTTGTCGCCGCCGGGCAGCCATACGGGGCGGTTGGCATCGGGCAGGAACTCGGGGTAGTAGCGGTGCTGTGTCAGCTCCGCGCCGATCAGCCCATATGGCTCCGGCGGCAGCGTGGCGACCTTGTCGTCAAACTCGTCGTTCTCGAAGGTGTCGTGGTCATCCGTCAGGAAGTACGCGGGCGTGGAGCGCAGCGTGGTGCCGTACAACCCGCCAATCTGGTAGTCGCATACGCGCGTGAAGATCGCCTCGTTCTTCGGGTACGACATCGGCACCGACATGTCGAGTGCGCCGCCAAATTTTGTCCACATCAGCTCGCGCACCTGGCGTGCGAAGGGCTTGTTCTGCGAGGTCTGCAAGTCCCAGTAGATGTGGTCGCCGTTGGCGATGACGGCGTCGGGTGCGAACGCCATGCCGCGCGCCAGAAGGCGGCGGCGCGCGGCCATGTCGAGCCAAGCGGTCTTGCCGGCGATGGAAGGGCCGTCGTAACCGCCCGCGCACGTGTAGGCGAGGATGCGCAGTCGCGCGGGTGTGGCGTTGGGTGCGGGGAAGGTCTTCAGCGGCCAGGCATCGGCCAGCGGTTTGCCACCAGCGTCGACGATGCGCAGCGTGTACTGCGTGGCCGGCTGCAGGCCGCGCACATCAAAGCGCCAGAAGCGGCCTGCCGTGTCGGTGGGCTCGCCAGCAACACGCTTGCCGTTCACGATCACCCACGGTGCGCGTGCCAGTGGTGCCTGAAACGATGCCTTGATGAGAAAGCGGTCATGGCTGGCGGCGGGGATCAGGTGTGCAAGCTGCCCGGCATGCCAGTTGGTATCCGCTGCCGATGCGGTTGCGAGTGCGGTGTCGGGCAAGGTCAGGCCAAACGCGCCCAGGCCGGTAGCGGCGGTGCCGAGGGTCAAGAAATCGCGCCGGCTCATGCCGTGCGGTGCTTGGGTGCGTGGTTTGATCGGAGCGGGCATCGTCCATCCTGTGGCGTGGTGCGGAGACGCCATCGTGCCGAGCCATGTCCACCCTGAATGTTCAGCTTTTGACAATCTAGGGGTTAGTCCTCAACCAGAGGCAACGGCGCGGCATATACCGGCGGGATGATCTTTGCCATACGGTATGCACGCACGCTGCAACGGTCAGTGCTGCCTACCATGGCCGCGGTCTTTCAACGGAGCCTTTGCATGTGGAACCGTATTGCCAAGCCGTTTGCCTGGGTGCCTGGCGAGTTCCAGGCGGGGTGATGCGCCAGCGCGCTGCAAAGACAAACGCCCCGATGGCCGTTGCCACCGGGGCGTTGTCATGTCAGGCAGATAGGCCGATCAATTGATCCGCCAATCAGTAGCCCCACACCTGCATTTCGTCCAGCGAGTAGCCCCACTGCGTGGCGCGCTGCGTACCGTACATCCGCACATAGCGGCCGCTGCCCTTGAGGTTGGCCAGTGCCACGTGGCCATACGCCACGCCATTGCTGGTCGAGTAGATGTTGGTCCAGTTCACGCCGTCGTTGGAAGTCTGGATGGAGTACACCTTGGCGCCGGCATCCCAGTACAGATCAACGCCGTTGATGGTGCGCGTCGAGCCGAGGTCCACCATCAGCCATTGCGTGCCGGCCACGCCTTCAATCGAATCCCAGCGCGTGCTGGTGGTGTTGCCGTCAAACGCGTAGGCCGGGCCCAGGCTGCTGCTGTAGCTGGACGACGCGCTGGCCGGCTTGCCTTGCGACAGCAATACGGTTTGCTGAGTAGCGGCAGCCGTGGTGCCCGCGTAGTAGTTCGAACCGAGCTTGGCCTTGGTCGTGTCGTTGTTCACGCCAAACTGCGACAGGCTCCAGCGCTGGCCCGTGCTCGCATCGCCCAGGTAGAGCTGATAGCCGCCGGCTGTGGTGGACGAGAAGAACACGTAGTTCGTGCCGTTCACGGGCGAGGGGTCGGAGTTGTTGCTGTTGCAGTCGTTGAGCGAGAGCTGGTTGGGCGTGTCACCCGGGTTGACCTTGGTGTAGATCTGGTCGGACTGGCTGGTGGCGTCAAGCCAACGGGCGTAGAAAACGGTGCCGTCTGCACGCACGATCGGGTAGTACGCGACCAGGCCGGCCGGCGTGTCGAACGCCACCTTGTTGGTGCTGCCGACGGTCTGCTTGTACAGGCCCATGTTGCTGCCTGTGCCAGTGGCGTAGTACACGGCGGTGCCATCGGGCGTGAGGAAGGGCATGGAGTTTTCCACCGCCGGTGCCGTGCGCGTCAGGTTGACGATGGAGGTGAACACCGGGCCCGAACTCGTGTACGACAGCGCGGCCTGCATCACGTCGCCGTTCTGCTTGAACATCAGCGACTTGCCATCGGCGCTGAACTTCGGATCTTCATTGCGCGTCTGGCCCGTGCTGTTGGTCAGGTTGATCGGCCTGTTGCTGGAGCCGACCTGCCAGAAAAACACGTTCCATGCGTTGTTGGTGATGCCCATGAAGGCAATCCACTTGCCGTCGGGGCTGAACACCGCGTTCATCGGGTCCTGGATGCCCCAGGCGGGTTGCGATACCTGCTGCAGCGTGCGCGCGGCAAAGTCGTAGATGAAGAGTTGACTGGTGCCATCGCCGTAGCTCACGTAGCTGTGGTACGCGAGCTTGCCGGTCAGGCTGGCCGGAAACGTGGTGTTGGATTGCGTGGGCGGATTGGCCACGCAGTTGGCCTGGCTCGGTGCCGCAAACAGGGCAAACGTTGCACCAACGGCAACACCAAGAGAGAGTAGTTGGGTACGCATGAAACGGGTACTTCCTGTGCAAGAGGGTCACGGCGAAGAACGCCGCGGTAGGTCAAAACCACGTCCTCGTCTCATCGCCAGATTGCAGGCAAAGCTCCGCCATCTCGGGACAGGCCCAAGTTGAAAAAGCGCCACAAACCGGGGGAGTGACGAGGCGACGAAGACGCGCCGAAAAGTGACCCTGTTGCTTCGTACCGTCGTGCTTATTGTCGGGGTCTCGACTACATCGGAAAGGCGAGTCGCGGGCGAGACTTTAAGGGCTTTGCGCGCAATTCGATAGCGCGATAAACGTGTGCTTTCCGCATTAAATCGGCGCTCAATTTTCTGCACGGGCGGCCGCCGCCACATGCGCGTGTAAAAGTGACACGCGCAATTTCCGCAACGTTGTCCGCGCTGCACGCAGGCCGTGCAAATTGTTATTTTTACCGCGACGATTTGTCGCGTGGTTGCGGCGCACGGCTTGCTGACGACTGCGCAGCCATGTCGCCGCGGGCGCACGCAGTGTGCGAGAGCTTGCGACAATGCACGCGAACGTGCCGCCACATCGGCGGTGCAGCGAGGGCTGACATGCACATCACCGAGATTCGCGAGCAGGCCATTCCGGTATCCCGATATGACGATCCGTCCATTCCATCGGGCGGGTTGACGACGAGCCTAGTGGCCGTCACCACCGATGTGATGCGTGACGGCAAACCGGTGGTCGGTTACGGCTACGCATCGGTTGGCCGCTTTGCGCAGGGCGGTTTGATTCGCGAGCGCTTTGCACCGCGCCTGCTGCGTGCATCACCCGGCAGCCTGGCGGATGATGCTGGCACCAATCTCGACCCGTTCCGCGCGTGGCACACGATGATGGCGGGCGAGAAACCCGGCGGCCACGGCGAGCGCTGCGTGGCCGTCGGCACACTCGACATGGCGATCTGGGATGCCGCCGCAAAGATTGCTGGTGTGCCGCTGCACGCCTTCCTTGCGCAGCGGCTCGGTAGGGTGGCGCAGCCGCGTGTGCGCGTGTATGCCGGCGGAGGCTATCGCTATCCGCAAGACGATCTCGCGCGCCTGTCTGATGAGATGCGCCGCTGCGTGGATCTCGGCTTCACGCACGCCAAGATCAAGATCGGTGGTGCGCCGTTGGATGTGGATTGCCGGCGCATTGAAGTGGCCGCTGCACAGTTGTCTGGCACCGGCCACCTCGCTGTGGATGCCATGAACCTGTATGACCAGACCACCGCGCTGCAGGCCGCCATCGTGCTGGAGCCCTATGCGCTCTGGTGGTTCGAAGACCTGTGCGACCCGCTGGACTTCGCCACGCACGCCAAGGTGGCCGAGGTATACGCGCCGCCCATCGCTGCGGGCGAGGCGTTGTTCTCACAGGCAGAGGCGCGGTTGCTCGATCATTACGGTGGCCTGCGCAGCGCACGCGACGTGCTGGTATTCGATCCCGTGCATTGCTATGGCGTGCCGGGCTACCTGCGCATCATCGACACCATGACCGCGCATGGCTGGCCGCGCCATGCATTCTGGCCGCACGGTGGGCATCTCTTTGCACTGCATCTGGTGGCGGCACTTGGCCTGGGTGGTGCGGAGGTCAGTCCATTTGCATTTGCGCCGTTTCGCGGGCTGGCGGATGGCGCACGCATCGAGGCGGGCTACGCAGGCTTGCCGCAGGCGCCTGGCATCGGTTTCGAGACGCACACCGAGGCATGGCGCACATTCCGGCAGACATTTGCATAAGTGCGCGTCCAGTGGCGGCGGGTTCGAGTTGGCGCCGCCTCGTAATCAGACGGAGGGGGAGCCGGTCGCGTGCAGTTCGAACCCTCGCCGGAACCAGGTCAAGCGGGTATAGGCCGCGTCCAGCGCATCCGTTGCGCCAGCACGCGTTCTGGCCATATGCAGGGCCAGGCGATCGCGCATTGCTGTGTCGTCGAGCAGGGCGATGCATTGCTCACAGGTTTGCGGGCCGGCCAGCGTGGCGGCATCTCTACCAAGCAAGGCCATGCCTGCGAGGTCCTGGTCGTAGTTGGCCGATTCCAGCAGAGCGGATTCGGCGTCATACAGACGATCCAAGTTGCCGGCGCTGGCATAGTTTTGCAGCAGGAACTGCAGGTCTTCCGCGTCCTTTGGGTCCTCCAGGCCGCGATCCTTCCAGGCGATTAGCTTGAGCACGGCAAGCCCAGCCAACGATGCCACGCGTATGCTGCGTCCGGGCGCAAACTCTACTTCGACCGCGGCCCGCCAGGCATCTGCATAGCCCGCAACATTCATCATGACAGCCATGTCGGGCGGCCATTTGATAGTGGCTGGCGGCTGTTCGATGCCGCCGAATGGGATGAGATCGATTGGCCGGGCGATCGTGTTGTCGCTCGTGCGATAGAGCAGTCGATGGGTGATGCTGGTGGCAGAGTCGAAATGGTCGTTAGCTAGCAGGTGCTGCTTGATGTTTTCGAACTGCGGCCAATGTTCTACGGCAACGGCGAAATCCACGTCGAGCGTGGCACGCCCGGTCTCGATGCCAAACACGTGTGTCAGCAGAATGTCGCGCGCTGTGGCGCCCACCACGAAGATGGGCAGTGCCAGCGGTGCAGCCATGTCGTGGATGGCACTGAGAATGTCCTGGGTTGAGCGGTCCAGTGGGCGGTCAGAGCGGATCGAGTACACGAGCGACGCTTTTTTTTCGGATGAGGTTGGCGGTTTCCAAATTGCGCGAGTCCATGGTGGCGATGAGATCCGCATACACCAGGATCGGTGGTACAAGACTTTCCCGGGCGGTTTGGCTAGTCGGCGGTCGCCAGAAGGTCTCCAGCAGTTCGATGGGGCCATCCGCGCTAGGCTGAAGGCGATACTTGGTGACTAGGTGGCGCAGCGTATCTCGCATGGCAGGCGGGTCAATATAGAGCGTCTGCGTGGCGGGTTTGAGATAGCCGGTCATGCGGGCGGCCGCGACTTCGCCACCCCATTGCGCGCTCAGTTGTGTCGGGTCGGCCAGGCTGGCGTCTTGCCACCAGTTTGGGTTGGTCGCTTGGAAGCGGCGAGGATGCAGCTTGGGGCGCAGTATCGAGGGGTAGCCGGCAACCCATTCGTCGAGCATTTGCGCAGGCGCTGCGAGGCGACGGCCTCTTGCTGACTCAACTAGCAGACCGCGCGCGGCCAAGTCCTGGAACACTGCACCGACGGAGCCGAGTGCAATGCCGGCGGCCTCTGCGATCTCCCGATATGGCGCCTGTACGAGTGTAGGTTCGCAGAGCAGGGCGAAGGCCATGCGCCATGCTGTGGCGTTGCCCGCGCTGCGCGTAGACGTCTGTGTCGGAAGGGCGAGCGGCTTGCGTCCACTCACAAATACGTACAAACCATCGGTCTTAAGGTAAGCATTGCCTGCGGTATCAATGAACTGCAAGTCGAGCTGCCGGCTGTGCTCTGCCAGTTGTGGGCTGAGGTACGGTGCAACCAGCAAACCAGAGTCGAGGTGGGGGGCCAGTTGCGTACGAACTAGGGCCAGTGCGGAGGGTCGGTCCATCGTGCGCTTGCATTCCACAAGGTAACGATGTGTCTGGCCGGCGACCTTCAGGTCGACAACGGCGTCGGACTTTGCGCGGGGACTGGTGCGGGCTTCGATCGCAACAACCTTGCCGTCTATGCCGGTGAGTTCGCCCAGGGCTTTCAGCGCAGTATCGAGCACTTCACGCTCGTGATGCTGGGGATCGTATCGGGTCGCCATGTGAGGTTGTTCATATTTGTCACATGTTCATGATTCGTGAACACATGATAAGTATGAACGGCAAGGCTGCTTTGTTCAAGAAAATTCAGTGTTCATGCAACGTGAACGTTATGGAAGTCTGAACAACAGGCAACTACACAGCAGCCAATAAAAAGCATGTGGTTATATCAATGAATCAACTTTGCGCAAAGGTAGGCGATTATCAGAAGATTTATTCCTGCCTTCAGTCAAATCCGCATTCGAGACAACGTACTACCCCTCATTAGTATGTTGCGCCGCGCAAACCGCTTCAGATTTTGTATAGTTCCAGCACGCCGTTTCGAGCCATCAGCAAAGCGTAAGGCGACGACCAGATCAAGGCTGAAACCGCGTACCGACGCGGGTTGGCCGCCACAAGCCTGAGCCGGGGGAGTGCCGCATGCTGTGCCGGCACGCGGCCATGTTCAAAACGTCTGTAGGTGGAGGCGGTAATGCGCGTGGGATTATCCGGCGCCATTGCTGCCGCACTGACTCTATTTGGGAGAACGCTTGCATGGGCGCTCGCATTGAATTGACGGAAAACCGGATGACATCGTGGCGCGCAGAACTGTTGCGCGAGTTGAACACCCTGGACGATGCAGACGCTGCGTTTCGCAGCCTGAACACGGCCGTCACCCTGTTGGGTTTCGACTATTACGCCTATGCCCTGCGCGCGGCGATCCCGATCACGCGCTTCAATACCGTGGCGTGGAGCAACTATCCCGAGCGCTGGCGAGAGACCTATCTGGCGCGCGGCTATGCTGCCATCGACCCGGTGCTGCAGTTCGGCCAGCGCTGCGTGAAGCCCATGCTGTGGCCGGGCATCAGCGATCCGAACGAGCCGTTCTGGGTGGAGGCACGTCAGCATGGGCTGAACCACGGGTGGTCGCAAACCATGCGAGACCATCGCGGCATCTTCGGCACCTTCAGCCTGGCGCGCACCGCCGAGCCCATTACCGCAGACGAGTTGGCCGTCATCGAGCCGGAGATGATCTGGCTGGGCCAGCTTGCCCACGCCACCATCAGCAACCTGATGGCGAGCAAGGTGCTGCCTGATGCCGCCGCGCGCCTCAAAGACGTTGAGCGCCAGACGCTGCACTGGACGGCCGAGGGCAAGACCGTGGCCGAGGTGGCGGCCATCCTGGAGATGACCGAGCGCAACGTGAGCTTTCATATTCAGAACGCCATCACCAAGCTCAACGCGGCCAACAAGACGCATGCGGTGGTGAAGGCGGCGATGCTGGGGTTGATTCCGGCCACGGCAGCCTGAGGCTCAAGCACGGCTGCCGTCGTCTGCGCGGCTGACCAGCGCGCGCGCGGTGCGTGGCCGTGCGCTGCCGGCCCAGCGGCGCATGATGGGGCGTTCGACCAGCGCGTACAGCATCCACGCCAGCAGCAGCGCCGTGCCGAACTCCGCCGCAATCACGCCCAGTGCCACGGGCGTGGCAAACGCCTGCCCGTGCAGCAGCGCTTGCGCGCCGTACAGCACCTCCAGGTGGACCATGTAGAACGCAAACGACACCTCGCCCAGCCACACCATCGGGCGCGAGGCGAGCAGCGTGGGTGCATCGGCCACATCTGTTGCCGCCACCGCGGTGATGAGCAGCGCAATCGGCACGATGGTGACCGCGTTCAGGCTGTACTGGAACGGCACCACGCGCGCCGCCGCATAACCCGCGGCCATGATGAGAAACGCCGGCAGCAGGCCAAGCCTGATCCACTGCCCTGTCATGAGAATGCGTGCCATCAGCATGCCGAGCACGAACTCGAACAGCCGCAGCGGCGGGAAGAAATACGCCAGCCAGAAACGCAGTTCAGGCAACGGCCAACCGGGCGCGACGGGCGCGTCCGGTGTGAGCAGCGTGATGAGCCCCTGTGCTGCCAACAGCGCCGCCACGGTGCCCGCTGCCCACCACCACAACCGCGCTGCACGTATGCGCTGCACCGCCGGCAGGATCAACGGAAACAGCATATAGAACACCAGCTCACTGCCGAGCGACCACGACACCGCGTTCACCCCGCGCAGGATGTCGTCTTCCGGCACCCACGCATGCAGCAGGAACAGGTTGGGCAGCCACACGGCAGCCCGCGTTCCGGGTGCCACCAGCAGCATCATGGTCACCGCCCATGTGACGATGTGGTTGGGGTAGATCTTGAGCAGGCGCCGCCTGAGAAACGCCGACGTGGTATCGGTACTGCGTGCAGACCACGTCAGCACGAATCCGCTCAGCACGAAAAAGAACGACACCCCCACGCGTCCGCCCACGTTGAACAGGTGGTTGTAGGCCGTGGCCCACTGCGCATCCGCAAACGGGTTGAACACCGCGATCTTCATGAGCGACCCGTGGTACAGGAAGACCAGCATGGCCGCCAGAAAGCGCAGCCCGGTGAGCGACGGCAGCCGGCTGGCTGCAGGCGTGCGGAACGTGAGCACCATGAAGGTCTCCTGTGCAGATCAGGCGGTGGCGACTTCGGTTTCTCTGCGGGTTGCTACGGCCGGGATGTGCGTGCGCAGCCCCGTCAGAAAGCGCGGTAGCTCGTCGTGCAGCAAACGCTCAAGCGACGATGCGCCAAACGGACGTTCGGTCGTCGCCAGGTCGGGGGAGCGCACCAGTAGGCGGCTGAGGTAGCGCGTGACCGCCAGATTGCGGGCCACGGCTTCCAGGCGCGGCAGCTCATACGCATCTAGATCGCGCGCGAGGATGGCGCGCGCCAGCACCGCCGCGTCTTCAATGCCGAGGTTCATGTTGGTGCCGCCGATGGGGCTGAACTGGTGCCATGCATCACCGGCAAAGAACACGCGCCCCACGCGTGCGCGGCTCGCAATGCGGTGGCCGAACGCGCTGTGCGTGATCCAGTGCAGGTGTTGCACGTTGGCGGCGATGGGCGTCATCTCACGGATGATGCGTTCAATGAACGCTGCATCGAAGCCGCTCTGCGGGTCTTCGCCCGGGAAGGACGCGATCACGCGGTAGCTGCCGCCAGGGATCGGCACGATCATCAGGTAGCCATCCACGCCGCAGAAACAGTGCATCTCGTCGTTGGCCAGCGGCAGCGTGTCGAAGCTCACGTCTGCCACCACAAAGTAGCCGGCATACATGACCTGGTCGACGGGGATGTCGAGCAGACGCCGTGCCGTGCTGTTGCCACCATCGCAGGCGATGACATGGTCGGCAAAGATGCGCTCTTCGGTGCCGTCCGGGTGGGTGCAGGTGGCGACCACGCCGGTGGGCGTCTCTTGCAGCGCCTGCAACTCCAGCCCCTGGCGGATCGACACGCCCAGCTCGGAAATACGCTGATACAGCGCGCGCTCGATGACGTCTTGCGTGAGGTGGAAGAAGTGCGGGCGCGCAATGTCGAGCTGGTGGAAGTTGATGTCGGCAAAGTACGCGCGGCGCCGGTACAGGTTCATGCGCGGCACGCGCAGGCCCAGCGCATCCAGCTGCGCGCCGATGCCAAGCTGGTCGAACACCGCCAGGCTCGCCTGGTTGACGGCAATGCCGCGCGGCAGGGTCGACAGCTCCAGCCGCTTGTCGATCACCTGCACCGCCTCGCCCCGTTGTGCGAGCAGCCCGGCCAGCGTCATCCCTACGGGGCCACACCCGACGATCAGTAGGCTCATGGCCGGCTCCTCACAGCGTCTTGGAAAACTCAAGAATCAGCTTGCCGCACACCTCGGGTGCTTCCAGGTGCGGCACGTGGCCCACGTCTTCCAGGATGTGCACGTTGGCCGGCTGGATGCGCGGCACGCGGGCCTGCAGCTTGTCGTAGTAGGCGTTGTCGATGAAGGCATCGTTTTTGCCGCCGATGTACAGGAAGGGCACCTTGCTGCCCGACAGGATGGCCAGTTCGTCCAGCCAGCCCTGCGTCTTCAGGTGAATGGCGAATTGCTCGCGGAAGTTGCCGTCGGATTCCTTGATGTCCGTGAGCATGCGCTTGTACACGTCGGTGCCGGCTTGCGAGACATCCAGGTAAGCGCGTGTGAGCGCATCGGCCTCGTCGCCTACCAAGTGGTTCTTGAAGGCGAGTTCCTTCGGCGCTTCGGGGCGGAAGTTGGAGAACGCATCTTCGCGGCTGACGGCATGCACGCCGGCAATCGACACGAGCCCCAGCAGGTTCGGGTCCTTGAACAGCGATTGCGTGGCGATGTTGGCGCCCACGCTGTTGCCCACGGCAATGATCTCGTGCAGCGACAGGCGGTGGCGGAACTCTTCAAACAAGGTGCGCAGGCCGATCATGCTGTACTGAAAGCCGAAGCGCGCCACGTCGATATGGTCCGACTGGCCGTGGCCCGGAAAATCCAGCGCGATCAGGTTGAACTGGTCGCCCAGGATCGGTTCCAGATCGGCGTAAGAAGCGGCGGTGGACGCCGTGCCATGCAGGAAGACGATGGTGGGCCCGTTGGCCTTGCCGCCCTGCAGGTAGTGCAGCTTGCCGAAATCGAAATTCAGGAATCTGGATTGCATCACACGGCTCCTTCGAGGTGTTCGTTGCGGGATTGCGTGGGGTCAGCGGATTCAGCGGGGCGCGTTTCCTTGCGCTTGAACAGAGCAACCGACAGGCCGATGCCGATGGCCGCCAGCAGGGCGTTGAACGCCATCAGCGCACGCATGGCGGGCACGTAGCTTGTGTTGACGATGTCGCGCACCGCATCGATCGGGTGATCGGCAAACGTGCTTGTGACGTTGACTAGGTTTTGGCTGGCGTTGACGAGGCCGAGCAGCGTGTGCAGCTGTTCAGGCGTGAACGTGGTCGCGGCACCGGCAATGTGGCGGGCCAGCTCAAACGCGCCCACCTTGCTCAAGATCAACCCCGACACCGCCACCCCAAACATCGCTCCCACCATCGACAGCGTGAAGAACAGGCCGATGGCCGTGCCCGTGTGCTTGGGCGACACCTGTGACGTAGCGCCGTTGATGGTGGCCGTGGTGAGCGCCCCGTTGGACAGCCCGAAGCTCACCAGCCCGATCACGAACAGCACGATGGACAGGTCCACACGCAGCGTGAGGAATGCAGCGCAACTCACCAGCAGCAGCGTCATGCCGGTGAGTACCGGCAGCTTGTAGCCGCGGCGGTCGATGACTTTGCCGGTAATCGGCCCCACCACAAAGATGCACGCCGTCATGCACAGCACCCACAGCCCCGCGCGCACCTTCGAGTAGTTCAGGATGTTCTGCATGAACAGCGGCAGCACGAAGAGGAAGCTCGCCATCACGAAGTTGAAGATGATGCGGATGCCCACCACCGTCAGGTAGGTGCCGTTCTTCAGCAGCGACAGGTTGATGAGCGGTGCCTCTACGCGCAGGCTGCGGCGCACGAACAGCATGGTCGAGATGGCGCCCACGGCAGTCAGCGCACCGATCTGCGCCCACGAGAGCGTGGCCAGCGCGTTGGACAGCACGATCAGGCAACCGAGCCCCAGCAGGTACAGCGGCACGCCCACCACGTCGAGCGCGCGGGCGCTCAGTTCGTTCGGATCATCCTTGTCGACAAACACGGCGGTGAGCAGCAGCGACAGCAGCCCCAGCGGCACGTTGATGAGGAAGATCATCTCCCACCCGAAGGCCTGCAGGATGAAGCCGCCCAGCGGCGGCCCCGCCGCCAGCCCAATCCCCGTGATGGTGACGGCCACACCGGTTGCCAGGCCCTTCTGCTCGGGCGGAAACGCCTTGCCGATCAGGATGAGCGCCAGCCCCAGCGTGGCCGAGAAGCCAATGCCCTGGACAAAGCGCGCCGCGATGATGGCCTCGATGCTGTGCGCAAATGCTCCGATGTAGAGCGACGACAGCACGAACAGCAGGCCGCCCGCCATGAACACACGCTTCTTGCCATAGCGATCAGCCAGCACGCCCGACAGGCAGAAGAACGCCGCCGCAGCCGCCAGGTAGCTGACGATCACGAGTTGAATCTGCTCGATGCTGGCGTTGAAATCTTTGGAGAATTCCGCCAGCGCCAGGTTGACGATGGTCAGATCCAGGTTGATCAGCAACAGGTAGATGCCGATCGAGAACAGCACGATCCATTTCTTCATGGGCAGGCCTCTTGCACCGGCAGACGCCGTGTGGGCATCTGCCGGCCAACGTGTGGCTGGGCAGGGTCAGTGGAACATGCGCCAGCTGTCTTCATGGCGCACCAGAAAGGCGCCGATCGTGCGGCGCACGGCTTGGCATTGCTCCACGGCATGCATGACGCGCGTGTTGAGCACGTGCAGCTGACCGGGCTTGCCGCGCACCACCAGCTTGGGCACGTCTTCAAGCTGGGGGATGCTTTGATTGGCAAAAAACTCGGCCATCAGCGTGTGCAGCTGGGCGAAGTCCTGCGGGCGGTAGTCCCAGAACACGAGGCCCGTGCCCTCGTTGGAATCCGCCACCGACAGGAACACCGAGATCTGGTTCTTCAGCTCGGAGTAGTTCTCGCCAATCGGCCAGTTGCCCGGGTCGCGCGAGAAGTGGATGGCGTCGCAATGCGGCGGCACGCTGTAGATGCCTTCCTTCTTGGGCTGGAACTCGCGCTTGGAGGTGAGCGGAAACTCCGCCCACGTGCCCACCTGCACGGTGTCGATGTGCAGCGCATCGTGAATCAGCCGTGCAAAGGCGGTGTTGCGCAGTTGCCCGTTGAAGCGGCCGGCATAAGCAAAGTAGTCCGCCAGCCCGACCACGAGCTTTTCGTTTTCCAGAAACTGCATCGGGCCGACCGCCACGCCGGTGTTGGCCACGCCCGAGAGCGAGCGGTGCGGAATCACCTCGGGGTACGACGGGTCGGCCCACCAGGTATCGAGCTGCTCGGGCTGGACCACGTCCAGCAATACGGCAATCGCATCGCCATCGCGCACCAGCGCCACGGCTTCATCGATGTGCAGGTCACGGATTTCGGCGGGTGCGCCGAAGCGGTGGATTTCGGAGCGATACGACGTGCTCATCGGTCATCTCCTCAAACGGTGGATTGGTAGGTAGGGCGATGGGAAGGTGCCGCCACCTGCTCGGGATGGCGGCGTGCCTGCATGGGATGCGCCCGCGAATCAGCCGCGGAATAGCAGCGAATCAGGCCAGCTGGCTTTGCAGCGTCTGCAGGTCGAAGTAGTCCTTGAACAGCGTCAGCTTGCCGGCGTCGTTGAATTCAAGAATGACGACCATCGGCAGCGTGACCTTCTTGTCGCCAAAGACGATGTCGCTGGTGCGCTCGACAAACACCGTGCCGTTTTCCGACACCACGCGGTGCTTCTTCCAGACGTACGAAGACGATTTGCCGAAGAACTCGGCCACCTTTTCGACAGCCTTGGGCTTGCCGCGGTGCACGGTGTCGGCCAGCGGCACGTCTTCAAAGACAACGTCATCGGCCAGCAGGTCCGATACGGCGTCGAGGTCGCGTGTTTCCAGCGCGTGGATGAACTTGTTGGCCAGAGCCTTGGAGTCGTGTTGAGCCATCTTGCTGCCTCTATTGGAGTGTGGAACGCATCGGCAAGCGGGCATCCAGGTTGGGCCGGATGCCGCGCACCAACGCGCGGTTTCACCAATCCGTCGCATTGGATTGATTGGCAATCCAATGGCGGCCTTTTAAATCACGTGCGTGCACCGTTTTGCAGATCAAAAAGGTGTTGCAGCGCCGCCTGTGCCCCGGTTTGGTTCAAAGCACAAAGGCGCCGTGATTAAGCGCGGATGCTGTGTGAAAAGCGGCAACCCGTCTACTGTATTTTTTTGCAGTTGACCGCATTGCAGCAAACGGTAGGATGCGTCCGGCAGAGGCAACGACCCGTTTCCAGCAGTGGATTTGCGGCAAGGCACCAAAGCGCGAATTCATCAGGTTGGCCGCATATGTAAATGCAATAGCGCACATGCGGAAAAGGCGGGTCAATATAAAAACGATGACAAATGCGAAGCGCATTCGAATGGATACCGCATGCATCGCAATTGGCAATCCAATTACCCAGCACGCATACGACAGGCGCCCTATGACCGATACCCTCATTCGTGTGGTTGGCAACAAGTTTCAGGAGTTGTCCAACGCGCAAAGCATCCTCACGTTCGATGAGCTTGTGGCGCGTGTTCGTGACGGGCAGCTTGAGCCGGCCGCCATCTCGCTGGAACAGGGCATCTCGGAATCGCAGGTGGATGTGCTGCGCGATCTCGTGGCCCAGAGCAACCACGCCGGGCAGATCTCACTGCGCAGCTATTTCGACAGCCATCAGCGCTGTGACGGCACGCTCACGCACAAGATCAAGCGCGCAAATACGCTGATCTCCGACCCGCAGGAAACGGGCGAAGACACCTACGCCAGCGTGCTGTTGATCGACGATGAATGCGCTGACCTGAGCGACCACGTCACCGGCAAGCATGTGCAGTTCATGGTGCTGCTGGAAGCGGCCCGGCAGATGGGCAATGCCGTGACGCAGAAATTTCACTCCACGGCGGCCAAGATGTACCTGGCCGAAAACATCAACGTGGATTTCAAGGCCTTTGCCTATCCGTTCCAGGTGGACCTGGAATACCGCGTGCTGGAGCGCAACCTGCGCACCACCGGCGACGGCAAGATGGCCGTGCGGATCGACTTTCGCCAGCAAGGCAAAGTGATCGCGCAACTTACGCTCACTTTCACGGTGCTCGATCGCAAGTTTGTCTCGGCGCTGGAAAGCACGGCGCTCAAGTCGTTGCACAACTGATGGACGGTGCTGCCATGACTGCCGCCATCGCCCCTGACTGTGCTGCGCCGGAGGTCAACGCTACGCGCATCTGCGCGGTGTTCGATCTGGACGAAACGCTGATCCGCCCGAAGAGCATGCTCGCCGTGCTGGAGCAGTATCACCGCAGTACGGCCGCTTCGCCCGATCAGGCCGAGCGCCGCATCCGTGATGTGCGCGCCAACTTGACGTGGTACGTCGAGCGCAATGCCAACCGCGCCGCGCAGAACCGCTACTTCTACCGACAGCTCGCGGGCATTCCGGTGGCGGACATGGCACGCGCCGCGCAGCAGTGGTTTGAGGCCAATCGCGCAGTGCTGTACCACGACACGGTAGTCGCACGGCTCAACGCGCATCAGCAGGCCGGCGCCGTTGTCATCGTGGTGAGCGGTTCGTTTGCTGAGGCCATTGCACCCATTGCGGCTGACCTATCGATCGAGCATGTGGTGTGCGCGCACCTTGAGCAGCGTGATGGCCGTTACACCGGCGCGATGCTGGGCGAGCCGACCATTGGCGAAGGCAAGGCCACTGCGTTGCGCCAGTTCCTGCAGGTGCACGGCCTTTCCATGCACGGCGGCTTTGCCTATGGCGACCACGACAGCGACATCCCCCTGCTTTCCCTGGCTGACCACCCGGTGGCGGTCGGCTCCAACGCAGCACTGCTGGACCATGCCCGCCGGCACGACTGGCGTATTTCCCCCGCTGTTTCCTGATGATTGAGGTGAACCGATGGACGATCAAAAATTCATTGAAGACTTCGCGGCCCTGCTCGAAGTGTCGCCGGAGCGGATCACCGACGACTTCAACATGGTGGAAGAGGCAGTGTGGGATTCGCTGGCGTTTCTCAGCACCATCGCCCTCATCGACACGCACTACAAGAAAGTCGTGGACCCGATGGCACTCCAGGAGCTAACCACGTTCCGCGAGCTGCGTGCGCTGGTGCACGGTCAGAGCGTTGAGGCTTGAATGGGCTACCGGCGCTTTCACAACGCGCGCATTGCCGGGGTGTCTGCCGCGGTGCCGGATCACGTCCGGCGCAATGAAGACATCGCCGGTGATCCGGTGGAGATCGGCCGCACGGCCAAGCTGTGCGGCATCCAGGCCCGGCATGTGGCGCCTGACGGCATGTGCGCATCCGACCTCTGCTACGTGGCGGCGGAGCGCCTGCTGGAGTCCGTCGGCTGGGAGAAGGATTCCGTCGACGCGCTGATCTTCCTCTCGCAAACACCTGACTACGTGGTGCCCGCCACGAGCTGCGTGCTGCAGCGCCGGCTGGGGTTGTCGTTCCACTGCGCGGCGTTCGACATCACGCTCGGTTGCTCGGGCTATGTGTATGGGCTGATGGTGGGCTTCGGCCTGCTGGCCAAGGAAGGGATGCGGCGCGTGCTGCTGCTGGTGGGTGACACGCCCAGCAAGCTGATCTCGCCGCACGACATTCCGGCCAACATCCTGTTTGGCGATGCAGGCACGGCCACGGCCATCGAGTATTCGGAAGACGCAGCCGAGAGCTTCTTCTTTGCCGGCACCAACGGCGCGGGCAGCGACTCGCTCATCATCCAGGCCGGCGGGTTTCGCCAGCCGAGCACGGCGGAATCGGCCGAGCGCCGTCCACACCCGCAAGACAAGGTGCTGCGCTCGCAGGAAGAGCTGTACATGGATGGTTCGGCCGTGTTCGGCCTCACGCTCAACCACGTGCCGGAACTGGTGCAGCAGCTTGCCACCATCTCCGGTTGGCCGGTGCAGAGCGTAGACCGCTGGCTTTTCCACCAGGCCAACAAGTTCATGCTCGATTACTTCTCGAAGAAGATCGGCATTGCGCCCGAGAAGATGCCGAGCAACATCGACCGCTTCGGCAACACCAGCCCGCCGTCCATCCCACTGATGATGGTGACAGAGCACGACGCAGACGCTCCGCGGCCGGCGCGTGAGACCCTCGGCATGGTCGGCTTTGGCGTGGGCTTTTCGTGGGGTGGGGCGCTGTTGCGGCAGGCCGACCCGGTCATGGTGCCTCTTGTGTATCACCGTCAATAACGCAGTCGCGCAACCACGCACTCACGCGGAGCCCTCTCATGGCGGTACAGATTCAATCGATCAGCTATGCGCTGCCGGATGCGACGCTCAGCAATCAATCCATTGCTGCGCTGAACCCGGATTGGCCTGTCGACAAAATCGCAGGCAAAACCGGCATCCACCTTCGGCATATATCCGGCGACGACGAGTACAGCCTCGAGCTGGCCATCGCCGCCGGACGCCGTCTTCTGGACGAGCACAACATCGCACCGGAAGCCGTGGACTTCATCCTGTTCTGCAGCCAGACGCCCAAGTTCCTGATCCCGACGAGCGCCTGCCTGGTGCAGCATGCACTGGGGCTGCCCACGCGCAGCGGCGCGCTCGACGTGAACCAGGGGTGCTCGGGTTACGTGTCGTGCCTGATGCTGGCCGAAGGGCTGGTCGACAGCGGCCGCGCCAAGGGCGTGCTGCTCATCACGGCCGACACGTACACCAAGCTGGTGGCGCCGGAAGACCGCAGCCTCAAGACCATCATGGGCGATGCAGCCACGGCGTCGTTCATCCGCCGGGCCGACCAAGGCATCGGCGTGCGCGATTTCGAGTTCGGCACCGATGGCACGGGCGCCGAGGCCATCACCGCGTACACCTCGGGGCTGCATGGCCTGACCAGCGGCGGCGCGTATCAGCCGGACTTCCGCATGAATGGGCCGGGCGTCTTCAACTTCGTGCTGACCAAGGTGCCGGAGGTGATCGACGCGCTGCTGGAGAAGAACGGCCTGGAACAGGAAGACGTGGACCTGTTCGTCTTCCACCAGGCCAACGCGCACATGCTGGAGTCGGTGCGCATCAAGATGGGTATTGCGCCAGAACGCTTCTTCGTCAGCCTGGCGGATACCGGCAACACCGGTGCTTCCAGCATCCCGCTGGCGCTGGGCGATGCCGTGCGGCAAGGCCGTGTGATGCGCGGTGACAAGGTCGTGCTGATCGGCTTTGGCGCGGGGCTGTCATGGAGCGCCTGCCTGATCGACTGGTAAGCCGGCCGCCTTCTTCCGTTCAATCCATGCTGTTTCGATGCCCGCTGCGCGGCGGGGCAGGCTCCGCTCGCGCTGCGTTTTGTTACTGCCTCACCTTCGCGAGGTTCGCGTGCAACTCACCACGGCACAAGACAAATACACGGCGCACACGGGGCGCGTGTTCCTGAGCGGCATCGATGCGCTGGTCCGACTGACGGTGGTGCAGCGCTTGCGCGACCGCGCTGCGGGGCTCAACACGGCGGGCTTTGTGTCGGGCTATCGCGGCTCGCCGCTGGGCGGGCTGGATCAGGCGTTCTGGAAAGCCAGTGATGCGCTGGCGGCGCACGACATCCGCTTTCAACCCGGTGTAAATGAAGACCTGGCCGCCACCGCCGTATGGGGTACGCAGCAGGTGCATCTGCTGGGTGAGTCAAAGCACGATGGCGTGTTTGCACTCTGGTACGCCAAGGGCCCGGGCGTGGACCGCTCGGGCGATGTGCTCAAGCACCTGAACCATGCTGGCACCAGCGCGCACGGCGGCGTGCTGTTGGTGGCAGGGGATGATCACGGTGCGTATTCGTCCACGCTGCCGCATCAGAGCGATCACCTGTTCTGCTCGGCGATGATTCCCGTGCTGTATCCGGCCGATGTGCAGGAGTACATCGAGCTGGGCCTGCACGGCTGGGCCATGTCGCGTTACTCGGGTTGCGCGGTGGGCTTCAAGGCGCTGGCCGATACGGTGGAGTCGTCCGCCGGCATCGAGGCTGATCCGTTTGCCTTGCAGATCCATTTGCCGACTGACCACGTGCTGCCAGAAGGCGGGCTGAACTGCCGCCTTTCATCAGACCCACTGGGCCTGACCGCGCGCAAGCAGGAAGCGTTGATGCAAGACCACAAGCTGCCCGCGGTGCTGGCCTATGCGCGCGCTAACCGGCTCAATCGCACCACGCACGATGCGCCCACCGCGCGCTTGGGCATCATCGCCTCCGGCAAGAGCTACCGCGATGTGCGCGAAGCACTCGCCCTGCTGGAGATCGATGCCGATTCACCCGAGATGGCCAGCCTGCGCCTGCACAAGGTGGCCATGCCGTGGCCGCTGGAGCCACAGGGTATCTGCGATTTCGCCACGGGGCTGGACGAGATTCTCGTCATCGAAGAGAAGCGCCCGGTGGTGGAATCGCAGTTGCGTCAGTTTCTGTACGACCTGCCGGACAACGCGCGCCCGCGGATCGTCGGCAAGTCCGACGGGGTGGGCGAGCTGGCCGGCCCCGCTGGCAATGGTGTGTTCTCGGCCAAGACGGATCTTTCCGTCGCGCAGATCGCCATGGTGATTGCGGATCGGCTCGCACAGTTTCATCCGCAGGGCCGCCTTGCCAAGACGGCGGCCTGGCTGCGTGACCGGCAGGCCTTTCTCGATCGTGAGGTGGCAACGCCCGCGCGCTCGGCCTACTACTGCTCGGGGTGCCCGCACAGCACGTCCACCAAGGTGCCCGAGGGCAGCCTGGCGCTGGGCGGCATCGGCTGCCACATCATGGCCACCGCCATCTACCCCGAGCACAACAAGACCTTTACGCAGATGGGCGGCGAGGGTGCGACGTGGATCGGGCAGGCGCCGTTCTCGCAGGTGCCGCACGTGTTTGCCAACCTGGGCGATGGCACCTACTTCCACTCGGGCTATCTCGCCATTCGCGCGGCCATAGCCGCCAAGGTGAACATCACCTACAAGCTGCTCTATAACGACGCCGTGGCCATGACCGGCGGCCAGCCGGTGGACGGCACCGTGACCGTGCCGGCGATTGCGCGACAGTTGGCATCGGAAGGCGTGACACGCATCGCGCTGGTGTCGGAAGACCCATCACGCCATGACGGCCGCATCGGCTTGCCGGACGGCGTGACCATTCACCCGCGTGAGTCGCTCGATGCCGTGCAGCGCGAGTTGCGTGAAGTGCAGGGCACCAGCGTGCTGATCTACGAACAGGTGTGCGCGGCGGAAAAACGCCGCCGCAAGAAGAAGCAAGCGGTGCAGGCGCCGGCCCGGCATCTCTTCATCAACCCGCTGGTGTGCGAGGGCTGCGGAGACTGCGCCACGCAATCGAACTGTTCGTCCATCGTGCCGCTGGAAACCGAGTTCGGCCGCAAGCGTGCCGTGCACCAGGGGTCGTGCAATCAGGACACCTCGTGTGCCAAGGGCTTCTGCCCAAGCTTTGTGACCGTGGAAGGCGGCCGCCTGCGCGGCAGCGGACGCAAGCAGCAGAAGGCCGCGTTGCCCGACAACCTGCCAGCCTTGCCGACACCGCAACTTGTAGCGCTGGATGCACCGTTCAACGTGCTCATCTGTGGCATTGGTGGTACGGGCGTGATCACGGTCGGCACCATCCTCGGTATGGCCGCGCATCTGGAAGGCAAGGGCGCCTCGGTTCTGGACATGACCGGCATGTCGCAGAAGAACGGTGCGGTGATGTCGCACGTGCGCATCGCGCAGCGGCAGGACGCGCTGCACTCGCAGCGTATTCCTGCCTGCCAGGCGGACGTGGTGCTCGGCTACGACATCCTCACCGCCGCTGCGCGGGATGCGGTGGACAAGATCAAGCCCGGCCATACGCAGATCGTGCTGAACACGGAGGAGACACCCCCTGGGCACGCCATCCGGCAAGTGGACTGGCAGTTCCCCACCGAGCAACTGCGCCGCCTGCTGGGGGAAACGGCCGAGGCCAGGCTGGAGTTTGTTGACGCGGGTGCGCTCGCGCAGCACCACCTGGGCGATGCGCTGTACACCAACCTGCTGATGCTGGGCTATGCGTTTCAGCGTGGGCTGCTGCCGCTGTCGGAGGCGTCCATCCTGCGCGCCATTGAAGTTAACGGCGTGGCCGTGGCGGCCAATCAGCGTGCGTTCCAGTGGGGGCGGTATGCGGCGTTCGACGCGGGCATCGGGGCGAGCAAGCCATTGGCGGAATCCATCATCAAGCTGCAAAAGCCTGCCAGCCTGGATGCTGTGCTCGCGCATCGCCGCGGCTTCCTGACGGCCTACCAGAACGAAGCCTATGCGCGCCGCTACGTGAACTTTGTCGAGCACGTGCGGCAGGCCGAGCGCGCCGCCACCGGCAAGCAGACGTTGGCCACCGCCGTGGCGCACAACCTGTTCAAGCTGATGGCTTACAAGGATGAGTACGAGGTGGCGCGCCTGTTCAGCGGTGAAGACTTCCGCCGCGCGCTGGCCGATACTTTTGAAGGCGACGTCACGCTGCGCTTTCATCTGGCGCCGCCCGTTCTCTCTGCGTTGGAAGGCGGCACGCCGCGCAAGCGCACGTACGGGCCCGGCACGCAGCGCCTGTTTGCCGTATTGGCGCGCTTCAAGTGGCTGCGCGGCACACGCTTCGACCCGTTCGGCTACACGCGCGAGCGCCGGCAGGAGCGCGCGCTGATCGTCGAGTACGAGCACGCCATCGACACCGCGCTCGGCAAGCTCAGTGCTCTCACGTACGACGCCGTGCTGCAGCTGGCTAACCTGCCCAAGCAGATCCGCGGCTACGGCCACGTGAAGGCCGCCAGCATCGAATCCGCCCGCACCCGCCAGCACGCGCTGCTGGCACAACTGACCGGCCACAGCCCGGCGCACGAAGCACAGGCGCCTGCGTGGCCGGCATTCCCCGGGGCCGATGGCTACGGCCTGCCGCGCGAGGTTTCCTGGTAAGGAGGGTGACCGCCATGTCCCAGCTACGCTATATCGTTCCGGTCGGGCGCACGCCCGTGATTGCGCCGCGCCTGCGGTTGTACTGCTTCCACCATGCGGGCGGCAGCGCAGGCAACTTTGCCAAGTGGCCGGCCGGGCTGCGCAGCTTCGAGGTGCGGGCCATTCAGTTGCCGCATCGCTTTCTGCCGGCGGGGGTGGCGCGTGCCGGCCATCTCGATGAACTGCTGCCTGGCATGGCCGATGAAGTGGCCGGTGCGCAGGCCGATGCGTTGCCGTTTGCGTTTTACGGGCACAGCCTGGGCGCGCTGGTGGCGTTCGAGCTGGCCCGTACGCTGCGAGCGCGTGGCGGGCCGCAGCCGGTGGCGCTGGCCATTTCCGGGCATCGCGCACCGCATCGGCTGTTGGGCCGCCCGCCGATCTGTGAACTGGAGCAGACCGCCTTCATCGACCGCCTGCGTGGGCTGGGCGGCATGCCGGAATCCGTGCTGACGGATACGCGCACGCTGTCGTACATCCTGCCGACATTGCGGGCCGATCTGCGCCTGTCGGAAATCTATGACTACCGTGAGGAGCCGCCGCTGTCGTTGCCGCTGTTCGGCTTTCGCGGCCAGGATGATCCATTGCTGAACGAAGCAGACTATGCCGCTTGGGCCGACGTCACGCGTGGCCCGAGCGTGCTACGCACGCTGCCCGGCCACCACTTCTTTGAACAGGATGGGCTGGAGGCGTTGCACGCACACCTTGAAGCCGATCTCACGCCGCTGGCCAACCGCCCGACTCGCCGCCGGCGCGATCCGGCGGAGGCGCTCTAGTCCACTGAATCACTGAAATTGGTCGGTGCCTGCCACGCCATGCGGGCGCATCGCGTCGTTGCAAATGCTCGCAATAGCCAGCTATTGCTGCGCTTTGCGCCTAGCGCTGCATCCCGCATGGCATGTCCTGCCCCTCCCATTTCAATGATTCAGCGGACTAGCAACCGACGCTCAGGCGATGGCCGACAGGGTTTGCGCGGGCCGCATCGCTTCCAGGTAGAAGCCGCTGTCGCTCTGTTTGGCGCGGCGTTTTGCCAGCGCGGCGGCGGTGCCAATGTCATCACTGTTACGTGCGGCACCTGGGTGCACGTGCAAGGCACCCACCGCCATCGTCACAAAGCGGAAGAACGCGGGCAGGCCCTTGCGGTCTTCGGCATGGATACCGCCGGCTAGCTGGTCGGCCGGTGTATACATCGCCAGCGCATTGGTGTTGAACGTGGCAATGGCATGCTCGACGCGCGCACGCCAGTCGGCGCTCTGGAACAGGATCAGGAAATCATCTCCACCCACGTGGCCGAGAAAGTCGCGCGTCGGCTCGCACGCCGTGGCCAGTACGGCAGCGGCCATCTTCAGCATCTCGTCACCCTGCCAGTAGCCGTACTGGTCGTTGAAGGGTTTGAAGTGGTTCAGGTCGACATAGCAGGCGTAGAACTCCGCGCGCGCTTCCAGCAAACGTTCAATGTGCAGGTTCAACGGAATGTTGCCCGGCAGGAACGTGAGCGGATTGGCGTAGCGCGCGGCTTCAATGCGGATCTCGGTCACGGTGCGCACGAGCTCTTCACCCGTGCCCAGGCCGAGGTAGCGGCCGTGCTCGGTGATGATGAAGCCGTCGGTCAGGTAGCGCTGGTCTTCGCTCATCAGCAGCGCAGACATGTCTTCCAGCGAGGCGGACTTTTCCACCAGTACCGGCTGCCGGTTGGCAAACGCCAGCGC
Organism: Ralstonia sp. RRA; assembly: GCF_037023145.1. Classification (NCBI taxonomy): domain Bacteria; kingdom Pseudomonadati; phylum Pseudomonadota; class Betaproteobacteria; order Burkholderiales; family Burkholderiaceae; genus Ralstonia; species Ralstonia sp. RRA. The sequence continues at coordinate 278,188 of NZ_CP146092.1, read as the reverse complement.
AGATTTCTTGCCGTACAGCTCACGGTGATACGGCATCGCGTAGCGGTCAATGAAGGCGCGGCGGGCGATGAGCGCCAGCGGCCGTTCGTCTTCATCCAGCAGCGCCACGGCATGCAGATCGGGGTGGCGGTTGAACAGGTGCAGCACGTCGTCGTTGCTGCAGCGCAGGGGCAGAGTGGGTGCCACGCGCAGCAGCTTGCTGGCGGTGATGGCGCGCCAGCCCACGCGCACCGCCTGCGGAAACACCGCAATCTGCGAGGACTGCAGCACGCGCGCTGCCTGACTCGACATGTCGCCCGCCGGCTTGTCTTGCGGTCGCCCCAGGAAGAAACCCTGGCCAAAGCGGATGCCCAGATCGCGCACCACGCCCAGTTCATCTTCCGTTTCCAGCCCCTCGGCAATGATGCTGGTCGCGCCGCCCTTGAGCGTTTGCTGCAAAGAGCGTGCGACGTCCAGCTTGGCCGGGTGCTTGGCAATGTCGCGCAGGAAATACTTGTCGAGCTTGATGAAGTCCGGCGTCAGTTCGATCAGCAGGTTCAGGTTGGCATTGCCCGTGCCGAAATCGTCCAGTGCGCACTGCATGCCGAAGTCACGCGCCACCGACAGCGCCTGGGCAAAGCTGGCGAGGTCGTCGATGGGCGTCTGCTCGGTCAGCTCGATGACGATGCGCGAGGGGTGCAGATCGTGGTCGGCAATCGCGTGCAGGAGGCGGGCATGGTCTTGCAGCAACTGGCGCACGCCAAACGCGCTGAAATTCAGGAACAGCTTGCCCGGCAGGCGCATGGCCGAGAAATTGGCAATGGCCAGGCGCGCGGCCGTGGTCTCCAGCGCAATTGCGCCCTGCGTGTCCGATGCCGCGGCAAACAACGCGGCGGGCGACTCCATGGCCGTGCCCGCCGGCCCACGCAGCAGCGCCTCGTAACCAAGCACCTCGGTGGTGGACAGGCGGAAGATCGGTTGGAACACCGTACGCAGCATCTCGGGCGCAATGCCCGCCGGCAAGGGAAGCGGTGAGAAAGTCATGGCGTTGGACGGAAGCTCGGACATTCCGCCTAACGGTCACAGACGAGAGTGCTGAACACAGCGTTGAATGAATTTTTTATGACGCACGGCACAGCGCGGGTTGGCGGGCTGCAGCCCCCACCACAGAGGGGGCATGGTTCAGAATGCGGAGTGCGCCGGAGTCTTCACGGGGCGCCATCCATTCACGCCGCGCTTGACCCTCACACTGCGTGAGGTCCTAGCCTGGGTTCAAGCCAAAAGACAGGAGCTGACCATGTTGTTGAAAGTGGGCGACCTCGCCAAACGCTGCGGCCTCACCGTCCGCATGCTGCATCACTACGACAGCATCGGCCTGCTCACGCCTTCGGCCCGCTCCGACAGCGGCTACCGGCTGTACGACAAGGCTGACATTGCCCGGCTGCACCAGATTCAGGCGTTGCGGCGGTTCGGCATGTCGCTGGCCGATGTCGGGGCTTTCCTGGCAAGCCCGGACGTTCCCCTGACCACGATCATGGAACGGCAGATCGCGATGCTCGATCAGCAGATCACGCAGGCCAGCGTGCTGCGCGATCGGCTGACCCGTCTGCACGACCAGCTCATGCGCAAGGAAGAGCCCGAGCTTGCCGAGTGGCTCACAACCTTGGAATGGATGACCATGAAGAGCGGTGTTGGGTTGTTTACTTACAAATCTGTCACCGCACTGCTGCCCGGTGCTGGGTGTCCCAGCATCGATTGGCAATCCTTGGGGAAAGAACCTGTAGCTGCTGGGGGTGTTCTAATGACCAATGGTCCGAGCGATGTGCCCGCTCGCCATTGAGCCGCGTGGAGGTTTCGACATCCCAGAGCTTGAGCCTGAACTGTAGCTGTAGGTCATTGTGCGATGCCTACGACGAGCAAGAGGTGGCGGCATGGAGCTAGTGTGGGCGTAGCGAAGAAATTTAGAAAAAATGGCGCCTCCCGCCCCGGGAGTAGCGAAGTTATTTATAAAAAATAGCGAAGTTGATTAGATTTCATCTAGCGTGATGTGAGGTAAGGTATTTCCAATACTTCGTCCTCATTACTGGAAGATCATCGGAGTTGATCGAACGGATCTCCGCGATGTCGTTCAACGGTGCCGAGGGCATGGCCTTCGAGCAGTTCTTCCTGAAGCGGCTCAACACAACGCGAGCCACTCGCGACATGCTGGAGGCCACTCTACTGGAGCTTCACCAGGGCGGTGAGATCGTCGTGGTCGATGAATCCGGGGCGCCCCCCAGGGTGCCGTCAGTCGGAAGAGCAATTATGTTTTTCGCCTGTCGTCGCAGCGCTCTTTCTCGTTTTCTTGGCGGCCTCAGGTCAAAGAGAGTAGCGGTGTGTTCCTCCAGAAATACCTCGCAGAGAGCCGGTGAGCATGGCACTGAATGGGCAACCTGTTGATTTGCACGGAATCCTGACCCACCCGAGGTAGGTTTTTGCATCGAATGTTGACCCACGTATAGAACACTGTCCCGCTCGGCAACGAGCGGGAGATCGGAGTGATCGACGTGGCCATACTGAGCATCATTCGACGCTGGCATCTTCGCGACCAGATCCCGCTGCGCGAGATCGCCAGACGCCTGGGCATCTCCAGGAACACGGTCAGGCGCTATCTGCGCGCTGACACCACGGCACCGGCCTATCCTGCACGGCAGAGTCCGAGCAAGCTCGACGGCCATGCCGCCAAGCTCTCCGCTTGGCTCAAGACCGAGGCCAACAAGCCACGCAAGCAACGGCGCACACTCAAGCAGATCCACACTGATCTGTGTGCCTTGGGCTTCACCGGCTCCTACGATCGCGTTGCCGCATTCGCTCGCCGCTGGCGCCAGGAGCAACAGGAGCAAGCCCGCACGTCGGGGCGAGGCACCTTTATCCCACTGCGCTTCGCAGAGGGTGAGGCCTTCCAGTTCGACTGGAGCGAGGACTGGGCGGTCATCGCCGGCGAGCGCACCAAGCTGCAAGTGGCTCAGTTCAAGCTCAGCCACAGCCGCGCATTCTTCCTGCGCGCGTATCTGCTGCAGACCCACGAGATGCTGTTCGATGCCCATCACCACGCCTTTGTGGCCTGGGGCGGTATCCCGCGTCGCGGCATCTACGACAACATGAAGACCGCCGTGGATCGCGTGCGCCTGGGCAAGTTGCGTGACGTCAACTTGCGCTTCAGCACCATGGTCAGCCACTACCTGTTCGACGCCGAGTTCTGTAACCCGGCCTCGGGCTGGGAGAAGGGGCAGATAGAGAAGAACGTGCAGGACAGCCGTCACCGCATCTGGCAACGCATCCCTGCATTCGGCTCTCTGGCGGCACTTAATGACTGGCTGGCCGACCAGTGCGTACGGCTGTGGCAGCAGACCCGCCATCCTGAGCTGGACATGACCCTCTGGGAGGCCTGGTCGCTGGAGCGGCCACACCTGATGCCCGTGGGGCAGCCGTTCGATGGCTTTGTGGAGCACACCAAGCGCGTCTCACCAACCTGCCTGGTGACCTTCGAGCGCAACCGCTACAGCGTACCGGCGTCGTTTGCCAACCGGCCCATCAGTCTGCGCGTCTATGCCAATCGGCTCGTGTTCGTGGCCGAAGGCCAGGTGATTGCCGAGCACGTGCGGCACATCGACCGTAGCCATCTTCCGGGGCGCACAATCTATGACTGGCACCACTACCTCGCGGTGCTGCAGCGTAAGCCCGGTGCGCTGCGTAACGGCGCACCGTTCGCCGAACTGCCAGAGGGCTTCCGACGCCTGCAATCCACACTGCTCAAACGCCCTGGTGGCGATCGCGAGATGGTCGAGATCCTGGCGCTGGTGCTGTTGCACGACGAACAGGCCGTGCTCACTGCGGTGGAGCTCGCACTGGAGGCGGGTGCCCCGTCCAAGCAAACCATCCTGAACATCCTCAGCCGCCTCCTGGAAGGCGAGCCCGTGGCACCGATCACCTCACCACAGGCACTGGCGCTGCACGTCGAACCGCAGGCCAACGTCGGCCGCTACGACAGCTTGCGAGATCGGGAGGTGCATCATGCAGCATGAAGTCATGTTGGAGATGCTCAAGTCGTTGAAGCTGCACGGCATGGCACAAGCGCTGGGCGACCTGGCGGCGCAGGACTCGCCGGCCTACCAGTCGGCCGTGGCCATCCTGTCGCGTCTGCTCAAGGCCGAGCTCACCGAGCGCGAGGTGCGCTCGCTGGCCTATCAGATGAAGGTGGCGCGCTTCCCAGCCTACCGAGACCTGACCGGCTTCGACTTCAGTTGCAGCGAGGCCAACGAAGCACTGGTGCGGCAGCTTCACCGCTGCGAGTTCCTCGAGTCGGCGCACAACATCGTGCTGGTCGGCGGCCCAGGTACGGGCAAGACCCATCTCGGCACCGCCATCGGCGTGCAGGCCGTGGAGCACCATCACCGTCGAGTGCGCTTCTTCTCGACCGTGGAGCTCGTCAACGCGTTGGAACTGGAGAAGGTCTCAGGCAAGCCGGGACACCTGGCCACGCGACTCATGTATGCCGACCTGGTGATCCTCGATGAGCTGGGCTATCTGCCGTTCAGCCAGACCGGCGGCGCATTGCTGTTCCACCTGATCAGCAAGCTCTACGAGCGCACCAGCCTCGTCATCACCACCAACCTGAGCTTCGGCGAATGGTCCAGCGTCTTCGGGGACGCCAAGATGACCACCGCGCTATTGGATCGCCTCACGCACCACTGCCACATTGTTGAAACCGGCAACGATAGCTATCGTTTCAAGCACAGCACCACCCAGCCCAAGAAGGAGAAACGCACCGCCAAACAACCCGCACAAAGCGACACCTAACAGCCTTTGGGGTGGGTCAGTTTTCGATGCAAATCCTGGGTCAGGATTCGGTGCAAATCAACAGTCGGGATGGCAAGGCGGGACATGGCGTTCTCCAGTGTCTCGAGCGTGGAATACGCTCGGTGAAATGGATCTTGCCTCTTTCCATTTCTATTGATAATCCGGCAATATCAAGAATATCTCTACCAAATGTTGGAAGGATAAGATGGATCGCCTGGAGGCCATGTCGTTGCTGGTGGCGGTTGCGGAGAAAGGCAGCCTATCTGCGGCGGGACGCGATTTGAAGGTGCCGCTGGCCACCCTCAGCCGCAAGATTTCCGAGCTGGAAACGCGGCTCGGCGCGCGGCTGCTGATCCGTTCGACCCGCAAGCTCACGTTGACGGATGCCGGCGTCGCCTATGTGGCGTCAGCACGCCGCATCCTCGACGAGGTGGAGGAGGCGGAGCGCCAAGCGGCTGGCGAGTTCACCGTGCCCAAGGGCGAATTGGTCGTCACCGCGCCGCTCATGTTTGGGCGCCTGCACGTGCTGCCGGTTGTTACCGACTTTCTGGCGGCGTTTCCTGAGATCAACATTCGGCTCATCCTGTCCGATCGCAACGTGGATCTCATTGGCGACCATGTGGACATGGCGGTGCGCATTGGGAAGCTGCCGGACAGCTCGATGGTGGCCACGCAAATCGGCGTCATGCGAACGGTCACGTGTGCCAGCCCCGGGCTCCTTGCCGGTCGCGGCACACCGCAGGCTCCCGATGATCTGTCGCGTCTTCCGTGTGTGAGCGTGGACACGCCCATGCCTTCGCCGTCGTGGCGTTTTCTGCACCCGCGATCCGGCACGGTGATCGATGTCCCGATCCTGCCGCGTCTGACCGTCACGACTCCGGAAGCGGCAATGCAGGCGGCAGTCCGCAAGGTCGGCATCACTCGGTTGCTGCACTACCAGGCGGCGGAGGCTGTCTCGCGTGGCGAGCTGCAGATCTTCTTGGAGGCGTACGAGCCGGAACCCGCTCCAGTCCATCTCGTGCACGTTGCACGTGGGCAGATGCCGTTGAAGATGCGTCGCTTCCTTGATTTTGCCGCGCCACGCCTGCGGCAGGCTCTCAGCGACGTGGCTTCTCCTCGGGGCAAGTCAGCGATGCACCGGGAGTCAAACTGAGGCGCAGTCCAGCGGACAACGGTGCTGGAGCCATCGTGAAATAAAAAAACGCCCGCCGGCGAACCGGACGGGCGTTTTTTCTGAGGATGGCGATGCTGGTATCAGACGCCTTGCGGTACGCCGCGCGGTGCGCGCTTGCCGCTTGGAGCCGGCGCGTCTTCATGCACGTGCTCGACTTCATCCAGATAACGGGTGTGCCAGCCGCTGGCCACGCCCCACCGGTAGAAGCCCAGCGACACAACCGCCACCATGACCATGTCCCAACCGTAGGGGATCAGGCCCAGGCCGCCGAATTCCTTGCTGCCGAAGTACGACATCGCGGCAATGGTCGGCAGGTAGGCGATCATCCACCAGGCGCCCTTAAGCTCCGTCTTGAAGTCGGGCCAGCCAGCCTTGGCCTGGTAGTAGAAGTACACGGGCAGTGCCACCAGCATCAGCACGATGATTTCGCCGGTCAGCGGCCACTTGGCCCAGTACAGGATCAGCGATGCGCACACGAAGGCAAACGGTGCGATCAGCGACAGGCCAGCCAGGCGCAGCGGGCGGTGCAGACCCGGGGAGGTCTTGCGCAGCGACATCACGCTGATCGGGCCCGTCAGGTACGAGATGACGGTCGCCACCGAAATGACGGCTGCCAGTGCGCCCCAGCCACGGAAGAAGAACAGGAAGATGAACGACACCGCCAGGTTGAACCACATGGCCGGACGCGACACGCCAAACACCGGGTGCACGCGGCCGAAGATGGCCGGCAGGGTGTTGTTGCGCTCCATCGCGTAGATCATGCGCGTGGTGGTGGCCATGTAGGTGGCGCCGGTGCCCGAGGGGCTCACGAACGCATCCAGATACAGAACGACGGCCAGCCAGTTCAGGTTGAGCGCAATCGCCAATTGAGCAAACGGCGAGTGGAAGTCGATGCCATGCCAGCCGCCCGCGAGCGACGCCGGGGGCACTGCACCCAGAAAGGCAATCTGCAAGGCCACGTAGATCACAGCGGCCAGCAGGATGGAGCCGATCACCGCAATGGGCACGTTGCGGCCTGGGTTGCGCGCCTCGCCCGCGAGGTTGATCGGGCTTTGGAAGCCGTTAAAGGCAAACACAATGCCGCTGGTGGCAATGGCCGACAGCACCGCCGACCAGCCATACGGCGCAAAGCCGCCTGCCGTGCTCGCGCCTTCGGCCATGCCGAAGTTGCCCGGGTGGAAGCCCGCCACGATCAGCGCCACGGCGGTTGCCAGCGGAATCACAAACTTGAAGATGGTGATGGCGCTGTTGGCCTTGGCAAACGCCTTCACGCCCCAGTAGTTCACCAGGAAGTACACGATCACCAGCACGGCCGAGAGCACCAGGCCGACCGGGGTCAGCTCACCGTTCTGGAACAGCCCCTGCGCCCACGGCCACGGCCACGAGCTCATGTACTGGATGGAGGCTTCGGCCTCGATGGGGATGACGGTGACGATGGCGATCCAGTTGGCCCACGCGGCCACGAAGCCCACCAGCGAGCCGTGCGAGTAGCGCGCGTAGCGCACCATGCCGCCGGACTCGGGGAACATCGCGCCCAGTTCGGCATACGTCAGGGCGATGGCCAGGATAACGATTGCGCCGATGACCCAGGTAAAGATGGCGGCAGGGCCTGCCACCTGTGCGGCGTGACCCGCACCGAACAGCCAGCCCGAACCGATGATCGAGCCCAAGCCGGTCAACATCAGGGGCCAGGCGCCAAGGTTGCGTTGTACGTTTTTTTCCAAGGAAGTCTCCACCCCGGCGAGTTCGGACGCTCGACAGGGCACCGCGGCTTGCTTAACAGTCCGCTTAGTTCTACCGAGGCGACGCTGTTTTGGCGTCGCCCACCGTTCCGCATGGTGGGTGTCACCAGCGCAGAACATGCGTGCACGGGGTGACGCGTAGCATCAACCGCGCTTGTCCGGTCGCGTTGAAAGGCGGGGGCATGGTGCCTGCCTTCCGGGGGGATTCGCGTATAGTCATCGGCGACGTTGTGCAGGGTGACGCACTTGTCGCACGATTGCCGGAACTCGCAATGGGGCGCAATCATAGCGAAATCGCTGGCGGTTGCACCTCTTTTTCATCCGATTTTCACTGTCCCTCCCCATTTTTTACCCCCATGGAGTCCTCATCCGTCACATCGGTTGCACCTGCGACACCTGCGCAGTGGCATCGGCGCGTGCTGACGCTGGCGTTTCCCATCGTGCTGGCCAACCTGACGCAGCCGATCCTGTCGGCGGTGGATACGGCCGTGGCGGGGCATTTGCCTGGGCCGGAATACATCGGCGGGGTGGCGCTGGGCGGGGTGTTCTTCAACTTCGTGTTCTGGGGCTTCGGCTTCCTGCGCATGGGTACCACGGGGCTGGTGTCGCAGGCGCATGGTGCGGGCGATGCACGTGCACTGCGGGCGAGCGTGGTGCGTGCGTTGCTGCTGGCGCTGGCTATTGGTGCGCTGTTGCTGGTGCTGCAGGGGCCGGCCATCCGCATCACGCTGACGCTGCTGGGGGCAAGTGACACCGTCACCCGCATGGCCGAGGTGTATTGCCATGCGCGTATCTGGTCAGCGCCGTTTGCGCTGGCCAACTATGTGGTGCTCGGTACCTTGCTCGGGCGCCAGCAGGTGCGGCGCGCGTTGCTGCTGCAGGTGTTCATCAACGCGGTCAACATGGCGGCGGTGCTGGGCCTGGTGCTGGGGGCGGGCATGGGTGTCGGTGGCATCGGCGCGGCGACAGCGCTGGCGGACATCGCCGGGTTTGCGCTGGGCATGCTGCTGCTGTGGCTGCAGCGGCCGCTGGGTTTGCCCCCGCTCACGCGCGCTGAACTGCTCGCGCGCGACGCCTGGCGCCGGCTGATGGGTTTGAACACCGACATTTTTCTGCGCACGTTGTGCCTGTTGGGCGCCTTCGGCTGGTTTGCCCACGCGGGCGCCAAGCAGGGCGACGTGGTGCTGGCTGCCAACGCGCTGCTGCTCAACTTCCTGACCTTCATGGCCTACGGGCTGGACGGCTTTGCGCATGCCGCCGAGGCACTGGTGGGCGCCGCACTGGGCGGGCGGGACCGCCATGCACTGCGCATGGCAATTCGCGTATCGACGTTCTGGTCAGTGCTGGGGGCGGGGCTGTTTGCGGCGGTGTATGCGCTGGCGGGCTCGGCCATCATCGGCGTGCTGACCGATCAGCCGGCCGTGCGCGAGGCCGCGCGCCACTATCTGGTGTGGGCGGCGCTGCTGCCGATCGTTTCCATGTGGGGCTTCCAGTTTGACGGCGTGTTTATCGGCGCCACGCGCACGCGTGAACTGCTGGTGACGATGGCTGTGGCCGCCGCTGCGTTCTGGGGGCTGTCGGTCATGCTCCAGCCGCTGTGGGGTAACCACGGGCTGTGGGTGTCGATGCTGGGTTTTATGGCGCTGCGTGGGTTGATGCTTGGAGTATTGCTGCCGAGGGTGTGGTGGGCGGCCTAGGGTTCAAACGGAAAATCCTGCGCTTCGTACTGCTCGTGTCGAGATTCACTTAACTTTGAACCTTGTTCGTTTAACTCTGAACTTCCTGCGGCACACGCCCCTCGGTACGGTCGTGGGTAAGGAACACGGAAGTGCCAACAGGGACGGCTGGGCAACCGGCAGAAAGCGCGGCAGAGGCCGGAACCGAGGCACGATCGGCAGAACGGGGAGGATATTAGGCTCAGTTCGGCCATCAAGGGGACGGTCGCCTATGTATCTTGAATGTCCGCGATTGCGTACGAAGCGCCCACGCAGCTCTCCGACTGCACTTGGCTCGCACGCTCCTCATCCTCGAGCCGAGATTTGAAAGTTTGCTCAGGCCTACACGACGGTCATTTTCCAGATCGAACACGCGCCCCGCTTTGTAGCAAGTACGACCCGCGCCGGTTGTCGAATAAGCGCACGAGCACCCGCTCCGAGCGGGACAAAACGGGTATTTGCAATCTCGGCGCCGGTGTATCCGCAGATTGTGCGCTGTGATAGCTGCCCGGTCGGTGAGGTTGTGTGCCGATTTAATCGCGGCCGACTCATGCTTTGTTGACTTGCGACAAGCCCTCCCGAACTGGAACGAGTATCCGTGAAACGTAGCGGTTGCGGATCGCGACCTACCGGTTTTCCACCTTCTCCCTGGGTGACCTCCATGAGCTCCGAGCAGAAATACTCCCCGGTCATACGGTCGCTGCATTGGCTCGTGTTCCTAGCTGCGCTGATCGCGGTGGTGACCATCGATATCCACGATCTCTTCCCTAAGGGCAGCGCCATGCGGGACGCCCTGTTCACCATCCATCAAACGGCTGGCCTTTCCGTGCTGCCCTTGATGGTGCTGCGGTTGTTTGCCCGCCTAGGCACGGAAGTGCCAGCGGCAATTCCAGGGCCTAAGCTTCTTGAGCGTGCTGCACGAGCCATGCACCTAGTGCTCTACGTGTTGATGCTGGGTATGCCGATCCTCGGTGCACTGGCACTCGCCTGGGATGGCAAGGCCATCCAGCCGTTCGGCCTGGACTGGCCTGTCCCGCTTGCGCCGGACAAGGCGCTGGCTGACCTAGCCAAGGAAGTCCACGAGTCGGGAGCAACGCTGGTGTACATCTTCGTGGGACTGCACGCTGTTGCTGCTCTCTGGCACGAGGTTGTACTGAAGGATAGGCTGTTGCGCCGCATGATCTAGCATCGTTGAGCGCGCAGGAACGGAGGCGATGCCTCTGCCGTCTCGGCTCCTCCCGCCTGCCTCTGGCCCATGCCCTCCGGTTTCCGACACCTCAATGCCGTCCTGCTCGCCGCCTCTGCGTTGACGCTGTCGGCAGGATTGCTCGCTCGCTACCTGAACGCAGGTGCGCTGGCGCAAGATCTATGGTTGATCGGCATTGCTCCCAATTGGGTGGCGCTGACGGTCACGATCGTTCGTTCCTTGATACGGCGGCAAGCGGGCATTGACGTCCTGGCACTCTTGTCGATCAGCTTTGCGCTGTTGTCGGGCGAGGTGCTGGTGGCCGCCGTCATTGCCCTCATGCTGGCGAGCGGGCGCGCACTGGAGGACTTCGCTCAGGCGCGTGCGCAAGAGGAGATGACGGCGCTACTGAGCCACGCACCCAAACAGGCCAATCGCTTCGATGGCGGCCAGTGGTGCCAGGTTGATCTGGCGACAGTCCGGTCGGGCGACCGGTTGTTGGTGCGGCATGGCGAAGTCGTACCCGTGGACGGCACCTTGTCGGAGCCGGCCGATCTAGATGAGTCAACGCTGACCGGTGAATCCGTCACGCGACACCGCAAGGCCGCAGAAGCCGTGAGCAGCGGTGTGCTGAACGCTGGGGCCGCCTTCGAGATGGTGGCGGCGGCATCGGCCGAGCGCAGTACCTTTGCGGGCATTGTCCGGATGGTCAGTGCCGCCCAGGCCGAGCGCAGCCCGTCCGTGCGCCTGGCCGACCGCTATGCATTCGCATTCGCAGCCGTCGCGGTCGTGCTCGCCGGAGCGAGCTGGCTACTGACAGGCAATCCAGCCCGTTGCCTCGCGGTGCTCGTGGTTGCCACGCCTTGCCCGCTGATCCTGGCAGTACCGGTGGCGATCGTATCGGGCATGTCGCGTTGTGCCTGGCGCGGCGTTCTGATCAAGGGCGGCGGCGCCCTGGAACGGCTCGCACAGGCCGATACCCTGTTCTTCGACAAGACCGGGACCCTCACAGGAGGGTACGCGCGGCTGGTCGACATCGAGTGCAGCAGCCGCTATGAACCCCAGGAGGTGCTGCGTCTCGCAGCCTCTCTCGCACAAGCTTCGAATCACGTCATGGCCGAAGCGGTGACCAAAGCGGCCCGCGAGCGAGGTGCCGCGCTGCTGCTGCCCAGCGCCGTGATCGAGAGTCCAGGCGCGGGGGTCCAAGGTCATGTGGGCGGCCATGCTGTTTCGATTGGCACCTTGCCTCACGTGCTCGGCTCGGCGGTCGCGCCGCCATGGAGCGAGGCGTTCATCAAGCGTGTTCGGTATGCCGGCGCATCAGCTGTCTTCGTGGGGGTGGATGGTGAGCTGGCCGGTGCGTTGCAGCTTGCAGACCGCATCCGCCTTGAAACCCCGCGCGCGCTGCGTTTGCTGCGCCAGATTGGGGTGTGCCGCCAAGGGATGCTCACGGGGGATCGGCCTGATGTGGCCGAATCGGTTGGCGCGATGCTGGGCGTGACCGACGTCTATGCGGAGCAATCGCCCGCGGACAAGCTCACAGCAATCAGGGAGGCCCGCGCGGCGGGCACGGTGATCATGGTCGGTGACGGCGTGAACGACGCACCGGCGCTGGCGGCAGCGGACATCGGAGTGGCGATGGGGGCACGCGGTGCCGCGGCGTCCTCGGAAGCGGCGGACGTTGTGTTGCTGGTTGACCGGTTGGACCGCCTGGTCGATGCCGTGCGGATCGCCCGGCGCACACGTCGCATTGCGGTCCAAAGCGTGGGAGCCGGGATGTCACTGTCGATCGCGGCCATGATCGCGGCAGCGCTGGGTTATCTGCCTGCGCTGGCCGGGGCTCTGCTGCAGGAGATCATCGACGTTCTCGTCATCCTCAATGCCCTGCGCGCCCTACAAGCAGGCCGGCGTGAAGCCACACGCTCGTTGCCGCCAACGGACGTGGAACGCCTCAAAGCCGAACATACCGAGCTGGAACCGATCATGAACCACATCCGCACGGTGGCGGATCAACTACCGCGGATGGAACGGAGTCTGGCAAAGACGGCGCTCTCCGAGCTGAACCGGTCGTTGAATCTGGTGCTGGTGCCGCACGAGCGCCGTGACGATACCGAGATCTATCCTGACGTGGCGCGCCTGCTTGGGGGGGGAAGACCCCCTGGCCGCCATGAGCGGCATGCATCGCGAAATCTTTCGGGTGACGAGCCTGCTGGACAGGATCGTCGCGGACATCCCCGAGCAAGGACCGGACCCCTCCGCGTTACAGGAACTGCAGCGTTTGCTGTATGGGTTGGACGCGGTCCTGCGGCTGCACTGCGCCCAGGAAGATGAGCTGTTTCACGTACTCGGCAAGGAGGCGTGAACACCATGACGAGCCTGCTCGCCTTGTTTGCCACGGTCTTTGCCCTGAACGTGATCCCAGCCTTTGCGCCACCCACGTGGATGGTGATGTCATGGATCGGTTTTTCTCAGCCCGAAGCCAACCCCGTTGCGCTGGCAGCGGTGGCCGCCTGCGCCGCGACGGCGGGGCGTCTGGTCCTGGCGAGGCTGGCCTGCATGCTGGTCCGCAACCATTGGATGCGCGAATCGGACCGGCAGAACATCGACGTGGTGGGCGCTTGGCTCAAGCAGCGCAAAGGTATGACTGTGGGACTGGTGCTTGCCTACGCGTTCAGCCCGTTTCCATCCAACACCATCTTCATCGCCTACGGCCTGACCGGCATGCGGCTGTGGTTGATCGGACTGCCATTCTTGGTGGGGCGCTGGGTGAGCTACCTGACCTGGACGCACATTGCCCAGATCGGGGCCCGCTATCTGGACGAAGAGTCCGAGATCGATGGCTCTTATCTTGGTGTCTACTTTGTCGTGTCGCAGCTGGTGTTTCTCGCTGCGGTCTATGGGTTCACGAAAGTGGATTGGCGCCGCCTCATGACGGAAAAGCGGCTGTGCTGGCGGCACCCGCAAAGAAGCCCCTCGTCTCCAGAGGGCCCCAGACCATCCGGGGATCACTGATCCGATGCAGTGACGCGGCAAACCATCGTTCAACGCAGGTACCGAAAGGAGATCACGATGTACGAAACCATCATGGTCGCAATCGATGCAAGCCCGACCGCGGAGCAAGCCCTCGACGAGGCCATCCGCCTGGCCAAATCACTCGGGTCAAAGCTTGTGATCGCCCATGTCGTGGATAACGCCCACGTCAAATACGACTTGAGCTCTCCGTTCGTGCGGGAGGTCACGGCAGCGCTGGCTCAGCGCGGAGAGACGCTGATCTCGGCTGCGATTCGGAAGGCCCAACAAGCTGGAATCCAGGCTTCGGTCGCCATCACAAGAGATCCGCTGACGTATATTGACGTCGCCACGGAGCTGGAGAGACTTGCGGCGGAGGCTGGCGCGCAAGTCTTGGTGCTTGGCACACATGGGAGGCGAGGCGTGCCGAGGGCGTTGCTGGGAAGCGTCGCGGAGAGCGTTGTCCGTACGTCTTCCCTCCCGGTACTACTGGTGAGAAACAATCCGGACAGAGAGGCCCACGGCTAGCCGCTGTTATCGCGAGTCTCCTCGGGACGGCATGTGCGTCACTTCGGGAAACCGCTCGAAAGCGGCACCTTGCTCATCGGCGAGGCAGCTCCTTCGCATAGTCTGACAGCCTGTTGGGAGAGTCAGGATTTCAAGGGAGCCACCTTTCCTGTTTGCTGCCGCCGACTCTTTGTTGCGTGACGAGCGACGGCTTAAGAACCTGTTGCGGACCAAGAATGCGCAGCATCGAACGTCCGTAGCGGGTCGATCACGGCCGGCCCGTGCTATTTCTGACGTTGGAAACGTAGCCGGAAAGTTCAGAGTTAAGAGAACCAAAACTCGGATAGTTCAACGTTAAGTGAACCAGCGATTCAGACTGAATTAAGCGCGGTCTTTGGAAAGCACGGCGCTCGCTGATGCGAGATTCAGCGTTGAGTGAATCTCAACAGCTCGATCAGCCCGGTCATGATTTCGAGGCGATTTCCATCTGTCGTGCCTGGCGTAGCGGCAGCATCGACGAGTTTCGACACGATGGCGAGCGCCTCGTTGTAAGCGTCTTCAGTCTGTAGCAGTTGCGTGTCCATTGTTTGCGCTCACTACTGCGCACACTCCACCACCAACAACGCCGTCGCCACTGTCTTCCCCGAATTCGAAATCGCGTGCTGCACATCCGCCGGGTAGCGCGCGGACTCTCCGTGCCGCACCTTTTTCTCGCTCGACCCGGATTGCACCGTCAGCGTGCCGCTGAGCACCGACAGGTGCTCCTTCGTTCCCACCTCATGCGGTTCTGACGCCAGCACACCGCCTGGCTGGATCGACAGCTCATACCACTCAAAACGCGCCGCCAGGTCCACCGGCCCAAGAATCTTCAATTCGCACTTGCCATCCGGGCTTTTGATGACTGGGATGGAGTGAGCCGGGATGACCGTGACGGACGGTGCCGCATCCGCTGCACCTTCGGGCGAGAGGAAATCCGCCAGCCCCACGCCCAGCGCGGTTGCCAAGCGCCACAGCACGGCCACGGTCGGGTTGGCGAGGTTGCGCTCGACTTGCGAGAGCATGGATTTGGATACGCCGGCGCGGCGCGAGAGTTCGTCCAGCGACAGCTTGCGTGCTTGGCGCAGCACTTGCAGCTTGGCGCCAACGGCCGGCGGGCCTTCGGCAAGCCCTTCATCGAACGGACGGGTGGCAGGGGCTTGTGCCATTGGATGGTATCTTGTAAATTGAACAAATTATTCGATATATCGAACTTGTTCGATTTATCGATCAACGCAGTCTACAGGAGGAGCACCATGGGGACAACGGCAGCCAACGCTTCCATCGACGCTTTCTACGCGCATATCCGCAGCGAACTGGAAGCCATCGAGGAGGCCGGTCTCTACAAGACCGAGCGCATCATCACCTCGCCGCAGGGCAGCGTGATCCGTACGGACGATGGCAAGGAGGTCATCAACCTCTGCGCCAACAACTACCTGGGTTTGTCGTCGCACCCCGAGGTGCTCAAGGCGGCGCATGAGGCGCTGGACACGCACGGTTTTGGCTTGAGCTCGGTGCGCTTCATCTGTGGCACGCAGGATCTGCACAAGACGCTGGAAGCGCGGCTGGCGAAGTTTCTCGGTACGGAAGACACCATCCTCTACGGCTCGGCATTCGATGCCAACGGTGGGTTGTTTGAGACGCTGCTTGGCGCGGAAGACGCCGTCATCAGCGATGAGCTGAACCACGCGTCCATCATCGACGGCATCCGCCTGTGCAAGGCACAGCGCTATCGCTACAAGCACAACGATCTGGATGACCTGCGCGCGCAACTGAAAGCTGCGGACGCAGCCGGCGCGCGCTTCAAGCTGGTCTTTACCGACGGCGTGTTCTCGATGGATGGCACCATTGCGCGGCTCGATGAAATTCGCGCCATTTGCGATGAGTTTGGCGCGTTGCTGGGCATTGATGAGTGCCATGCCACGGGCTTCCTGGGCAAGCGCGGGCGCGGCTCGCACGAGCACCGCGGCGTGTTTGGCAAGATCGACATCATTACCGGCACGCTGGGCAAGGGCCTGGGCGGTGCATCGGGCGGTTTCACCAGCGCGCGCAAGGAAGTGGTGGCGCTCCTACGCCAGCGCTCGCGGCCGTATCTGTTCTCGAACACCGTGGCACCGGCCATTGTTGGCGCCAGCATCAAGGTGCTCGACTTGCTGGAGGCCGACACCTCGTTGCGCGACAAGCTGGAAGACAGCGCACTGTACTTCCGCCGCAAGATCGTTGAACTCGGTTTTGACATCAAGCCGGGTGACCACCCCATCGTGCCGATCATGGTGTACGACGCGCCCAAGGCGCAGGCGCTGTCCAAACGCCTGCTGGAGCTGGGCGTGTATGTGATCGGCTTCTTCTACCCGGTGGTGCCCAAGGGGCAGGCGCGTATCCGCGTGCAGATCAGCGCAGTGCACGAGCGTGAGCAGCTCGATGCAGCACTCAAGGCGTTCGAAACCGCCGGCAAGGAACTGGGGATCATCTGATGAGCAACACCGGCAGTGGGACAGGAAGTGCGCCGCGCATTCTCATCATCGGCGCCAATGGGCAATTGGGGACGGAGCTGGCGGCGGCGCTGGCCGAGCGTTACGGCACCGGCAACGTGGTGACCAGCGACATGGTGCCCAAGGGGCGCCACCCGCAGATCCGCCACGAAATGCTCGACGTGATCGATCGCGGGCAGTTGCGCGAGATCATCGAGCGCCACGGCATCACGCAGATCTATCACCTGGCGGCGGCGCTCTCGGCAGCGGCGGAGCAATCGCCCACGTGGGGCTGGCAGCTCAACATGAACGGCCTGCTGAACGTGCTGGAGGCCGCGCGCCAGCACAACATCGAGCGCATCTTCTGGCCGAGTTCGATTGCCGCGTTCGGGCCCACTACGCCGCCCGACAACACGCCGCAGAGCACGATCATGGAGCCCAAGACGGTCTACGGCATCTCCAAGCTGGCGGGCGAGGGCTGGTGCCGCTGGTACTTCGAGCACCACGGTATCGACGTGCGCAGCCTGCGCTATCCGGGGCTGATCTCGTACAAGACCGCGCCGGGCGGCGGTACGACTGACTACGCCATCGACATCTTCCATTCCGCCGTGAAGGGCGAACGCTACACGTGCTTTCTGGAGAGCGACGAAGCGCTGCCCATGATGTACATGCCCGATGCCGTGCGCGCCACCATCGAACTGATGGAAGCACCGGCCGAGCACATTACCGAACGCGGCAGCTACAACCTAGCGGGTGTGAGCTTTACGCCGGCAGAACTGGCGGCGGAAATTCGCCGGCATCACCCAGCGTTTGAAGTGACGTACGCGCCGGATTTCCGTCAGGCGATTGCCGCAAGCTGGCCCAATTCGATTGACGATTCGGTCGCCCGGCGCGACTGGGGTTGGAGGCCCGAGTACGGCGTGGCGGAAATGACGACCGACATGCTGAAGAACCTCGCGCACCTGGCTACGCAGAGCGCTCACTAAACAACACCGGTAGGGCGATCGACGGAAATGGGGCTGATGTGCGGGGCTGTTCCCGGTTTCGGTCGGATCGGTTGTGTCCAACAATGCAGCATGACCGCCACTTCCTGCCCCCGCCGCATGCCCCCTCCGCCGCCGCGTCATCGTGACGACCCGCCGCCCGCGCAACGCACGTGGTGGGTACCCGTGGTGCGCATGTCAGTGGCAGCCGCGGTGGTGGGTGCCATTCCGCACACCTCGATCTCGTTACCGTTTGCGGATGGCGCGTGGATGCTCCACACCGCCGCGGGCCTCATCTTCACGGTGGGCGCTATCGACAGCCTGTTCCTCTTTGTGATGCGTCGTAAGTCCTGAGCGGCGCAGCATCCTTTCCCTCCGCGTTGCTTGCGGCACATGCCAAGGTGCCAGCTGCCAGCTGATCAAGCGACGCCGGCCTCTCTCGCTCGGTAAGTTTTAAAACAGGTTGTAAAAACGTTCAGTTGTCGACCAACGGCACGAGCGCGCATTCGCCAAGCGTCCTGAAGTCGTAACCATCCGGTTACAGAATCGGGTGCGTACGCGGCAGTGCAACAAACGATGCTGCAGGCCGTTGAGCCTTTGCCACAGCAGGTTTCAACCGCCTTCCGACTGGTCGGTTTTGTGCCAAGTATGTAAGCAGATGTTGCGTTGCACGGTGCTGGCCCGATGCTTGCTCAATGTCGTGCGGTCACGCTGCGTGAGCAGGCGCTTGGCGCCTCACGCACACAACGTTCTTCCCATAAGCGGATCCGGAGCAATCCACGGCATTCGCACTTCGCTTCTCAACTGCCGGCACTCTCGCACTTCGCTGGTGGCAGGGCGCTTCTCTCGGACGGTCCCGGGGTTTCAACGGTCGACTACGCGCACGTGCATGCCTGCCGCGGCAGGCTCGGTACGCGCTCGACCGGAATCGCTTCACCAGAAAACGAGGAAACCATGAAAGCAGTCCTGCTGGAGAATCATCCGTTGCTGCGAGCCGGACTTGGCGCACTGCTCAAGCATCCCACCCTGGGCCTGGAAGTCGTCGCCCCCGTGCTGCCGGTTGGCGAGCCGGGCGACGTGCATGCCGTTGATACGCGTGCCGACCTGCTTGTCATCGGCCTGGACGAAGCCGATGCCCCTGTCGACATGGCTCAACTGCGCGAAGCCATTGCCTGCAGCGAGGCCAGCCGCGTGGTTCTGCTCGCGGCTCGCCCGTCGGCAGAAGAGGCGCACGTTGCGATGACGTGCGGGGTGGATGCCTATGTCTCCAAGTCACAGT
Organism: Ralstonia sp. RRA; assembly: GCF_037023145.1. Classification (NCBI taxonomy): domain Bacteria; kingdom Pseudomonadati; phylum Pseudomonadota; class Betaproteobacteria; order Burkholderiales; family Burkholderiaceae; genus Ralstonia; species Ralstonia sp. RRA. Next base: position 259,268 of record NZ_CP146092.1, on the reverse strand, counting down.
CGCCTGAAGTGCTGCTCGCCACGCTGCAGCTGGTGCTGGCGGGTGGGCAGTCGTATCCGGCATTGATGCCGCGCCCGGCCACCACGGCCGTGACCATGCTCGCGCTCGATGCGTCGGAAGCCGCGCAGCGGCTGAATGTATCGCTGCGCCAGTACGAGGTGTTGGTGCTCCTGTCGCGCGGGCACTCGGTCAAGGGTGTTGGCCGCCTGCTCGGCATTTCGGAAGCCACCGTCAAAACGCACGCGTGCACGCTGTATCGCCGCCTGAACGTGCGCAACAAGAGCGAGGCTGTGTACGCCGCCATGCGCCTGGGCATTCCGCTGGAACTGCAAGGCAATGCCATGGCACAGGGTGAAACCACTGCCGCCGTGCAGGACGCCGCCGCCGTGTTTGTCCAGACCGCTGCCGGCCCGTCGCGCGCGTCTGCGTCCACCTCGATGTCTGCCACCGATGCTGTGATGAGCTCGCCCCGCGTTGCGGTGGCCGACCACGGTGCGGAATCGCGGTGGGCAGCCATGACACGCGCCTTTGGCGGCGTGACGCCCGCCAAATCACCACGCACGCCCGTGCGTACCGCCAACGGCACAGCCCGCCTGGGCTGACACACGCTCCTGGTCCCCAGGGTCCGATCCCCACATCACGCGGCCGACGCATGCACGCACGTGTGCGCCGCCTAACGGACACCAAAACAACATGAACACCTACGAGCCAATTCTCTCTGGCCAGCCGTGCGCCAGTACGGCTTCTGCCTGGCACCCGCGTCGGTGCGCGATTGCTGGCGCCACTGTGGTGCTGGTCGGCACGGCGCCGATGGCCGTACACGCTGCGGCCACCACCAACGATGCATCGAACACCGCCACGCGCAACCTGATCGATGCGGAGCTCGCTGAACTGAACGGCAGTACGACAGCCGCTGCCGCTCCCACCGGCTCGAACGGTCTGCCGGCTTCGCCCGCCAATGCAAGGCTGGTGGCGCAGGCGCAGCAACCCGCCCCGGCCGATGCCAACGCCGCGGCGCCGGCCGCGCCCGCACAGCAGGCCCCATCGCCCATGCCCGGCGCCGACATGGCGCCGCCCGCACCGCCACCATCACCCACGGTGATCCTGCCGCCGGGCACCCACTCGACCGACGCTGCACCACCCATGCCCGCAGGCCCCAGCGCCCAAGGCCCGGGTGCGTTGGAGCCGCTGCAGGTGTCTCCCGAAGCCGCCAACGCTGCGGCTACCCATGCCACTGCCAACCAGCCGGAGAACGCCCCCGCAGGCCCGATGCCGACCGATCGCGAGGCCTTCCGCAACGAAGTCCAGCGCGAGTCCCGCGAAGGTGCGGCCACGCTGGCGCAGGAGCATTTGCGTGAGCACCCGGACTGGTTCATGGAAGCCGAGTCCTGGCATGTCGATCATGCGGCCGCCGCGCAGCGCATCCGGTGGGGCCGTCAGCAGATGAAGTCCATCCAGGGGCCTGAGCGCTTTGTCATCATCGACCAGGCGGTGGCCGAGATCGAAGCGCTGATCAAGAAGGTGCCCGATACGAAGGAGAACGCCGAGTTCCGCCAGGAGATCGTCGCCGACGAGGTGGTAGCGCTGGCGTCCCGCGGGCGCATGAAGGATGCCGTCAAGCGCTACGAAGAGATGTCGCAGGCAGGCAAGGTGCCCGCCTACACGCGCGTGGCCGCGGGCGATGCCTACGCCTATCTTGATACGCCGGACAAGGCTGCTGCCGCCTACGCGCAGGCGTTGAAAGACGCCGGCCCCGGCGAGATCGAAACCGGTGACGTGCAGGAAGGCCTGTTCTATGCGCTGCTGGATACCGGCCGCTTTGAAGAGGCCCGCGCACTGCTCGACAAAATGAAGGCCGACAACCCCGAGTACGTGCGCCTGGCACCGGAAGTCGGCACGCCCAACCCGGACTACTCACGCGTCAAGCGCCTGGAGGCGCAATACCTGGTGCTGACCGGCCGCACGCACCAGGGTATTGCCGAGATGGACAAGTGGCGGCATGAGGCGCCGTTCTCCGCGTCGCTGGTGAGTGCACGTGCCGACGGTGCGATGGTGCAGGCCGAGCCCTATCGCTCGCGCGAGATGTACAAAACTGCGCTGGCGGAGCACCCGGATGATCTGAGCGTGGTCTCGGGTTATGGGCGTGCCTCGCTTGCGGTGGATGACCTCAAGACCGCCAAGGATGTCGCCAACGGGCTGGGCGAGCGCTTTCCGGAGAACGGCTCGATCAATGCGCTGAACAAGGACCTGGATGTCTACCAGAGCCCGCAGCTCATCATCCAGTCCACGGCCGACAAGGGCAATTCGGTGTTTGCCAACAACGAGTACGGCGTCAACACCAAGGTCTACAGCAGCCCGTTTGCCGATCACTACCGCCTGTTCTTCGATAGCTTTGTGGGCAAGGCGCAGTTTGATGGCGCATCGCAAAGCCGCGTACGCAACGGTGCGGGCGTGCAGTGGTTCGACACCGGCATTGAGGTGAACGGCGAGGTGCACCAATCGGTGGGTGCGGCCGGCAAGACGGGCGGCACCCTCGACGCCACCTGGTTGCCGAGCGACCACTGGAAGGTGTCGGGCCTGGTCACCACCGATGACCTGGAGGTGCCCTACAAGGCGTACCAGGTGGGCGTGACCGGCAAGACCGTGAGCGGCAACGTGCGCTACACCTGGGATGAAACGCGCTACGCATCGTTGACGTACGGCATGTCGCGCTATTCAGATGACAACTTCCGCAAGCGCGTGGCTGCGAACTTCTATCAGCAGGTGTTCACTTCGCCGCGCCACACGGTGGGCGTGCTGTTGGGGGCCGATACCAGTACCAACACCATGACGGGCCTGAACTATTTCAGCCCATCACGCGACTACAGCGGCACGGCCACTGCCATCTGGTCGTGGACGCCCTGGCGCTATGCCGACAAGTCGTTCACGCAGCGCGTGTACCTGACCGGCGGTATGTACAACCAGCAGTCGTTCGGCAACAGCCCGATGTATGAGGCACGGCTTGAGCACGTCTGGCAGATCAACCGCAAGACGCAGGTCTCGTATGGGATCGGTTACGGGCGCCATCGCTATGACGGCCAGCCTGAGAACCGCAAGTTCCTCTATCTGAACCTCAATATTCCCCTCTGATGCCCATGCAAGCTCTCCGACAAACGTCATTGCGACGATTCTTCGGCTGGATGGTCTTGATTGCGGCGATGACGCTGACCGCCGCCATCCGTCCGGCTGCCGCGCTGCAGGTGGACTTCCTGCCTAAGCCCGATCCGGACGACGGCAAGACGTACCGCGTGCTCTGCTTCCACGATATTCGCGACAACCTGCGCGCCAGCTTCGAGACGCTGCCCGATGCGTTTGCCATCGACACCAAGGCACTCACCAACATGTTCAGCTGGCTGCAGGCCAACGGCTACCACCCGGTGACGCTGGCGCAGATTGACGAGGCGCGCCGCGGCGGCAAGCCACTGCCCAAACGGCCAGTGCTGCTGACCTTTGATGATGGCTACGAAAGCCACTACGCGAAGGTCTTCCCGCTGCTCAAGCAGTTCCGCTTCCCGGCCGTGTTCGGGCTGGTGACGGAGTGGACCAACGCGCCTCCGGGGGCCAAGGTCAAGCTGTCGGACAAGCAGATCGTCGACCGCGACTTCTTCATGAACTGGAATCAGATCCGAGAGATGCAGGCCTCGGGCCTGGCGGAATTCGCCACCCACACGCACGACCTGCACCACGGCGTTCTGGGCAACCCACAGGGCAACGAATTGCCGGCCGCCAGCACGCACGAATATCTGCCCAAGATGGGCCGGTATGAGACCGACGACGAGTATCGCAAGCGCGTGCGTGATGATCTGCAGCGCAGCGTCGACATCATCCAGAAGAACATCGGCGCCAAGGTGCACACCGTGGTCTGGCCGTACGGTGCGCATAACGTGATCCTTGACCAGGAAGCGGCCAACGTGGGCCTGAAGTACATGCTCACGCTGGAGCCGGGCCCGAATACGCCGGACGTACCGCTCACCGCCATCCGCCGTAGCCTGATGGGCTACGACACCACCACCGGTAACCTGGAGCGCTCGTTGCGCGAACCGGTCACCCACCACGGTGAGATCAACCCCGTGCAGCGCGTCGTGCAGGTCGACATGGATTACATCTACGACCCTGACCCGAAGCAGCAGGAAGCCAACCTCGGCAAGTTGATCGACCGCATCAAGGACCTGGCACCGCGGGCGGTCTACCTGCAGGCCTATGCAGACGCGAAGGGCAACGGCGCCGTGGAGTCTGTGTACTTCCCGAACCGCCACATGCCGATGCGTGCCGACCTCTTCTCGCGCGTGTCGTGGCAGTTGAAGACCCGTGCCAAGGTGGAGGTGTACGCCTGGCTGCCGATGCTGTCGTTCAAGCTGCCGGCCAACAACCCGGCCGCCACGCACCTTGTGCAATCCTTGCCGGGCGCACCGCAAAAGCCGGGCACGGTCAAGCCGCCGCGCCTGTCGCCGTTTGATCCGGAAGCACGCAAGATGATCGGCGACATTTACGAGGACCTGGCCAAGAACGCCATCATCGACGGCATTCTCTTCCACGACGACGGCGTGCTCGATGACTATGAAGACGCCAGCCCCGCCGCACTCAAGGCCTACCAGGCGATGGGTCTGCCGGGCGACATCAACCAGATCCGCCAGTCGCCCGAGTTGATGCAGAAGTGGACACGCGGCAAGACCGCCGCGCTGATCGCGTTCTCGCACGAGCTGATCTCGGTGGCGCAGGGCTACCAGAACGGCCGCGACATGCTGACCGCGCGCAACATCTTCGCGGGCCCCGTGCTCGATCCGAAGGCCGAAACCTGGACGGCGCAGAACTATGACGACTTCCTGCAGGCCTACGACTACGTTGCGCTTGAAGCCATGCCCTACATGGAAGAGGCCAAGGATCCGAGGGACTGGATGAAGAAGCTGACGGCAGCCGTGGCCAAGCACAAGGATGGTTTGCGCAAGACCATCTTCGAGCTGCAGGCCGTGGACTGGCGTAACAAGGACAAGCCCATCCCGAGTGCAGAGCTGCACGAGCAGATGAGCCACCTGCGTGCTGCCGGTGCCCTGAACTACGGCTACTACCCGGACGACTTCATTGCCGGGCGGCCCGACACCGAGGTGCTGCGCGATGTGATGTCGCTCAAGAGCTATATCGAAACGCGCAGTGCGCCGCCCAGCGCCGAGAAGATCAACGGCGCGTTGCCGAAGACCCAGCCGCCGAGTGCTCAGGCGGCACCGGCAAGCAAGAGCCCGGTAGCAACCGAGGCTGCGGCGGGCGCTGCTGCTCCGGCCAACAACAAGGCGGGAGGCTGACATGGTGGACTTGCTGATCGCCAAGCGCTGGGTCTCGGGCTTCGTCTTCTACTACCCGTTCTTCATGTCGTACTTCTGGATGATCGGGGGGCTGCTGCACTACTTCCTGCTGGAGCGCGGCACCGCGCGCGTGCAGCATCCGCTTGCGCTGCTGGGGGTGAAGAGTTACCCCAAGGTGTCGATCATCGTGCCCTGCTACAACGAAGAGGCCAACGTGCGCGAGGTGATCAGCCACCTCGCCCGCATGCGCTATCCGAACTTCGACATCATTGCCGTTAACGACGGCAGCTCCGACCGCACCGGCGAGCGCCTGAACGAACTCGCCGCGCAGTACCCGCAGTTGCTGGTGATCCATCAGTCGTCCAACCAAGGCAAGGCGATTGGGCTGACCACCGCCGCGCAGGTTACGGATGCCGAGTACCTGATGTGCATCGATGGCGACTCCATCCTCGATGTGGATGCCATTGCCTGGATGATCCGCCATTTGCTGGAGAACCCGACCATCGGGGCCGTGACGGGCAACCCGCGCATTCGCACACGCTCCACGTTGCTGGGGCGTATGCAGGTGGGTGAGTTTTCGTCGATCGTGGGGCTCATCAAGCGCACGCAGCAAATCTACGGGCGCTTGCTGACGGTGTCGGGTGTGGTCGTGATGTTCCGCAAGCACGCCATCGAAGAAGTGGGCTACTGGAGCAACGACATGCTTACGGAAGACATCGACATCAGCTGGAAGCTGCAGGTGGGCGGGTGGATCATCCGCTACGAGCCGCGCGCGCTGTCGTGGATCCTGATGCCTGAGACCTTCCGCGGCCTGTACAAGCAGCGGCTGCGCTGGGCCAAGGGCGGTATCCAGGCGCTGATCAAGTACGCGCCGGCCATGCTGAGCCTGCGGCAATCGATGATGTGGCCGATCTTCTTCGAGTACGCGCTGTCGGTCGTGTGGGCGTACAACATGCTGCTGGTCATCACGTGGTCGGTGCTTGGCTTCTTCGTCGACATGGCACCCGAATGGCGCATGGAGGCCTTCCCACGCTGGCACGGCACGCTGCTGTTCATCACGTGCGTGCTGCAGTTGCTGGTCGGCTGCTTTATCGACCGCCGCTACGACGACGGCATCCTGCGCTACTTCGTCGATACCGTCTGGTATCCGGTGGCGTTCTGGATTCTCAACCTCATCACCACGGTGGTCGGCTTTCCGGCCGTCGCTTTCCAGCGCACGCGCGCCCGCGCCCGCTGGACCAGCCCCGACCGGGGCGTACAACAACAGGGGAATTCGCCATGACCGCACTTGTCATTGACGTTTCACGCAATTCGATCCGACAGTCGTTCTCGGACAAGGGTGTTGTCGGCACCGTGCATCACGTGCTGTGGTTCCGTATCTTCCGGCCGATTCTTGTGATCTCGATCTGGGCGCTGCTGGGGCTGTATGTGGGCTACTCCATCAGCAGCGTGGGGCCAAGCGGCCTGCCGTTCGAACAGCTGCGCATGTATAGCCACATCATTGCCGGCATGGGCGCGGTGCTGGTGGTGTGGTTGGTTCTCTCGCGCCTGGACCGCGCCATCCGCCGCAAGATGGCGCACGCTAAGGCCCCCGCGCCTGCGTCCACCCTCACGCCCACCGCCGCGGCTTCGCGTGCTGCGCTGCATGGCCAGCAGACGGCGTGGCAGCGCCCGCGCAACACGCGCCTGCTGGTGGTCGACCATGACGACGACGGCGATATCACCCACGTGCGCTCGTGGCAGGAGTGGTCTGGCCGCCCGGCACCGGCAGGGACCGCTGCGCCGGCCACGCCGTTCACGCGCAGCCCCGAATACGACCCGGACGAACCGGTGCTCTCCGCTAGCCCGGTGATCGTTGTGGACCGCGCCGATCGTGCCGAGCCGTCACTGGCCCACGCACCCCATGCGGCCGAAGCGACCGAAGTGGCACCGCAAGCACCGCAGCGGCGCGACGTGGTGAAGGCCGCCGACACTGTCACCGCGGAAGCCGCTGGATTTCATCGCTTCGGTTATCGCGGCAAACTGGGCCGCAACGATTGGGTGGAGCCCCCCGAGCCGGCACAGTCATTTGCGATGCGCCCAGGCATGGCGCGCCACTACGGCGGTGTGAGCGCTGTGGTGCATGGCCGTGCTCGCCCCGCGGTGCATGCGGCAGACCGCACCTCGGAGCGCCGTCGGAGCCTGCATGCGTTTGGCGCGCATGCGCAACTGGAAGACCCATATGCGACGCTGGACCGCGTTGAGCGTATCGACCCGCTGCATGGTTTCGGGCGTCGCGGCAACATCGTTGCGGACGAAGACTGATCGCCTGAACGGGCAGTCAGCCACGGCGCGCCTTTCCTTGGAAGGCGCGCTTTTTTTATCGCATGTCACTCACGCTTGTTGAGGCTGGGCGCTCTTGGACGGATAGGCCTCCTCCAGCGCAATGGCCCCCGTCTCCAGCAACGACTTCAGGTTGGATAGGATCTTCGGCCAGCCACCCGACACGGCTTCGATCAGCTTCGAAGGCACACGCTCAATGGTGTGCGTAATCGTCAGCTTGACTGCCGTGCTGCTCAGCTCCAGTTCCATCGTGCAGAGCGATGGGCCCTCGGCTTTGAGTTCGGGTTTGGTTTGGTGCTGCCAGCGGATGACCAGATGGCGGGGCGGCTCGGCTTCGACGATCTCGCCGTCGTCGAAGACCACGCCATCGCCGGATACCAGCGCCCACGAAGCGCCCGCCGTCCATTCGCTTTCACAGCGCATGCCGAACCAGTATTGCTTCATGGATTCAGCGTCGGTCAGGGCATGCCACAGCTTCTCAGGTGTGGTGCGGATATAGGTCACGTAGGAAAAGGTCGACTGTGGCATGGGCGTTCTCCCGTTGTCGTTTCAGCATAGAACGCGCGATCAGGCACGAAAACCGGGGACGGCCTGTTGCGTCGCCCATGGTTTGAATTCCAGTTTAATGGACATGAAATCCAGTATGATGGAAATCATCGAACCGCTGCACTGGAGCTTGCATGACTTCCCCCGCACCCCACGACGACATCCGCTTCATTGACTGCACCGAGGCCGAGCATGCGTCAGCCATTCTTGAAATCCTGAACGAGGCCATCGTCAATTCCACGGCGCTGTACGACTATGTGCCGCGCCCGCCGCAAGCCATGGAAACCTGGTTTGCTGCCAAGCGCGCGGGCGGCTTTCCGGTGGTGGGCGCGGTCGATGCCTCGGGCAAGCTGCTGGGCTTTGCGAGCTGGGGCACGTTCCGCGCGTTTCCCGCCTACAAGTACACGGTGGAGCACAGCGTGTACGTGCACCACGAATGCCGCGGCCGCAAGCTGGGCGAGCGGTTGCTGCGCGAGTTGATCCGCCGCGCAAAAGAAAAGCAGGTGCACGTGCTGGTGGGCTGCATTGACGCGGCCAACGGGGCGAGCATCGGCCTGCACACCCGTCTGGGGTTCATGCACGCGGGCACCGTCAAAGAGGCCGGCTTCAAATTCGGCCGCTGGCTGGATGCCGCGTTCTATCAATTGAACCTGGAGATGCCCGAACAACCGGTGGATGGTTGAGCGCAGTAGAACCGGCAAGACGTCATTGCAACAAGCAAAAGGGCTAGCGAAAAAGGACTAAACGTCGCTGCATAGTCGCTGCAGTGCAAACGCTCGGCCAGCGCAATCGTTGTCGGCCGCGCGAGCCTTGATCAGGCAAACGTATGTTGCGCCGCGAGCGTGCGCGGGCACCGTAAATCGGCCAGCAGCCTGGTGTTGACGTGGTGAGCGGGCGCCTTGATTGGTTGTTCGCGCACGCCTATGCTTGGTTCTCCTGCAGGCCGGCACAGCACGCTCTCTCATCTTCATCGGCTCTTGCAGTGCTCATGGTGTCAGTGAATCAAGCCTATCGTCACGGCGGCCCTTCCGTGACCGACAAACATGCTGGAGTTGACTGTGCTGAGTCCCCATGAATTTGCCGTCCTGCTTCTCGTCAACGATGGTGCCGAGCCCGATGAACTGGATCGTGCTGATGTCGAGGCGCTGATCGAGCGGCAGCTCGTCACGCTGGAGCATCGTGGCCCCGACCGTTGCTACGCGCGGGTGACCCTCCAAGGGTACGTCTTCCTCAAAGCCTCGGGCCATGTTCGCGCAAGCGGGCGAAGGTTGGCCACCGCAACTGCGCATTGAACGCACGGCTTCAAGCGCGAACGTCTCTTCATTCTTGATGTGCAGCTATCACGGCATCCTGTCGTGAGGGTTGCCGTTTGCGGTGTCGATTGCGCGCTGCGCTCGGATCACCGTCGCCCGCACGCAGCGCACGCGAACGGTTGCGGTCATCCCGATTGCGATACCGCTAGCACACGGTTCACACCGCCTTGTGCGCGATGGACGGGGCGAGCTTCTTGCTGAGTAACAGGTGTCCACTCTGTGTGGGATGCTGCGGGCGCACGGCCTTCGTGGAGCGGCGCGCCGGCACCGCCGGGTGAGGCGCCTGATTACTCACGAGGAAGCCACCATGAAAACCAAGCACACGTTGATCGCTGCCCTGTTTGCTCTGGCCGGAACTGCTGCCTATGCACAGACCGCTCCGCTGGGCGCCCCTGGGCCGGAAGAGCGTCACGAACTTCGTCAAGACCGCGAGCGTGCGGAGCACGCTGAGAAGCGGCACGAGGAACGCCACGAGATGATGCGCGACCGCCAGCAGGCACGTGCGGAAGCCGCCAGGGATCACGAGCGTGAAATGCGAGAGCGCCGTGAACGTGAGGCCCGTGAACATGAAATGCGCGAGCACATGGAGCATTGATCCACGCACGCGATGCCAACCCCAAGCGGCCCATGTAGTGCACTGCATGGGCCCTTTTGCTGTGCTGAAGCGGACGAATATGGGTTGGGATGGCGACGGCATCAGTGCAACACTGAAGCAGTTGGTGTCCCTCGCACGGAGGCGGACATGTTGAAGATCGGTCGAAGTGTGGGCATGGCAGCACTGATGTCCATTGCACTTGCCATCGGCACGGCGCAGGCACAGTCGCTGCAATCGTCATCGTATGAAGGCTTTGCCGTGCCGATTGGCAGTGCGCCGCACGACGTTGCACCATCCCCCGACGGCACCGTGTGGTACACCGCGCAGGCGCAAGCGGCTGTGGGGCGGTTGGACCCAAGCAGCGGCAAGGCGGATCGTGTTGCGTTGGGCACCGGTTCAGCGCCGCATGGCGTGATCGTTGGTCCCGACCAGGCAGCGTGGATTACTGATGGCGGCCTCAATGCCATCGTGCGCGTTGACCCGAAAACGCTCGCCGTCACGCGTTTTCCGCTACCGAAGAACCGCACCGGCGCCAACCTGAACACCGCCGTTTTCGACAAGCAAGGACACCTGTGGTTTACCGGACAGAGCGGCATCTACGGTGAGCTGGACCCCGCCAGCGGAAAGATGCGCGTGTTCGATGCACCGCGCGGCCCGGGTGCCTACGGTATCTGCGTCACCCCAAACGGCAATCTGTACTTTGCATCGCTGGCCAGTAGCTACTTGGGCCACATCGATCGTGTGAGCGGTGCGGCGCAGGTCATTGAGCCGCCTACACCAAAGCAGGGCGCACGCCGCGTCTGGGCAGATTCAAAAGGGCGCGTCTGGATCAGCGAGTGGAATGCGGGAAAGGTCGGCATGTTCGATCCGGCAACCCATCAATGGCGCGAATGGAAATTGCCCGGTGAAGATCCACACGCCTATGCCATCTTTGTCGATGATAAGGACATCGTTTGGCTCAGCGAGTGGACCGCCAACGCACTGGTGCGCTTTGACCTGCGCACGGAGACGTTTGACGTGTTGCCGATGCCCCGGCCGCATGCGCGCGTGCGTCAGATGATGGGGCGACCGGGCGAGTTGTGGCTGTCCGAATCCGGCACCGATCATCTGCTGCGCTATCAGACACGCGCAGCAGGGGCGGGCGGAAACTGAAGGTGCTCGGTCGCTAGTTGTCGAGCCTGAAGACGTATGACTTGCTTGCCACGACAGGTACAGCTTTGCCATGTTGCCGATAGGGCGTGCACTTAACGGTACGGGCGGCAGTGGTGGCAGCGTTGTCAAGGCGCGGTGAGCCGGATGAAGAGGTCAGTGCCACATTGGTGATCTCACCGGTTTCACCAATGAAGAGCTTGACTGTCGCTCGACCTTCCTCGCCCATCTTTTGCGACATCGACGGATACACCGGCTGTGGATCGTTGCATTGGATGGTGTTGGCGCCAGTGCTGCCCATCGCGCTCGATGCCGGAGGTGGTGCGATGGTCGGTGAAGGGGAACGCTGTGCCAGAAGATCATGGCTGCCTGCAGTGCTTGATTCGTGAGACACCGTCGATGGCTGCACTGGTCCGTTGCCGAGCAAGCGCGCGCCATTGATCAGCACAATCAACACTAGCCATACCCACCACCAGCTGGAGAATGACCGTTTGGATGAGGAAGGCCCAGACGACTGCCGCTGCGGCGCCTGCTCTCTGCGCTTGCCAGGCGGCAACGCGGCATACAGTTCTCGCCAACGCGGCAGTTGACTGACGTCGGTGATGATGCCCAACCAGGTCGGAAAATTCCTGACCGTGTTCTCCAGCAGCGCGAAAGAGTCTTGCAGCTCCCGATGGTTCGGCTCTGACGGATTGCGCAGGCGCTGGATGAGCGCACGTTGTTGCGCACGATCCATCGGCTGCAGCAGATCGAACGCCGCGCGCTCCTGCAGGGCACGGTCGAGCACGAAGCCAATATTCCCGAAATTCTGAAGATGCCGGCGGTCTTCGTTCCAGCGGAACACATTGGTGGCGGCGACGAGCAGCGCTTCGTGACCAGGCTTCCACCCCTGTGTTAGCAGGGCCGCGAACTTGTACTCGAACATCTCGCGCGCGGTCATGCTGATCAGCGCATCGCCGGCCATGAGCTTTTCAAGCGCGGCCTGCCACGTGTGGTAGTCCGGCATGGTCTTCGGGTTGGCCGCGGCTGCCTTGAACGTGTCCATGAAGCCGGCAAACGCGGTGTTGGCATGCGCTGCTGCGTCGTCTTGCTGTGTCGGCGCCGGCACGGGCGCTGCTGCTGGAGGCGGCGATGTCGCCTCCACGCGTAGCTTGGGGATCGCCACGTGCGGCGGCGCAAAAGATGCCGTGGGCGCCGGGCTTGGCGCCGCGTCAGCTTCGTCCTCGTCCTCTGCGTCAAGGTCTTGTTCCGGCGTCGGTCTGCTGGGCTGTCGCGCCCACATCAGCGCCGCATCGTAAGCGGCACGCAGAGCCTGAAAGCCCGCCGGGTCGGCTTCCTGGTCGATCTTCTTGAGCTTCTGCGCATACGCGCGCCGTATTGCGCGCTCGTCCGCCGAGGTATCGAGTTCGAGTTGCTGCAGAAAGCGCGGCACCATGAGCATTCCGGTCACGAATCAGGCTTGGGGTTCTGGCTGCGGGAAGATACGGATCTGGCGCTCGACGTGTTCTACCAGTTCGTCGAATTTCTGCCGATCAGCCTGAATGCGGTGCAGCTCCTGCGATGCCAGTGACGCTTCGAACAGCCGGATCTGGGCGCCGAACCATTCACGCTCGTTACCGCGCAACTGCTGATACAACCGTTCCGCGCGCGCCATCAGGGTGCGGTTCTCCATCTGGTCACGTGGATGAATCTTGAGCGTTGATAACGCGGCGAGTTTCTCTGCGATCTCCTCTTCGGACAGCAGGCCTGGGTTGTCTTCAATGATGAGGCTCACGGTTTCCTGCGTCTTCTGCACCGTGGCTTCCACCTGCAGCAGGCCATTGACGTCATAGGTAAAGCGCACGTCGACGGCACACTGGGCGCGTGGCAGGTCGGGCAAGGGCACTTTCAATGTGCCCAGCTGGATGTTCTCGGTCACGAGACGGGCTTCGCCTTGATAGACGTGCAGATCCACTGCGCGCTGCTGTTCGCGGATCGGGCTGTAGGTCTTCACACGGCTGATCGGCACCGGGCTGTTGCGCTCGATGATCGGGTCAAAGTGGCCGTCGGTATAAGAGCCGTCAGGGAGCTGCATGGCCACGGCGACGCCGAGCGAGTAGGGCGCGACGTCTGTCATGACGACATCATCCAGTGCCGCGTCTTTCATCTTCAGGCCGGCCTGCACGGCAGCCCCCAACGCCACCACCTCATCCGGATTGATTTCGCACTCCGGAAAGCGCCCGAACATGCGGGCGACCATGCGCCGGACCACCGGCATGCGCGTGGCGCCGCCCGCAAGCACGATCTTGTCCAGATCAGTGCCGCGCAGGTTGGCGTCGCGCAGGGCGCGTTCCACCGGCGCACGCAGCCGCTGCAGCAGCGGGGCGCAGATCTGCTCGAACGTTGCTTCATCCAGTTCCAGCGTGTACGTATCGCTGTTGTGAGCGACCTCGATCGTGGCCGCCGGCTGTTCCGACAGCGCGCGTTTGGCTGCCTCGACCTGCGCGGTGAGCTGTTGCATGAACGCGGTATCGGTCTTGAGCTTGGCCGGTGCCTTGGCCTGCTCGAAGAAGCGGTCGATGATGCAGGCGACAAAGTCTTCGCCACCGAGGAAGTTGTCGCCGGCAGACGCCCGGACTTCCATGACGCCCTCGAACATGTCGAGCACCGACACATCGAACGTACCGCCGCCCAGGTCGAAGACGAGGAAGCGGGTTTCGGCGCCAAGCTGATGGATGCCGTAGGCGAGGGCCGCCGCCGTGGGCTCGTTCAGCAGCCGATCGACCTTCAGGCCCGCCATGACACCCGCTGCGCGCGTCGCCTTGCGCTGCGCGTCGGAAAAATAGGCAGGAACGGTGATGATGGCTTCGGTGATCGGCTGGCCCAGCGCGGCTTCCGCATCTTCCTTGAGCGAGCGCAGGACCAGCGCGGAGAGCTCTTCGGCACGGAACTCGCGCTTGCCAAGGCGAATGGTGCGCTCACTACCCATGAAGCGCTTGAACACGGCGGCGGTCTTGTCCGGATGCGTTTGCAGCCGCTCGCGCGCCGCGCGCCCGACCAGGATGGTGCCGTCTTCGTCCAGGCTCACACAGGAGGGTGTGAGGAATTCCCCGAGGCTGTTCGGAATCAGGCGTGGTCGCCCATCTTCCCAAACGGCCACCAGGCTGTTTGTCGTTCCCAGATCAATGCCGATGATCATCCCGCCCCCAACAACTTTGATACGGCCTTCAGGCCACTTGTGATTTCTGTCGGATGCGTAACGTGAATCGCCCGTGCCTGTCATGCCGCTGATCGGTGCGATCTGGCCACGGAATCACGACGCGGCGGCCAAGATACCACGGCAGAAGTGGTGTGGCCGCCGCACAGGAGAGGGGGGAATGGAGGGGCGCTAGGTTCAAGCCTCCACTTCTGCCAGCGCCTTGAGCCCCACCGACAACATGGCCAGATCGGCTTGCCCTGCGGCCACCTGATCGGCAATCACGCGGTTGTAGCGCGCCAGTGCTTCCTGCCGGGCGGCTTTCCACGTATCGACCAGCGCCTCTGCCCCAACGCCGACGGGCGCATCACGCAGCACCGAGCCGGTCAGCCTGCGGCGCAGTTGCCCCAGTTCTTCAAGCAGCGTTGCGCGCGCCAGCATCTGCCAATGGGTTTGCGTGGGCAGGTTGAGGATGCCGCCCTGCAGCCAGCCGTAACCCAGCGGCTGGTCGAGCGCAAAGTAGACGCGTGCAGCGAGCTTGGCGTCGCAACCGCTGGCGGCAGCCACTTCGGCAATGTCGAGCAGCGACACGCGCGCCGGCACACCTGCCGCGGTGCGCGCCAGCGCTTCGGGCACGCCCTCGTCGGCCAGCGCTTGCTGCTGTTGTGCCGACGTGCGCGCGGAGTCTTCCGTTTGCAAACCATCCACTTCCGGCGCCAGCGCATCCACCGCATCGCGGAAGCGTTCCACCGTGGCCGGCACGTCCGACATGCGCCGCCGTAGGAACCACAGCGCGGCGCGCTCGTGTAGCTGCGCAAATGCGGTGAACAGCGCCGTCTGCGTTTCGTGCGGCACCTGCGCATCCAGCCCGTCGACTTGCTCCCAGAGCGGGTCCAGCCGATAGACCGCGCGCGCCACCAAGCTGGCCCACACAACAGCTAGCGGCTCGGCGCCGGTTTCTTCGGCAAGGCGGTGCACGAACGTTACGCCGGCGCGGTTGATGAGCGCATTGGCGTGCATGGTTGCCAGGATCTCGCGCCGCAGCGGATGCCGCGGCATGGTCGGGCCGCAACGTGCCTGCAGCGGATGCGGAAAGTAGCCGGGCAGGCCGTCGGCCACGAAGGGCTGGTCGGGCAAATCGCTGGCCAGCAGCGCGTCATACAGCCACATCTTGCTGTAGGCCATCAGCACCGCGCGCTCCGGCGTGGTGAGGCCACCGCTGGCGGCGCGCCGGGCGTCGATCTCCTCGTCGGGCGGCAGAAATTCGATGACCCGGTTCAGGCGCCCGGTGCGTTCCAGATAGCGCATCAGCCGCGCTTCGGCATCCAGCCACTGTGTCGTGCGCGTGCGTGCGAGTGAAAGCGCCTGCGTCTGGAAGTAGTTGTCGCGCAGCACCAGCGTGCCCACCTCGTCGGTCATCTCGGCGAGCAGCGTGTTGCGCTGCTTGAGTGTCATCTCGCCGTCGGCCACCACCAGGCCCAGCAGGATCTTGATGTTGACCTCGTGGTCGGAGCAATCCACGCCGGCGGAGTTATCGATGGCATCGGTATTGATGCGGCCGCCATGCAGCGCATATTCAATGCGGCCGAGTTGCGTGCAGCCCAGGTTGCCGCCTTCAGCGACGACCTTGCAGCGTAGCTCTGCGCCGTCCACACGCAGCCCGTCATTGGCTCGGTCGCCTACCTGAGCGTGCGTTTCGCTGCTGGCCTTGACGTAGGTGCCGATGCCGCCGTTGTAGAGCAAATCCACCGGCGCCTTGAGGATGGCGTGCAGCAGATCATTCGGTGCCATCTCGGTTGCGGTCACATCCAGCATCGCGCGCACTTCGGGCGATAGCGGAATCGATTTGACTGTGCGCGGGAAGATGCCGCCCCCGGGGCTGATCAGCGTCTTGTCATAGTCGGCCCAGCTTGAGCGCGGCAGGTTGAACATGCGTTCGCGCTCGGCAAAGCTGGTGGCCGCATCGGGGGATGGATCAAGAAAGACATGGCGATGATCGAACGCCGCCAGCAGACGGATATGGCGCGAGAGCAGCATGCCGTTGCCGAATACATCGCCCGACATGTCGCCCACGCCCACCACGGTGAAGTCCTGCGATTGCGTATCGATGCCCATCTCGCTGAAGTGCCGCTTGACCGATTCCCACGCACCGCGCGCGGTGATGGCCATCTTCTTGTGGTCGTAGCCGACCGAGCCGCCGGAGGCAAACGCATCGCCCAGCCAGAAGCCGTATTCCGCAGAGATGGCGTTGGCGTAGTCGGAGAACGTGGCGGTGCCCTTGTCGGCGGCCACCACCAGGTAGGGGTCGTCCTCGTCATAGCGCACCACGTCGCGCGGTGGCACGAGGTGGCCGTCGACGTAGTTGTCGGTCAGGTCCAGCAGGCCGCGCAGGAAGGTCTGGTAGCACGCCACGCCTTCGGCCAGGTACGCATCGCGGTCTCCGGCGGGCGGCGGTTGCTTGACGATGAAGCCGCCCTTGGAGCCCACCGGCACGATGACGGTGTTCTTGACCATCTGCGCCTTGACCAGCCCCAGCACTTCGGTACGGAAATCTTCGCGCCGGTCAGACCAGCGCAGCCCGCCGCGCGCCACCTTGCCGCCACGCAGGTGCACGCCCTCCACACGCGGCGAATACACCCAGATTTCGAACATCGGTTTGGGCTCGGGCAGGCCCGGCACGCGTGCGGGGTCGAACTTGAACGACAGGTACGGTTTGGATTGCCCGGCCTGCCCATCGTCTGCCGCACTCTGGAAGTAGTTGGTGCGCAGCGTGGCCTCCAGCACGCCCAGGAACTGACGCAGGATGCGGTCTTCGTCCAGGTTCGGCACCTCTTCCAGTGCTTCGGCAATCTGTGCGCGCAGCTTGTCGGCATCGCGGGTGCGTTCGGCCTCGTTGAGTGACGGGTCAAAGCGCACCAGGAACAGGCGGACCAATGCCCGGGCAATGGACGGATTGCCCGTCAGCGCGCTTTCCATATAGGCGTTGCTGAACGTCGAGCCGATCTGGCGGATATAGCGCGCATACGCTCGCAGGATGCGGACCTCGCGCCAAGTCAGGCCAGCCTGCAGCACGAGACGGTTCAGATCGTCGTTCTCGACCTCGCCCGTCCAGATGCGGGCGAAGGTGTCTTCAAAGCGCACGCGCGCTTCATCGAGATCGACTTCGCTGCCGTCGATGGTCTCCATACCGAAGTCGTGCATCCAGATGGGGGCGGCATCGGCAGGTTCGACACAGTAGGGGCGCTCTTCGTTGACGCGCACGCCAAGGTGCTCAAGCATCGGCAGGCTGCGCGACAGCGAGGTCGGCTCGCCTGCACGGTAGATCTTGAAGCGCAGGGCACCGGTGGGTGCCTCCAGCGGCCGGTAGAGCTGCATCGTGAGTGTGCCGGCGGCAGCGGCTTGCGGTGCCGATGGTGGAGCCGCCAACAGCGGTTCCATCAGTTCGATGTCGCGTACGGCGAGTCGCGCGGGGTAGTCCTCGCGGAAGCCCGCGGGGAAGGCATCGCCATAGCGGCGCAGCAGGCGGTTGCCGCGCTCCTCGCCGCCGCGCTCCAGCAGGGCATCGGCCAGGTCGTCCTGCCAGCGCCGCGCGGCCTGCACGATGCGCTCTTCCAGTTCGGCCACATCCACCTCGGGCACGTTGCCCGGCTGCGTGCGCACGGTGATGTGGATGCGCGCGAGCATGGACTCCGACAGCAACGGTGTGAACTCAACCCCCGTACCGTGATAGGCGTCCTGCAGCAGCTTCTGAATGCGAATGCGCAAGTCTGTGTTGAACTTCTCGCGCGGCACGAATACAAGGCAAGACACGAAGCGGTCAAAGCGATCGCGCCGCACAAACAGCCGCGTGCGCTGCCGCTCCTGCAGCCGCAGGATGCCGAGCGCGATGTCGTGCAGCTCCTCACCCTCAAGCTGGAACAGCTCATCGCGCGGATACTGTTCGAGAATCGTAATGAGTGTCTTGGCAAGGTGCCCGTTCGGCAGGAAGCCGGTGCGCGCGATCACGCTGGCGACCTTGCGCCGTGCCAGCGGAATGCTCTCTGCAGGCTCCATGTACACGGTGGAGGTATACAGCCCCAGGAAGCGCCGCTCGCCGCAGGTGCGGCCTTCGGCATCAAAGCGCTTCACACCCACATAGTCCAGATAGCCGGGGCGGTGCACCGTGGCACGCGAGTTGGCCTTGGTGATGAAGATGGGAGCCGGGGCGTTGATGATCTTGACCGCGCCCGGAGCAAGTCGCGAAAGGTCTGGGCTACCCGCATCGCGCAACGCTTCGCGCAGCACGCCCAGGCCCGTGCCCGGCAGACCTTGCAGGTAGTGGCCATCTTCTTTCACGACGAGTTCGTAGTCGCGATAGCCCAGGAAGGTGAAATGCCGATCAAGCATCCACGCCAGAAAGGCTTGTGCCTCGGCAATCTCTGCACGTTCGGTTTCATCGGTCGAGGCTTGCGCGGCGCGCGCGCCCAATGCATCGATGGCGGATTGCGCTGCAGCTTGCATCGGCTTCCAGTCTTCCACGGCGGATCGCACGTCGCGCAGCACGCGCACCAGGCCGTCGTGCAGCGCCTGCAGCCGCTGCGGCTCAGAGAAACGATCGACCTCGATGTGGATATACGACTCGTAGTGCGCGTCGCCATTCGTGTCGTCGTAGGCGTCGGCTGGCGCGTCACCCGCGAGTGCGGCCGGCCGCAACACGCCGCCGGCTTCTACCGCCGTGCGCGTGCCCGACGCATCGCGCCGCATGCGGTAGACGGGGTGGAAAGCGGAATGGAGCGCCAACCCCTGCCGGTTGATCTCCATGGTGACGGAGTCAAACAGGAAGGGCATGTCGTCGTTGACGATCTCGACCACCGTGTGGCCGCAGTACCAACCGTGCTGTTCCAGGCTTGGGTTGTAGACCCGCACGCGTGGCTGCCCTGACACGAACTTCTGGCCAAGCTGCCAGTGCGCCATTGCCGCGCCGTAGAGATCGGCCACGCTGCGCGAGACAACGTCTTCGGGGTCGGCCAGTCCGTAGTAGTGCCGCATGAATGGCTCGAACAGCGCGGCTATCTCTGGCGCACGTCCGCGTGCGAGGGCCACTGCATCCATCATGTGCTGACGGACTTTTTCTTCGTGCTGGGCAGACATGGGCGATCTCCCGAAAAGCGCGGAAAAAACGGCTTTTCCATGCTACGCCGCGTGCCCTTGGGCCGCAACGTGCAACCCGTGTCAACCGAAAGGGGAGCGTGGGTCAGGCGCGCTTTTTTGTGCGGCGCGTTTGCAGATCGGTTGAGGGTGTTTTTGCGGCGCCTTGCGTGATCTTGTCGAGCACGCGTTTGGTCCGCCCTGCGCAGCTCTCGCCTTCCGTGCGGTTGTTGATGTCGCCCACGAGCGCGAGCAGGTGGTGTTTGGTCTGTGCCAGGCGCTGCTCCAGCAATTCGATCTCGCTGATTTTGCGGTGCAGCGCTTCCAGCAGTTCCTGATGTGGCCACTTGTCCAGATCGGGCGGCAGGATGGCGCGGATTTCCTCCAGCGAGAACCCCGCACCCTGCGCACACAGGATGATCTCCAGCCGGGTCAGCGTGTCGGGCGTGTACTCGCGGTAGCCGTTGGCTTGTCGCTGTGCGGGCTGCAGCAGGCCGCTGGCTTCGTAAAAGCGGATGCGCGAGGCGGCTACGCCACTCTGCTCCGCCAGTTCGCCGATTTTCATACGCAGGCTCCGGGGCTTGACATTAAAGTCAACTTTAAGCTTAAGGTTAGTGCGTCGTCAAACCGGAGTGCCCCTCATGAAGCTGTTCACGCCTCTTACGTTGCCCAATGGCGCGGTGATTGCCAACCGCTTGGCCAAGGCCGCCATGGAAGAGAACATGGCCGATGCGGACCACGCGCCGTCCGATGCGCTGGTGCGCTTGTATGAAGCCTGGGCCAAAGGCAACGTCGGCCTGATGCTCACGGGCAACGTTATGGTGGACCACCGCGCCATGACCGGTCCCAACGGCGTGGTGTTGGAAGGCGATGCTCACCTAGACCGCTTCCGGCGCTGGGCACAAACCGCACGTGCGCACGGCGCGCATGTCTGGATGCAGATCAACCACCCGGGCCGCCAGATGCCTGCCGCACTCGGCCAGACCACGCTGGCGCCGTCTGCCGTGGCGATGGATCTGGGCGCGCTTTCCAAGCAGTTTCCCGTGCCCCGGGAGATGACCGCCGACGACATCGCCGACGTGCAGCAGCGCTTCGCGCGCGCAGCGGTGCTGGCTGAGCAGAGCGGTTTTACCGGCGTGCAGATTCACGCGGCACATGGCTATCTGCTGAGCCAGTTTCTCTCCCCGATCACGAACAAGCGGCAGGACCAATGGGGCGGCCCGATCGAGAACCGTGCACGCTTGCTGCTCGACATCGTGCGTTCGGTGCGCGGCGCGGTGTCGCCGCAGTTTGTGGTGGCGGTCAAGCTGAACTCGGCGGATTTCCAGCGTGGCGGCTTCAGCCCGGACGATGCCAAGCACGTGGTCGAACTGCTCAACCCGCTGGGTGTGGATCTGGTGGAACTCTCTGGCGGCAGCTACGAAGCGCCGGCCATGCAGGGGCACGCCCGCGACGGCCGCACGCTGGCCCGCGAGGCCTACTTTCTGGAGTTCGCACGCGACATCGTTGCCATTGCGCAGATGCCGTTGATGGTCACGGGCGGTATCCGCCGCCGTGCGGTGGCAGAGCAGGTGGTCGACAGCGGTATCGCCATGGTTGGCATTGCGACCGCGCTGTCGATTGATCCGAACCTGCCGCGCGATTGGCAGGCGGGCAAGAACACAGCACCGGTGCTGCGCCCGATTACCTGGAAGAACAAGGTGCTGGGCTCGCTGGCCAACATGGCGGTGGTCAAGTTTCAGCTGCAACGGCTAAGCCAGGGGCGTGGGACGAACCCGCGTGTCTCGCCGTTCAGGGCGTTGGTGGTGCAGCAGTTGTCCAACGCGTGCCAGACACGGCGGTACAAGCGCTGGACGGCGCAGCGCGCTGTAGATTGACCGAACTAGTGCAGGAGGGTGGCTTGGGCAATGCCAGCGGCTGCGCAGAGGGCCACCACGGCAAGCGGTGGCAGCTTCCACCGCGTCAGCAGGCAGAACCCGACGGCGGCAATCGCAAAATCCAGCGGAGCATGCACCGCGCTGGTCCAGACCGGCGAGTACAGTGCGGCGGCCAGCACGCCAACCACGGCCGCATTCACCCCGGCCAACAGCGCCGCCATGGACTTGCGCGCACGCAGTGCCTGCCAATACGGCAACGCGGCAACAACCAGCAGCAAACCAGGCAGGAAGATGCCCGCCGTGGCGAGCACGGCACCGCCCAGGTGATTGGGCACGCCGCTCATCATCCAGCCGAGAAACGCGGCGAACGTAAACAGTGGCCCTGGTACGGCCTGCGCGGCGCCGTATCCAGCAAGAAAGTCGCTGGACGTCACCCACCCCGTGGCAACCGTCTGCTCCTGCAGCAGCGGAAGCACGACATGGCCGCCGCCAAACACCAGCGCGCCGGAGCGGTAGAACGCGTCGAACACACGAACAGCATCGCCGGCGCCGGCTTGTACTAGCGCAGGCAACCCGAGCAACAGCACGCAGAAGAGCACCAGCGCGATGGCGCCCGCGCTGCGGGAAATGCGGAACCCCGCGTGCTGCGCGGGCACAGCGGTGACGCCGGTCACGGATGTGTCTCGGCACAGCGCAAGGCCAAGCGCCGCACCGAGCGCAATGGCGATGAGCTGCGCATAGACGGAAGCCGTCAGGCCCAGCAGTACGATAGCTGCCAGTGCGATGCCGGCCCGACGCAAATCGGGGCACAAGCGCCGCGCCATGTCCCACACGGCTTGCGCAACCACGGCAACGGCCACCAGCTTCAACCCGTGGATCAATCCATCACCAAAGGGGCCGCCGAGCGTTGGCGCCAGCATGGCAAAGGCAATCAGCAGCACGACGGACGGCAGCGTGAACCCGCACCACGCAGCCAGGCCGCCAAGCCACCCGGCGCGCAGCAAGCCGATCGAAAAGCCGACCTGGCTGCTGGCCGGCCCCGGCAGGAATTGGCACAGGCCAACCAGATCAGTGAACGTCGCGTCGTCAAGCCAGCGCCGTCGCTCGACAAACTCGCGGCGGAAGTACCCGATGTGTGCCACCGGACCGCCAAACGACGTCAGCCCCAGCTTGAGGAAGACCGCGAGCACGCCCAGCGCGTTGGTTGCCTGTGCGGGCCGTGATGCATCCATGTTGGTGTCCATTGCTGTCTGCGCGCCGTTTAACGGATGTCTCTTGCCGCGTCCCACAGGTCGCGCGTGCCGAGGGCTGCATGCCAGGCTTCGAAGCGGGATCGCCATTGCTCAAAGGGCTCGCCCAGCGGGTGCCTGGGGTCGTCGCTCAATGCATAGGCCATGCCCTCGATCAACCATCCGGGGCGGGTGGCCACCGCATAGTTGCCCAGCACTTCCGCCTGCCGGAAGTGGATCAACTCGTGCGTCACGTAGTAGGTCTTCCACCCGCGCGGCGCAACGACCAGGCCGAGGTTGCCCACGGCTTCTGCCGCGCGGCGCCCCAGGCCGAACATATCGGCGCAAGCCGTTGTTGTGCAGAACACCATGCGCGGCGCGCGCTGGAATGGCCCAACCACGTCAGCGGTCTTGGCGTAGCCCTCCTGGTACAGCCGTTGCGCATCGCTCAGGCTGGCAATGTCGTCGGTGCAGATGTTGGGCAGCGGACAGGACACCCCCGGCATGAGCGATGGCGCAACAACCCGCAGCGGCTTGACGAAGGCAAGTGCTGCAGTGGGCAATGCGATCAACAAGGCGGCACTGGTGGCCAGCAGGATCCGGGTGAGCTTCATGGGTTGGCGTGCGGAGATTGACTGTGACTGTGAGTGAGGTGGGGGGCATTGACCGGCGTTGTCATCCGATGATGATTTGCAGGGATGCCCGCCCGCAGAACTGCCAATCCAGGGCGATGCGGCTAACGTATCACGCGCGGGCGATGACGTTGATCTGCAGCGCCTCGCCGCCGGCCACGATGGCGAGCAGGCGATCCACATTCGGGTGGGCACCCGGGCGGTTGCGTGCATCCACCGTGTGCTCGGCAAACACGGCCAGACCGTGCTCAGCGGCCTTGGCGTCGAGCTGACCGAAGGCCTGCTGCAGATAGTGATACACCGCCACCGAGCCTTGCTTGCCGGGCTTGTTCTCGATGTCGGCCACCACGGCGCCCTTGCCGTCGACCAGATCGATGCGCTCGATGCCGTCAATGGCGGGCAGTTGGGCGAGGTTGTCCTTGAATACGTTGCTCGGCTGAATCACTGAAATTGCTCCGTTGGTTGGCCAGGGTTCGGCCCTGGATGGGGCCGTATGTTAACTGCTCTGACACCACCAACGTGAACCTCAGCGCCGCGCGGTGGACTGGTTCAGGGCCACGGCGGCCTGGATGAGTGCCTTCAGCGCCTTCTCGTCCACCTTGTCGCCTTCGCGAAAATCAATCGCGCGTCGGGTGTTGCCTTCCAGGCTGGAATTGAAGAGGCCCGTGGGGTCCGGCACAGAAGCGCCCTTGGCAAACGTCATCTTCACGGTCTGCTTGTAGGTCTCGCCGGTGCAGAGGATGCCGTCGTGCGACCAGACCGGCACGCTCCACTTCCATTCCTCTACCACGTCGGGGTCGGCCGCCAGGATCAGCGCGCGCAGCTTGGCGAGCATCTCGCCGCGCCAGTCATCCAGTTCAGCGATTTTCGCGTCGATCAATTCAGATGCAGGTGCCGCGTTCTCCGGTGCGCTCTTCTTCATGGGGGCTGCCTCCTGGTGGGACCAGCAGACCATTCTGGCAGGAACGCGGGGCGGTCGCCAATCGGCAACGCTGTGCGGGGTTGGTCGCAGATATTCAGCGGAAAGCTTAGAAACGCATTTTTGCTGAATTCCGGGTTAATTTTGGGAAAATGGATCGGAAAATAAAAAGATAATAAATCGGCTCTTATTTAACGGCGGAATTTCTAAGAACTTGAGCCATTTTCGCTAATTCCCCACTTGAGTAGGGTGCAAGGCCATTTCAGCCCGAACCCAAGCAGGATGCGGGTGTGCAGCTCGATGCTCGCACGCAGCGATGCGCTGTTGCAAATGCCCTGATTTCTGCTGTGGCAGTCATCGATTGGTCATCTTTCGAATCCAATAATTGCGCCTCCGAAGTCGGTAACGCATAAGGATGCCCCCACTTTTGAAGGGGTGGCGATTGGACCGAGAGAATTTCAAATGACTATTCGTCATCGTATTACTTTGCTGATCGTGCTGATGTTTGTCGCCTTGGCGGCCATTGGCGGTTATGCGGTCTACCAGACCCGCAGCAGCGCGTCGGAGGTCAAGCAGGTGACCGAGGGCGTTGTGCCGAGCGCGCTGGCATCAGCCGATCTGGTGTCGCTGGTGAAGGATGTGCAACTGGCGACGATGGCGCTGGTGTATGCCCCCGACGACAACATCGTCAGCCAGGCCAAGGATGACCTGAAGACCAAGGAAGCCGCGCTGCGTGCCGCGCTGGAAGTGCAGGCCAAGCGCGCCAACAGTCATGCCCAGGAAGGGTTGGTCACGCAGGCCAAGGAAACCGTCGACAGCTACTTCGAGGCCATCCAGCAGACCACCGACATGAAGGTGCAAGGCAAGAACGAGCTTGCGCAGGCCTTCCTGTTTGCCAACGTGGCCAGCTATCGCGATGTGCTGGAGAAGATTGTCGAGACGCTGCGCATCGAGAAGAACCGCGAGAAGGACGATGCCATTGCCGGCCTCAACGGCAAGCTCGCCAGCACGGCCACCACCATCGGTGTGGTGAGCGGCGTGGCCATCGTGCTGCTGACTGCGATCGGCATGCTGCTGTATCGCCAGATCACCCGCCCGCTCACGCGCATGCAGGCCGAGATGAGCGAGATCGCCACCAGCCAGGACTTCACGCGCCGCGTGCCTGTGGGCCGCATGGACGAGATCGGTCACTCGGTGGTGGCGTTCAACCAGATGATCGAGAAGATCCAGGAGAACCAGGCACTGCTCAAGCAGAAGACGGCCGACATCCAGGCGATGCTGCAGAACATGCAGCAGGGCATCCTGACCGTGGTCGATGCCGGCGTGGTGCATGAGGAGTATTCGATCTACCTGGAATCGATTTTCGAGACGCAGGAGATTGCCGGTCGCAAGCTGATGGACCTGATCTTTGCCGATACCAACCTGGGCGCCGATGCGCTGTCACAGGTGGACGCAGCGGTGGACGCGTGCCTGGGGCAGGACGTCATCAACTTTGCCTTCAACCAGCACTTGCTGGCGAGCGAGGTGGAAAAGCGCATGCCGGATGGCCGCGTGAAGACGCTGGACCTGTCGTGGTCGGCCATTACCGATGAGAGCGACACCATCCTGCGCCTGATGCTGTGTGTGCGCGACGTGACCGAGCTGCGCAAGCTGGCTGCGGAGGCCAGCGAGCAGCGCCGCAACCTGGAGATGATTGGCGAGATCCTGGCGGTGAGCCAGGAGAAGTTCCAGCACTTCATCGACAGTTCCACCAGCTTCGTGCACGAGAACGAACGCATCATCCGCCAGTACTCGCAGGCGGACAGCGCGGCCATTGCGGCGCTGTTCCGCAACATGCACACCATCAAGGGCAATGCGCGCACGTACAACCTGCAGCACCTGACCAACGTCGTGCACGAGACCGAGCAGACCTACCACGCCCTGCGCGAGCCCGGCAGCGAGCACACGTGGGACCAGGACTGGCTGATGCAAGAGCTGACCCGCGTGCGCGAGGCGATCGAGAACTACGCGCGCATCAACGAAAGCAAGCTGGGCCGAAAGGGTGGCGCAGCCCAGGGCGGTGCGGTGCAGGTGGTGCCGGACGCCATGTCGCGCATTCAAGAAAGCCTGCGCCTGCTGGAATCGGCCAATCCGGGCAGCCTGTACGAGCTGGTCTCGATGCGTGATTCTGTCTACCACCTGCTGCGTCTGCTGGGCAGCGAAACGGTGGATGAGATGCTGTCGGGCGTGCTGCAATCGCTGCCGTCGCTCGCCAAGGAGCTGGGCAAAGAACCGGCCGCCGTGCGCATCGACGACAACGGCTACCGCGTGCGCACGGAAGCCGGCGGCATCCTACAGAACGTGTTCACGCACCTGCTGCGCAACTCGATCGACCACGGCATCGAAACGCCCGACGTGCGCACTGCGCTCGGCAAGCCGGCAGCCGGCACGATCCACCTCGAAGTCGGTGTCGACCAGGGCATGCTGCAGATCACGCTGTGTGACGACGGCCGTGGCTTGGCGCTCGATCGCATCCGCAACATCGCCGTGGAGCGCGGCTGGATTGGCGCGGAAGAGCGCCCGAGCGATGAGGACATCGCGCAGTTCATCTTCCGCCCCGGCTTCTCGACCGCCGAGACGGTGACGGAAATCTCCGGCCGCGGCGTTGGCATGGATGCCGTGTTGGAGTTCCTCAAGCGCGAGCAGGGCCGCATCGAGCTGCGCTTTACCGATGACCACAAGGGCGCAGCGTTCCGCCAGTTCCAGACTGTGGTCTGCCTGCCCGAGCGCTTTGCGGTGGACAGCGTGAACGCGGCACTCGGCGGTCAGCCGGATGTGCATCTGGATATGGATAAGGAAGCGTCGTGATGGGATCGATTGTTCTGGCCGCGCTGGCCGGCGGATTGGTGCTGGGTGTGCTGGCATGGATGGCACAGCAACGCCGGGTCAACGCGCTGATGCGCACGCTGGGCGACGCCGAACACCGCATCGCCGCACTGTCGAGTGATTTGGCGAAACACACCGCACAAGTGGAAGCCGGCACGCGCGAGGTGCAGACGCTGGAAGCCACTGTCGCGCAGATGCAGAGCGCCGCATCCGATCAGGCAGAGCTTGTTGAGCAGTTGCGCACCGAGCTGCAGTCAGCCGCAGAGGCCAAGGAGCAATGGGCCAGCCGCGCCCGGCAGATTACCGACGAGGCAGCACGCCTGCGCGGCCTGGCGCTGACCTTCGAGCGCTGGCACGAGCAGATGATCTCGCTCATGGAACAGAACCACGACATGCACGCCAAGAACCAGGAGTTGCAGTCGATCGTGCGCCATGTGGTGATCGTCTCGCTCAATGCCTCCATTGAGGCGGCGCGTGCGGGTACGGCGGGGCGTGGCTTTGCCGTGGTTGCCAGCGAGGTGCGTTCGCTTGCGGCGCGCTCGGAGGAACTCTCCAAGAGCTACCGCAACAGCCTGCACCTTAATGATCTGACCACCACCGCCACGTTCCAGGACATTCAGGCAGGCGGGAAGATGATCACGGCGTCGTTGTCGAGCGTCGAGGCGCTGGCCAACCAGTTTCAAACCCAGCTTCACTAGGCCATCAGGTAGGTACGACGTGATCAGCAGTAACGCGCAAGACAGCTTCGACCGCATCTTCCGCAAGGCCGCGCGCAGCAGGCTCGCGCTGCATGCGGAAGACACCTGCGATGTGGTCACCGCACCCCAGGGCGATGCCGTTGGCGGCGAGCAGGCCATGATCCTGACCATCTCGTCCATCGCATTTCGCCTGCTGCTGGTGCTGCGTTTTGACGATGAAGACAACACGCGGGCGTACTACACAGGCGAGGCGCCGGGTCGCTCGTTTGACGAGGCTTGCCTGGAGATCGGCAACCTGTGCTGCGGGGCGGTGAACCAGGAGTTGCTGCAAGTGTTTCCGGACCTTGGCATGTCGACGCCCTATGTAGTGAGCGCGCGCTGCCTGCCGTATCTGGACGCGCTCAAGCCGGGGTACATGGCCGCCTACACGGTCACGATCAATGACGCTGTGCGGGTAGCCGCAACGGTGTGTGTGTGCACCCATGCACCGCTGAACTTCGTGGCCGACGTGCGTGACGAGGTCGAGTCCAGCGGTGAACTGGAATTGTTTTGATTCAGCTTGAGAAAGAGGAAAAACCCATGAGCAAGATTCTGGTGGTCGACGATTCGAGCACGGTGCGCGACGAAGTGGCCGGCTTCCTGAAGAAGAACGGGCTGGCAGTGGATACCGCCGTGGACGGCAAGGACGGCCTGGCAAAGATCAAGGCCAACCCCGGCCTGAAACTGGTCATCAGCGACGTGAACATGCCCAACATGGACGGCCTGACCATGGTCGAGAAGGTGCGCGGCGAGCTGGGCAACAAGACGGTCAACGTCATCATGCTGACCACGGAAAGCAGCCCGGCCATGAAGGACCGCGGCAAGGCGGCTGGCGTGAAGGGCTGGATCGTCAAGCCCTTCAAGGGCGATGCCGTGCTGGAGACGTTCAAGAAGCTGGCGAGCTGAGCCAACCCGGTGTGCGCTGAGCGGCGGGTGAGAAGATGCCCGCCGCCGCGCATGCGGTGATGACATAAATTTGTCACATATGTGATTGAAGCAAGGTCACGTTGCGCACCGCTTCCCTCTGCGCTGAGAATGCCTGCATTGAAACTTCGCAGGAGGAAGGATGCAGGCCTGGGCGATTCAGCAGTTTCGCGGCTGCTCGGTGCATGTGCTTGCGGTGCTGGGGCGCGGTGCCCGCTTCCATTACGCCTACACCGGGTTCGTCTGCGCACCGAAAGGTGAAAGCCTCGCCTATCCGCAACTCCAGCGTTTTCATCACACCGCTGCCGATTTCGATTCGGCCGATGAGGCTATCTCTGCCGGCATGCAGCAGGGGCAATCCATCGTGGAGCAGTGGTTTGCCTCCGGTGCCGATTCAAGCCGAATGCCCGCCTGACGACTTTCGGCGTTAGGCTGGACGTACCTTCCCACCCAAGCCACCCAAGGGCCAGATGCCATGACTGCATTGGCCGATGCAGTGCTCGTGCTGCACGCGTTGCTCGTCGTGTTCATTGTCGGCGGGCTCGTTGCCATCTGGGTTGGTGGAGCGCGCAAGCGCAGTTGGGCGCGCAATCGCGTGTTCCGCTTTGTGCATCTCACGGCCATCAGCATCGTTGCCGGGCTGGCGGTGCTTGATGTGCCATGTCCGCTCACAGTGCTGGAGGATCGGCTGCGCACCGGGTCAGCCGGCTCAAGCGGTTTCATCCAGCGCTGGGTGAGCGCGCTGCTTTACTACGATCTGCCACTGTGGGTGTTTGCCGTGAGCTACGTCGCGTTCCTGCTGGCAGTGGTGCTCACGTGGTGGCGTATTCCGCCACACCCCAAGGGGTCGGGCCCCTCGGGGTGATGGCGTCAACGTGCAGGTTGTGCCGGCTTGCGTTCCGCCAGCAGCTTCTGGATGGCAGCTTCCGTTTCGGCATAGCGCCCTTCGCCGAAGTGCTGGTAGACGATGCGGCCATCGGCATCGATCAGGTACTGGGCTGGCCAGTACTGGTTGTTGAAGGCCGTCCATGTGGCATAGCTGTTGTCCTGCGCCACCGGATAGCGGATGTCGAAGCGCTTGAGCGCGGCCTGCACATTCGCAGTCGACTTCTCGAACGGGTACTCGGGCGTGTGTACGCCCACCACAACGAGCCCTTGATCCTTGTACTTCTCGTGCAGCTGCTTCACGTATGGCAGCGTGTTAATGCAGTTAATACACGAGTACGTCCAGAAATCGACCAGCACCACCTTGCCGCGCAGGCTGCGCATGGTGAGCGGTTGGGAGTTCAGCCATTGGTCAATGCCGGTGAACTCAGGGGCAGCAGTGCCGTTGGCCGCAGGTGCGCTGAATGGGCTGTAGGCGCGTGCGCCGGTGGCAGCAAAGTAGGCCGCGCCAATGGCAATCGCCACCAGGGCGGCGCGTAAATAGGTGCGCATGATCTCTAGCCTGTGAAAGGTTGGGAGCGGTAGCCAGCCCGATCGCACCGGGCTGGCGGTGGACTGCGTCAGACCAGATTCAGTTCGACATGGATGTTGCCGCGCGTGGCCTTCGAATACGGGCAGAGCTGGTGTGCGGCTTCCACCACGGCCTGCGCAACCTCGCGGTCCAGACCCGGCAGGCTGACGTTCAGGCGGGCCTGCAGGAAGTACGCATCGTCGGTGGTGCCCAGGTCCACTTCCGTATCCAGTGCCAGGTCTGCCGGCAGCTTGATCTTCATCTGGCTGGCCGCGCGGCCCATCGCACCAATGAAGCAGGCGGACCAACCTGCAGCAAACAGTTGCTCCGGGTTCGTGCCGCGGCCGCTGCTGCCCGGGGGCGAGAGCTTCAGATTCAGGCGGTCGTCATTGCTCTGCGCCTGGCCGTCGCGGCCACCGGTCACGTGGACGTTGGCGGTGTACAGCACGTTCTCGATGCGGGTCATGATCGTGTTCCTTGGAGAGAGGGTTTGCATTGGGATTGCGCGGCCGGAGAGCGCTTTGCTTGCGTTCGGCGCCGGGCCACGAGACGCATTTAAGACGGCGGACGTATCACGCACGTAGCGCCCAGCCCCCCTTTCTGTCAGGGCACGTATCGCGGTAGGCGGCAGATACAAACGCATACAAAACGCCCCGTGAAGTGGCGGAGCGTTGGCATGGGTAAGGTGGGCAGGTGAGGCGTTTTGCGCATCGGACCATCCGGCCGAACCGCCCGGTATTTAGCCGTGTCGGCCGCAAAGAATCGGCTTCAAAGTTGGCGATTCCTTGATACGCTGGAACGGATTGGGCTCACGGGGCAACGGGTGAAGGAGTCGTCATGCAAGAGCTTGCCTTTCGCACCCTGCTGTATCGCTACTTCTTCTTCGGCTGGCTGTTCAAGGATGCCAGCCACGGCAACCTGTTCGAGCGTTCGGCAGCGTGGCGTTTCAACAAGGCACATGCGCACTGGCTGCTGGCCTATATGCGCCGCTGGCTCTGGTGTGGACTACTTTGTTATGCCCTGGGCGGTTTGGTTGAGCTGGGGCTCAAGACGCCCGGCTTGTCGGCGGTGTTCTACGTACCGAGTGCGCTCAGCGTGCCGATCAACATGGTGATCGGGGTGTTGTGGATCGGCCTGAAGGCGCTGCCGGGGCCTGTGCACGAACGGTAGTCCACACGCGGCTAGACCGTTGCGACGAGCAACTCCTCTGCGTTGTTCGGCGGGCGAAAGCCATCGGTCCGGTCGGCAAAGTAGCGTTCGGTCAGCGCAGCTGCAGAAACGTGCTCTGCCTTGCTGAAACCGGCTTCACGGGCCAGCGACTGAATTTGCGGTGGCGTGAAGAAGCTGATGAAGGGCGTGCCGCTGGCCCGTGCACCTTTCTCGGCCATCTCCAGCCCGGGGCGCACGTCGGGATCTGCCATTTCCAGCGGTAGCAGGAACGTCATCGCCAGCACTGACCCTGGTGCCAGCGTCGCCACTTCGCGCAGCGTGGCCGCATTCGCCTCTTTGGTGAGATACATGCTCACGCCCGTCGACACGACGACGGCGGGCTTGCCCGCATCAAAGCCTGCCGCCGCAAGACCTGCCTGCCAGGATCCGCCCGCTTCGAAATCAACCGGCACAAAGCGCAGCCAATCGGGCACGCCAAAGCCAAGGTCGGCCAGGCGCTGGCGTTTCCATGCCTGGGGGTTGGGCTGATCCACTTCGAACACCTTGAGGTGCGACGCAACGTCCGGCCTGCGTTGCGCAAAGCTGTCGAGCCCCGCACCCAGGATGACGTACTGGCTCAGCCCCCGCGCAGCCTGCTCGACGACCAGGTCTTCAATAAAGCGCGCCCGCGCCACGATGGAGGCGCGAAAAGGGCGTGTGAACTCCGGATGCATGTCGCCGCGCTGTTGCCAGCCGGGCTCGGGTGCGAGCAACTGCAGGCCGACGTTGTCTTCCAGCACATGCGGCGGTGCGTCGACTTCAACATGCAAGGCGCGCCACAGGGCGACGCGTGCTGCGGTGCTGTCCGGTGCCAGATCCTGCATGTTGCTTGCGCTCATGAATGCCTCCGCGTGGGTGGGTCAGGTGAGTGGCTGAAACTCGGGAAACACGGCAGCGGCCTGTACGGGCTGTTTGGTCATGCAGACCTCGAACAGGCGGCTGCCCAACCAACCCCCCAGCCAAGCCTGCAGCGCGGGCATGGGCTGCGCTGCAAACCAATCCGGCTCCACCGCCGCAAACTGGCGCACGAACGGAAAGATCGCCAAGTCTGTCGCGCACGGTGTTGCGCCGCCAAGATACCGCTGTGCCTGGAATCGCGCTTCCAGTGGGGTCAGCAGCGCGGCCACGGCCTGCGCGCGCACGGCCTCGCGCGGTTGCCCATCTTCCGGATAGCGGTCAGGGTATTTGTAGCGGTCGAGCAGGCGTTTGAAGTCGCCATCGTTGGTGCGCAGCAGCGCCAGGTTGTCGTCAGTCTGGGCGCGGCTCCACCAGCCTTCGAGGTCGGGCGATTCGAGCGCCCAGCGCATGATGTCCAGGCTCTCTTCCAGCACGCCGCCATCGGGCAGATGCAGCACCGGCACCGTCCCCTTGGGCGACAGCGCGAGCAGCGCGGCGGGCTTGTCGCGCATCACGATTTCAAACGTCTGGAAGCGCCGGTTGGCCTGCAGCATCGCCAGGCGCGCACGCATGGCGTACGGGCAGCGGCGGTAGCTGTAGAGCAGGGGCAGGGTGGTGTCGGTGGACATAGGGTGAGGCAAAAAGCGTTGATGCTGAGCGCGTTAGGGTAGCGGGTTTGCAGTGACCAGCAAGTCTTACGCCGCCAGTTGTGACCGCGCTGAGCGCCCACCACGCCGCACGGACTGCGGCGGCTGCCCGAACACACGGATGAACGCGCGCCGCATGCGTTCCGGATCAGCAAAGCCGACGGCGCGGGCTACCTGTTCCAGGGATTCATCGCCGGATTCCACGCGCGGCCGGGCGGCTTCCGCGCGCAGCTTTTCGACCGCCTTGGCGGGCGTCTGGCCGGTCTCGGCCGCGAAGGCACGATCGAACTGCCGGCGGCTCAGATGCGCCACTTCCGCCAGGCGATCCACATCGAGCGTTTCGTGCAGGTGCTCGCGTGCATAGCTCAACGCACGCGCAATGCGGCTCGATGCCGGGTCCAGTTCCAGCAGCGCAGAAAACTGCGACTGCCCACCCGGCCGCCGGTGATACACCACCAGCTCACGCGCTACCGCGCGGGAGACTTCAACACCCAGGTCTTCTTCGATGAGTGCGAGCGCCAGGTCAATGCCCGACGAGATGCCGGCGGACGTCCACACCGGGCCGTCGTGGATGAAGATGTGATCGCTTTGCACCTGAACGTGCGGATAGCGCCGCTGCAATTGCGCGGCCACACGCCAGTGTGTGGTGGCGCGGCGGCCGTCCAGCAGCCCCGCAGCGGCCAGCGCGAACGCACCGGAGCACACGCTCGTCATGCGCCGCGAATGCTGTGCGGCTTCCTGCACGAACGCGATCAGCGTGGCGGAAAACGTGTCCTCACGCGGGCCGTTGCCGCCCGAAATGATCAGCGTGTCGAAGGCCGGGTCGTCCAGCTTCTGTGTCTGCATGACGAGGCCGGGCGCGCTCCGCACCTGTACGCCATCTTCGGACAGTACGTCGATCCGGTAGGCCGGTTGCGGCGCCAGGCGGTTGGCCACATCAAAGGCGGTCAGCGGGCCTGTGAAATCCAGCAGGCTGCAGCCCGGAAACACCAGAAAGCCGATTCTGCGCATGATGTCTTGAAATGAGGGAATAACGACATTTGAGACGGATCTTCCTCCGCCAGACTGCGCCTGTCAAATGCACTGCTGGAGAGTCGATCATGACCACCGTTGCGCTGTCATCCGCTGGTTCCGCCCAACGTTCACGCCATCACCGCTGGAAGGTGCTGGGGGTGGGCGTGGCCGCCAATGCCAGCTTTTCTGCCGCGTTTTCGGGCATCCCGACCACGGCGGTGTTCATCCGCTCGGCGTATCACCTGGGCAATGCCGAGTTGGGCATCGCGCTGGGGCTGCTGGGGCTGGGCATTGCCATCAGCGAGCTGCCGTGGGGCCTGCTGACCGACCGCTGGGGTGACCGTGCCGTGCTGCTGGCGGGTCTCGGGCTGACGGCGCTGGCGCTGTTTGTGATGGCGTGTTTCGTGGCCCCCATGCATGGCAGCGTGCCGCCGCTGACGTGGCTGGCGGCTGGCATGCTGAGCGTCGGCCTGCTGGGCGGCAGCGTGAATGGGTCCAGCGGCCGCGCGGTCATGGGTTGGTTCCGTGAGGGTGAGCGTGGTCTCGCCATGAGCATCCGCCAGACTGCCGTGCCGCTGGGTGGTGGCATTGGTGCGCTGGTGTTGCCGAGCCTGGCTGCACACGCTGGCTTTGCCGTGGTGTACGGCGTGCTGGCGGTAGCCTGCGCGTTGACGGCGGTGTTGACGTGGCTGTGGGTGCGCGAGGCACCGGACATCGTGACCACCACCGCCAAGACCGCCGCCGCCGACACCGGACGTGGCCCGCTCGGCGATCCGATGCTCTGGCGCATGGCGCTGGCCATTGGCCTGCTATGCGTGCCGCAAGGGGCGGTTGTTGCCTTCGCCACGGTGTTCCTGCGGGATTTTGCGCACGCCAACGTGCTGACGCTTAGCCTGACGATGGCCGCGGTGCAGGGTGGCGCGGCGGTCATGCGCGTGTGGAGCGGCCGCTGGACGGATCGCCACGGCAATCGCCGTGCATACCTGCTGGCCTGCGCCCGGCTGAGTGTGGTGTTGTTCGTCGTGCTGGCCGGCGTGGCATGGGCCACGGCTGCGCTGCCGATCGATCTGTCGATCATGCGTGCGGCATTGGTGGCGGCCATCGTGGTTGCCGGCATCAGTGTGTCGGCGTGGCATGGTGTGGGCTTTACGGAGATGGCGACGATGGCTGGTGTGCAGCGCGCCGGCACGGCATTGGGCCTGGGCAATACCGGCGCCTTTACTGCGCTCGGGGTGACGTCGCTGTGCCTGCCGCATGTGCTGGCGTGGTCGTCGTGGCCAGTGGTGTGGCTGGTGACGGCGCTCAGTGCACTGATTGCGTGGCGAGTGCTGCCGGCGGTACGTGGGTAGAGACGCGGCGCCAGTCCCCTTCGTTTCTTTCTATAGTGAGCCGCAGGTCGCCCTGGCCTGGATATGGCGGCCACCGCACAACGAGACGAGGGGGCCATCATGGCAGGCTTGAGCGTCATCCAGCACGTGGTCGTGCTGATGCTGGAAAACCGGTCATTCGACAACCTGTTCGGCACGCTCTATCCCAAGAGCGCCGAGTTTGACGGGCTCTCCGGCACCGAGACCAACCCCGACGGCAGCGGTGACCCCATCCGCGTGTGGACCACCCCAGCGCCACCCAACGTGATGACGCTGCCCAGCCCCGATCCGGGCGAGCTGTTCACCGACATCAACCAGCAACTCTTTGGCGCGCAAACCCCGCTGGGGCAGACGCCCGCCATGCAGGGTTTCACCACCAACTACGCCAAGAACGGCGGTGACCCGCGCGACATCATGCATTTCTTCACGTCGGACCAGGTGCCGGCGCTGTCCACGCTGGCACGCAACTACGCCGTGAGCGACGCGTGGTTTGCCTCCGCGCCATGCCAGACGTGGCCCAACCGCTTCTTCGTGCATACCGGCACGGCGCACGGCTATCCGAACAACTCGCCCGTGCACTTTCCGTATCTGATGCCGACGCTGTTCAACGCGCTGGATGGTGTGGTGCCGGACGACTGGCGTGTCTACTACCACGACTTTGCGCAGTCGCTCACGCTCACGCGGCTGTGGATGCATCTGGACCACTTCCACCTGTTCGACGATTTTCTGGACGATGCCGCCAACGGCAACTTGCCCTCGTACAGCTTTATCGAGCCGCGCTACTTTGCCGATCTCAACTGGCCGAATGACATGCACCCGCCGCACGATATCGGCTATGGCGATGCGCTGGTCGCCCAGGTGTACAACGCGCTGCGCACCTCGCCGCAGTGGCACCAGACCCTGCTGGTCGTCACCTTTGACGAACATGGCGGCTGCTATGACCACGTGCCGCCGCCGTCTGCCGTGCCGCCCAGCCCGCCGCAGCCGGGGCAGCTCTTCGCGTTTGACCGGCTGGGGGTGCGTGTGCCGGCGGTAGTGGTATCGCCGTGGATTCCCAAGGGCACGATCTTCCGCTCGACGGTGGCGCAGCCATACGACCACACCGCCATCATCAAGACGCTGCGCAACCGCTACAACATTCAGACACCGCTCACTGCACGCGATGCCAGTGCGCCGGACCTCGCCCAGGTGTTGGAGCTGACTGCACCCGATGACAACCGGGACCCCGTCGTCGCCCGCCCCATGGTTGCCGACCCAGCCGGTCTGCAGGCCGCGCGTAACGCACCGCTCAACGATTTCCAGTGGGCCATGCACGAATCAGCGGCGATGCTGGCGCCGCTGGGCACGGGCATCAGCATTGATGACCACGTGCGCAATCTGTCGACGGATCAGCAACCGCCTGTGCCGGCTGCGCAGAACGCCCAACAAGCGGCGCAGCACATCAAGGACGTATTAGCGTCGATGGATTTGCCGTATGCCGGTCAGTAAGGTTGACTTAATAATTCCAGAACCGCCCCGGGCATAATCGCCTCGCCTATTAACTAATAAAAAGAGGGGGAGTTGTGGCGACTTCGCACATTTTGGGTTTGCCGCTGGGGGTTTGGGCGGCCGGGTTTGTTGCGGTGGCAACCGTGCCGGTTTGGTTTGGGGCCCAGGCCGTCGGTGCAGAGCGTGCGACGATGCCGCGTTCTGCTTTGGCATTGGTGCTTGCCTTGATCGCGTGCTACGCGTGTGTGCTGGTAATCGGATCCCCTGCTGTGATCGTCGCACCCTTCGTTTGCATGGTGCTCTTCAAGTACATCCTGGATAGCTCGTTTCTAGGTGCCTTCTTGCTAGTAGTGATTTCCGCCACCGGTTTGTGGCTCGCGGGAAAAATTTTCAATTCGTTCTTCTGCTTACTGGGCTTGAGCTTACTCACAGCATCGTGCTGATTCGCCCCTTCCGCCTTGGTGACGAACCAGCCCTGCACGCGGTCTTCCATTCCGCCGTGCATGAGATCGCTGCCGGGCGCTACAGCCCCGAACAACTCGAAGCCTGGGCGCCCACCCACTACGATGCCGGGCAATGGGCCGAGCGCATCCGCCGCATCCAGCCTTTTGTGGCGGAGATCGACGGACAACCCGTGGGCTACGCCGACCTGCAAGCCAATGGCTATATCGACCACTTCTTCGTGGCCGCTGCGCATGCGCGGCAGGGCGTCGGCCAGAGCCTGATGAACCACATCCTCAAACTGGCCGCGCAACGCCGGATGACGCGCGTGCAAGCCCACGTGAGTTTGAGCGCTGAGCCGTTTTTCGCCCGTAACGGGTTTGCCGTGGTCGCGCGCCAGACCGTTACGCGGCGCGGTGTATTACTCGACAACGCGCTGATGGAGCGCATGCTGGCTTGACCCAAGACGCGCGCGGGGCGTTGTTCCTCGGGGAAACCCTCGGGATGTGGTTAAAGTTTGATGAGCATCTGTCGTTAATTTTGTTGAACTCGAATCCCCCAGAGGAATCGGTTTCTGCCCCACAAAATTTCTAGCGACGGATATGAAGACGCTCTCCATCAAGGCCCGGCTGGCGCTGGTGCTGTTTGTTCTGGCTGTATTCCTGGCGGGCGTCGGTGCGCTGGGGCTGGTCGGCAATCTGCGCTCGAACGCGGCGCTCAAGGAAACCTTCTCCAACAACCTGCCGTCCACGCGCATGCTGGGCCGGGCGGAATCCAAGCTGGCGCAGGCGCGCACCTCGCTGGATCGCGCCATTCTCGACACGGATCCTGGCAAGACGGCTGACGCTATCAGCTCGGTCGGTAAAAATGTGGATGCAAGCGAGCAAGGGTGGAAGAGCTACCTAGCGCTGCCATTCTCCACGCCGGAAGAGGAGCGCGTGGCGGGTGAGGCAGGCAAGCAGCGAACCCTCATCAAGGAAAGCATCGCCGCGGCCATCGAGTCCATCAAGCGGGGCGACAAGGATGCTGCCCGCGCACTCGTGACGGACAAGATTCCCGGGCAGTACCGCACCTACGCCGAACAGTCCGACCGTCTGAACACGATTCAAGAAGAGGTGGCCGGAGCGGCCTACGCGGCATCGCAATCCTTCTTCAGCGGATTGCTGTGGACATTCGGTATCGTCATTGCCCTGGGCCTTGCGCTGGCGGCCGGCTGCTACGTCGTGCTCTCGCGTGCCATCTCGCGCCCGCTGGAAGAGATGCTGGTGCACTTCCGTGAGATTGCCGGCGGCAACTTGACCACCGACGTGCGTATCCACTCACGTGATGAGATGGGCAAACTGATGGAAGGTCTGCAGCAGATGCAGGCCAAGCTGAAGGAAACCGTGGTGACGGTGCGCCGTGGCAGCGAGTCGATCGCCTCGGCCACGCAGCAGATTGCGGCCGGCAACACCAACCTGTCGCAACGTACGGAAGAGCAGGCCAGCTCGCTGGAAGAAACCGCTTCCAGCATGGAAGAGCTGACCAGCATCGTGAAGCAGAATGCCGACAACGCCCGTCAGGCCAGCACGCTGGCAGTGAGCGCCTCCGAGATCGCCGTGCAGGGCGGTGCCGTGGTGCAGGACGTGGTGGCAACGATGGGCGAGATCAGCGAATCGTCGCGCAAGATCACCGACATCATCGCGGTGATCGAGGGCATCGCGTTCCAGACCAACATCCTGGCGTTGAATGCTGCAGTGGAAGCTGCACGTGCGGGTGAACAAGGCCGCGGCTTTGCCGTGGTGGCCGGTGAAGTTCGCACGCTGGCACAGCGCAGCGCGGGTGCTGCCAAGGAAATCAAATCGCTGATCGAGGATTCCGCCACGCGTGTGGATTCGGGCTCGAACCTGGTGGCGCGTGCCGGCAAGACGATGGAAGAGATCGTCGTGGCGGTGAAGCGCGTGACTGACATCATGGGTGAGATCAGCGCGGGCTCGGCCGAGCAGAGCAGCGGCATCGAGCAGATCAACGAAGCCGTCACGCAGATGGACGACGTGACGCAGCAGAACGCCGCATTGGTTGAGCAAGCAGCTGCTGCCGCACAGGCGCTGGAAGAGCAGGCTGACGAGCTGCGCCGCGCTGTGGCGGTGTTCCGCGTGGCGATGTAACGCACCATTTCCCGATGGTTTGCCCCGGCAGCGATCTGGCTGCCGCGGCGCTACACTGCGGGGTCGACCTTTGGGTCGGCCCCGCTTTTTTTATGCGGTGCACTCATAACGATTATTCGGAGGTGTCATGCGTTTCCAGTGTCGTCGTGTTTCTGTTCGCGCTCTTGTGTCTGCTGCCGTACTGGCATGCAGCGCTGGGGCGATCGCTCAGACCATTCCCGCCAGCAAGCCCGCGCCCACCACGCTCACGCCCGAGCAGCAGCGCTACCACGACATCTACAAAGAGCTGGTCGAAATCAACACGACGCATTCGGTGGGTGACACCACCCAGGCCGCACGTGCCATGGAAAAGCGCCTGGCCGACGCGGGCTTTGCCGCTTCCGACATGCAGGTGATCGAGCCCTTCCCGAAGAAGGGCAACCTGGTACTGCGCTACAAGGGCACCGGTGCGAAGCAGCCGATCCTGCTGCTGGCCCACATCGACGTGGTGGAAGCCAAGCGTGAGGATTGGAAGACCGATCCGTTCAAGCTGCAAGAGACCGATGGCTACTTCACCGCACGCGGTTCGATTGACGACAAGGCGATGGCGTCGGCGTTTGTCTCCGTGCTGGGGCAGCTCAAGCAGGAGGGCTTCAAGCCCTCGCGCGACATCATCCTGGCGCTGACCACCGACGAAGAGCGCGGCGACGTGCCGAGCAATGGTGCGTACTGGATCGTCAACAACAAGCCCGAACTCGTGAAGGCCGAATTCGGCATCAACGAAGGCGGTGGCGGTGAGCTGCGTGGCGGCAAGCCGGTGCTCCACCGCATTCAGGTGGCCGAGAAGATGTACACGACGTACGAGCTTGAAGTGCGTGATGTGGGTGGCCACAGCTCGGTGCCGACCAAGACGAACCCGGTGTACGCGCTGTCGGCAGCGCTGGATCGGCTGGGCGCGTATCAGTTTCCCGTCAAGCTGGCGGACGTGACGCAGACCTACTTCGCACGCAGCGCGCCGCTGGCGACGGGGCAGCTGGCGGACGACATGCGCTCGGTCGGTACCGGCAAGCCGGATCAGGCGGCGATTGATCGTCTGTCGGCCATTCCGTTCTACAACGCGCA
This sequence comes from Ralstonia sp. RRA, assembly GCF_037023145.1. Lineage (NCBI taxonomy): Bacteria > Pseudomonadati > Pseudomonadota > Betaproteobacteria > Burkholderiales > Burkholderiaceae > Ralstonia > Ralstonia sp. RRA. Next base: position 218,755 of record NZ_CP146092.1, on the reverse strand, counting down.
ACTGCGCACCACGTGTGTTGCCACCATGGTCAACGCTGGTCATGCGGAGAATGCGCTGCCGCAATCGGCCAAGGCAACCGTCAATTGCCGCATCCTGCCGCATGATGATCCGGCCGACATTGATCGTCAGCTCAAGCAGGTAATTGGCAATGACAAAATTGCCGTGCGCTACATCAACAAGCCGCTCGCGAGCCCGGCTTCGCCGCTTAACGGTGATCTGGTGAAGACGGTCGATGCGCTTACGCAGCAGATGTGGAATGTGCCGGTCATCCCAGCGATGAGCACGGGCGCTACCGATAGCCGCTTTATGCGCAATGCCGGTATTCCGATGTATGGCGTGTCGGGTTTGTTTACCGAGCCGGCTGATCTGCGTACGCACGGTCTGGATGAGCGTATCGAGATCGCGCGCCTATATGACGGGCGTGAGTTCTTGTATCGCCTCGTTAAGCAACTGGCTGAGTAAATGTAGATGCGAGTGCCGCGCCTGCGTTCTGCGGGCGCGGATCGGGCTTACTGGCGGTGGTGGTGCGCTGGTGTTTCGTCCCCTGCCGGGGCCGACTCACTTTCTTTGTCTTGCCAAAGAAAGTAAGCAAAGAAAGGCGCGCCCGATGCGGCGACCCACTCCTTGAATTTCCGTGACCGGGCGGAGAAGGAGACAAACTCGCTGCGCTCAGACAGCCTCCTTCTTTTTTCCGCCCGCCCACAAAAATTCAAGGCGCCGCATAGGGCAGGGTACGGCCAAACCGTCTGGGTGCATGGGCTCGGGGTATGGCCGTTTCAGTGGGCTTCTTAGATGAAGCCGCCGTCCGTCTTGAGTGTGCGGCCGGTGATCCAGCGTGCATCGTCTGAGGCGAGGAAGGCGATGGCGTCTGCAATGTCCTCCGGCTCGGCCAGGCGGCCCAACGGGGTCGATTCGCGCATGCGGTCTTTCACTTCATCGGGAATTGGCGCGGTCATATCGGTGCGTGTGAGCGCCGGTGCTACTGCGTTGACGGTGATGTTGCGCGGCCCCAGTTCGATGGCAAAGGCATGCGTGAGCCCGTCGACGGCTGCCTTGCTTGCGGCGTACACCGCCAGCCCCGCGCGCGGCCGATATACCAGGCTCGACGACACATTCACGATGTGCCCGCCGCGTGCCGGCACGTGTGGCAGCACCGCCTGGGTGACGAGGATGACCGAGAAGGCGTTGGTGCGGAACTGCGCGTCGAACGACGTCTGATCGATCTCCCCTACCGGCTGGCCTTCCAGGATGCCCGCGTTGTTGACGAGGATGTCGATGGCGCCAAAGGCTTCGCGCACCGTGGTGACCATCGTGTTGACGGAGGCGGCGTCGGCCACGTCGGCCTGTACGGCAATGGCTTCTGCGCCGGTCTTGCGGATGGACTCGACCACCGCATTGGCTTCGTTGCTGTTGCTGCGATAGACCACGGCCACGCGAGCACCATCGGCGGCCAGCCGACGTGCAACGGCTGCGCCGATGCCGCGCGAACCGCCGGTGACGATGGCCGTGCGGCCGGCCAGGCGCTGCGAGGAGGGTTGGGCTTGCGACATGGTGTTCTCCTGAAAGAGGGCAATGTTTCGGGAGAACAGGTTACGAACTGGCCGGCCCGCGCGCAGCCAGCGTGGCAGCGACGCGGCGTTCCAGCGTTGGAACGACTGGGGATCAGCCTTGCTGGCGTTTGCGGTACTCCGCCACTTTGTGCCGGTTGCCGCAGACGGCCATGCTGCACCACCGGCGTTTGTGCGACTTGGTGCGGTCGTAGAACCACAGCGTGCATTCCGGGTGTTCACACACGCGCACGAGTTGGAAATCGCCTTCCGCCAGCAGGTGGGCGGCGGCCTCGGCCAGCGGGGCGAGGCGCTGTTCGACGGAATCGGCGGGGCGCAGGCGATCCACGCGCGGGGTGTCGCCATCCCATACCAGCACAGGGTGGCTGGGCGCTTGCCGAAGGAACACGTTGAGCGCATCCGCGCTTGCAGGGCGGCCAGCCTTGCGCGCCTCCACCAGCGTGCGGATCACCTCGCGCAGATGCCGCGCCACGGCCAGCAGCACGCCGGGCGGGTAGCCACCGGCCAGCGGTTCTGTCAACCAGCCGGCGCGCACAAGCCAGTCAGAGACATCTTCATCGGTCTGCCAGAAGTCGTGTGGCTGGCCGTCGACATTGGCGATGGTGTTGAGCATGTCGAGCACCGGGTGGTCGGCGATCAGCGCGGGTGAGTCAGGCGATACGGCGGCGGGCTGGGGCATGGGATGAGCTTCGGCGTCAATGCTGTAATTGTAACCATATAGAGAAATTATTCTAGTTACATCGAGGGATGAGCCACCACGACCGGGATCGCGCGCAAAGGCAGCCGCATTACCATGTCTCCATCCAAGACCCTTGCTGGAGAAGATCATGAGCGCATGGCCTGATGCCCGCGTGCTGGCGTTGTTCAACATTGATGTGCCGATCGTGCTGGGGCCCATGGCTGGCGTGGGTGGTGCCGAGTTGGCGATTGCCGTGGCGCGTGCGGGCGGCTTGGGTTCAATCCCCTGCGCGATGCTGAGTGCAGACCAGATTCGTCAGCAGGTCGAGCAGTTTCGTGCGGCGGTACGCGGCCCGATCAACCTGAATTTCTTCTGCCACACGCCGCCGCAGCCTGATCCGGAGCGTGAGGCCAAGTGGCGTGCGCATCTGGCGCCGTACTACGCGGAGCTCGGCATCGACCTGAACACGCAGGTGCCGGCCGTCAATCGCGCGCCGTTTGACGAAGCAACCTGTGCCCTGGTTGAAGAGATCAAGCCTGAAGTCGTGAGTTTCCACTTCGGCCTGCCGGCGCCCGAACTGCAGGCGCGCGTGAAGGCCAGCGGCGCGAAGGTGATCGCTGCCGCCACGACGGTGGAAGAGGCGCGCTGGCTGGAAGCCCGCGGCGTGGACGCCGTCATCGCCATGGGCAACGAGGCTGGCGGCCACCGCGGCATGTTCCTCACCACGTCCATCGAGTCTCAGGTTGGTACGTTTGCGCTGGTGCCACAGGTGGTGGATGCGGTGCGCGTGCCGGTGATCGCGGCGGGTGGTATTGGCGATGCGCGGGGCGTGGTGGCGGCGTTCGCCCTGGGGGCATCTGCGGTACAGATCGGCACGGCTTACATGCTTTCGCCCGAAGCGAAGACGTCGGCCATCCATCGCGCCGCACTCAAACGGGCCACGGATGCGGATACCGCCCTCACCAACGTGTTCACCGGTCGCCCGGCGCGCGGCATCGTCAACCGGTTGATGCGTGAGATTGGCCCGATGAGTGCGTTTGCGCCGGCCTTCCCGACGGCCGGTGGTTCGCTGGCACCGCTGCGCGCCAAGACCGAGCCGACCGGCTCGGGCGATTTCATCAACCTGTGGTCGGGCCAGGGCGCCCAACTGGCCACGGAAGACTCCGCCGAGGTCATCACGCGCCGTATCGCTGCCCAGGCGCTTGAGCGGCTCACCTGAGTTTTCCTGCTGCAGGACTCCCCACGCGGGCACGCCACACGGCGTGCCCGTTTTGTTTTGCATCACAGATCGGAATGCGACCAATGGGAAAATTTCATGTAACTTTAAAAATATAATTTCACTGGTTACAGTGGCTGCGGTGCTGTTCCCCAAAATCTCACCAGGAACCCTGTCATGAACGCCCCAGCCCACCCGGCCGATCTTGTTGCTGATGCCTATGCCCCCACCGCCGTCCGCCATCGCATGGCAGACGTTGAGGGTGTGCGCGTGTTCTACCGCGAGGCCGGCCCGGCCGACGCGCCCACCGTGCTGCTGTTGCATGGCTTCCCGAGTGCCTCGCACATGTTCCGAGACCTGATTCCGCAGTTGGCCGGGCGCTATCACGTGGTTGCGCCGGATCTGCCGGGCTTCGGTTTGACGCAGGCGCCAGAGGGCTTCCGCTACACCTTCGACAACCTTGCGCACGTGGTGGATGGCTTCACGCAAGCGATTGGCTTGTCGCGCTATGCGATCTACGTGTTCGACTACGGTGCGCCGACCGGCTGGCGCCTGGCGATGGCACATCCGGAACGCATCACGGCCATCGTCACGCAAAACGGCAATGGCTATGAGGACGGCTTTGGTGAGGGCCCGTGGGCGCCAATCAAGGCCTACTGGGCCAACCCGGACGAAGCACATCGCCGGGAGCTGCACGGGCTGGTCTCCGACGAGATGACGCAATGGCAGTACCTGAACGGCGTGCCCGATCCAACGCGCGTGGCACCGGATGGCTATCTGCTTGACCAGTACTTCCTGGGCCGCGCGGGCCAGCTCGACATCCAGATGGACTTGTTCCTGGACTACGCCAGCAACGTCGCGTTGTATCCGGCGCTGCACGCGTACTTTCGCGCGCACCGTCCACCTCTGCTGGCCGTGTGGGGCCGCAATGACGCCATCTTCATTCCGCCCGGTGCGGAGGCGTTCAAGCGTGATCTGCCGGATGCAGAAGTGCACTTTGTCGACAGCGGCCACTTTGCGCTGGAGACGCACCACGAGGAAATCGGTGCGCGCATGCTCGACTTTTTCGGCAGGGTGGTGAGGTAAGTGGCCAGCCTCAGTGGATCGGCTGCATGGTGGTTTCCTTGGCAAAACGCTCCCGCAGGAATGCCACCAGCGCCTTCACCGACGGCGGTACACCCGCGCGCGATGGGTACAGCGCATGCAGGTCAGCCGGCTCGGGCGTCCAGTTCGGCAACACCGTCTGCAAGCGGCCATTAACAAGCGCTTCGTGGCAGCAGTGCTGCGGCAGGATGGCGAGGCCCAACCCGGCGATGGCCGCTTCGCGCAACGCGATGATGTTGTCGGCGGCAAAGTGTGGCCGGACGGGCAGCGCCAGCCGATGGCCGCGCGCATCCTGCAGAACCCAGTCGCGGCTGCGCGCAAGCGTGCCGTGGCCAAGGCACGGCAGGTTGTCGAGATCGGCCGGCGTTCTTGGCGCTTCCACACGGGCAAGCAGCGTGGGACTGCCCACCAGCACACGCGGTGAGACCGCCAGATGGCGCGCCACCACGTCGCGCGACGGCAACGGCCCGGTGGCCGCGCGAATGGCAACGTCGATGCGTTGCTCGATCAGGTCGACATAGGTGTTGGAGAGGTCCAGCTCGATGCGCAGCTTCGGGTGGGCATCGGCAAACTCGGCCAGCCAGCCGGCGAGCAAGGTCTCGGCCAGCAGCGGTGATGTGCCCACGCGCAGGACCCCCGCAGGCTCGCTGCGCGCTGCACCCGCCAGTGCTTCGATGGCCGCCGACGCATCGGCCATGTCGCGCGCATGCCGATACACCGCTTCGCCCACCGGCGTGACTGACACGCGATGGCTCGACCGCTGCAGCAGGCGCGTGCCGAGCTGCGTTTCCAGTTCGGCAATGCGGCGGCTGAGGCGTGACTTGGGGATGCCCGTGGCGCGCTCGGCGGCGGAAAAGCCACCGGCTTCCACCACGCGCGTGAAGAGGTACAGGTCGTCGAAGCGCTTCATGTGGGTGCAGTGTTGCAGTCGAACTGCATTGAAGCACAGGAAAGCGATTGCGAACGGCCTGTCGCCGGAGTGCGGGCTGCGGGCGTATTGCCTGCGCATTCGGTGCGATCCACCCTGTCATGGGGCCGCAGGCGCGATCTTGCGCCAGCACCTGGAGTGCGTGCCAGCGGTTTCATGGAGCGCTTTCGGACGCGCCCCCCGCGCTGAGCGGTAGGAAGGCGACGAGATGCGACAGCCGACCTCGTCGCCGCCTGGTTGTCACACGTCGAACCGGACGCCCTGCGCCAGCGGCAGCGCGCCGCTGTAGTTGATGGTGTTGGTGGCGCGGCGCATGTAGCCCTTCCACGCGTCTGAGCCGGATTCCCGGCCGCCGCCGGTTTCCTTCTCGCCGCCAAACGCGCCGCCGATCTCGGCGCCCGATGTGCCGATGTTGACGTTGGCAATGCCGCAGTCGCTGCCCGCCGACGACATGAAGCGCTCGGCATCGCTCAGGCTGCCCGTGAAGATGGCCGATGACAGCCCTTGCGGCACACCGTTCTGGATCGCGATCGCCTCGTCGGTGTCGCCGTCGTACACCACCACGTACAGGATGGGCGCGAAGGTCTCGCTTTGCATCACGTGGGTCGGCTTGGGCATCTTGACCAGCGCGGGGCGCACGTACCAGGCATCGGCACCGAGTTCTTCATGCACGCGCTCACCGCCGAGCACCGTGCCGCCTTCAGCGCGTGCCTGTGCCAGTGCCTGTTGCATGCCATCGAAAGCGGCCTGGTCGATCAGCGGGCCAACCAGCGTGCCGTCGGCCAGCGGGTCGCCAATGGCAATGCTCTGGTAGATTTTTTCCAGGCGTGCCAGCAGCGTGTCGGCCACCGAGCGGTGCACGATCAGGCGGCGCAATGACGTGCAGCGCTGGCCCGCCGTGCCCACGGCGGCAAAGGTGATTGCGCGAGCCGCCAGTTCCAGATCGGCTGAGGGCGTCACGATCATCGCGTTGTTGCCGCCCAGCTCCAGAATCGAACGGCCAAAGCGCTCCGCCACCTTCACACCAACCTGACGGCCCATGCGGGTCGAGCCCGTGGCGCTGACCACCGGCACAAGGTGGCTGACCACCAGCGCTTCGCCCACGTCGCGCCCGCCGATCAGCAACTGGCTCAGCCCTGCAGGAATGGCGCCCGGCTTCTCCGCATTGAACGCATCCACCACCTGTTGCATCAGGTGCTGGCACGCAATGGCGGTCAGCGGTGTCTTCTCTGACGGCTTCCAGACGATGGCATTGCCGCACACCAGGGCGAGCGCCGCGTTCCACGACCACACCGCCACGGGGAAGTTGAACGCCGAGATGATGCCCACCACCCCCATTGGGTGCCAGGTCTCCATCATGCGGTGCCCGGGCCGCTCGCTGGCGATGGTCAGTCCGTGCAGTTGCCGCGACAGGCCGACCGCGAAATCGCAGATGTCGATCATCTCCTGCACTTCGCCCAGGCCTTCAGAGGCGATCTTGCCTGCCTCCAGTGATACGAGTTCGCCCAACGCTGCCTTGTGCGTGCGCAGCACCTCGCCCAATCGGCGCACCAGCTCACCACGCACCGGCGCGGGCACGGTGCGCCACGTCAGATACGCCGTGTGCGCGTTCTGGATGGCGGCCTGCGCCTGCTCGGCGGTGTGCGATTTGACGCGGGCCAATACGGAGCCGTCGCGTGGGGCGCGGCTCGTCCAGTCCGTGCCTTCGTAGGCCTTCAAGTCCAGGCCCAGGGCGTTCAGTACCGTTTGCAATCGTGTGCGGGAATCTGCCATACATCCATCCTTACTGTTCTTTCGTATTCAACTGATCAATCAGTGTGCGCTTGCCGGGCGATCAACGCTCGACCACGCGGTTCCAGCGCTTGCTCCACTCCGGGCGCTCGGCATTGATGACGTCCCAGTCCAGCGCAACGGCCGTCTTGAGAATGCCGTTCATCTTGTTCTGCTCTTCCGCAGCCTTGCCCTTGAGCGGTGCCTTCGGATTGACTGGATTGTAGGAACCGTTTTCCATGGCGAGCGCCTGTGCCTCGGGGCTGATCAGGTAGTCCGCCAGCTTCTGCGCGAGATCGGCATCCGGGTTGTTGGCCAGCACGCACTGCGCGGTCAGCAGAACGACAGCGCCTTCCTTGGGCGCAACGAACTCCATGGGAATGCCCTTGGACTTCATCAGCTCAACCTGCGTTAGCGTGTAGGGAAACACGGCGGCATCGCCCGCCTGCATCATCTCCACCACTTTCGACGAGTTGGGGATGTACTCGACCACGTTCGGGCCAATCGTGGTGGGCCACGCCTTGAACGCCGGGTCGACGTTCTTTTCCGTGCCGCCCTTGAGCCGGTTGAACATCAGGAAGGCGTCCAGCCCAAACGACGATGCCGGCATGGACTGCACCACCACTTTGCCCTTGTATTTCGGGTCCGCCAGGTCGGCCCACGAGGTGGGCGGCGCCCAGCCCTTGTCGGCAAAGATCTTGGTGCTGTAGGCGAGACCCGTCAGCCCCATCGACAGGCCCACGGCGTAGTCACCCTTGAGGTGGGCAATGGCGGGCACCGCCGACAGGTTGGCCGAAGGCTTGAGTTTTTCGCACAGCCCCATGCCGATGGCACGGAACATGACGCCGTCATCCAGCGTCATCACGTGCATCTGGGCCTTGCCCTTGGTGGCCTGAGCCTTGGCGAGGATGTCGGTCGAAGTGCCGGGCACGACGACCACCTTGACGTTGTTGGCCTTCTCGAACGGCGGGAACACGAACTGCGTGTAGGTACGTTCCATGTTGCCGCCGTTCATGCCGATGTACAGCGTCTTGGTTTCGGCGTGGGTGGTGCCAGCTGCAAGTAGCGCAGCACCGGCAGCCGCTGCAACGAACGATGTTTTCGCGTGTTTCACAAGCATGGTGATCTCCTGGGGCATCAAGTGCATCAAGCTGCATCAAGCGTCGGGATGCAGAAAACGTTGGATGGAAAAGGGTTCGATCGGCGTACTGGTGCGGCCCTCGGCAATCAGCTCGGCCATGACATCGCCCACGCCGGGCCCCAGCTGGAAGCCGGCACCGGCAAAGCCGAAGGCATGGAACAGGCCGGGGCGACGGGCGCTGGCGCCGATCACGGGTTGGTCGTCGGGCAGGTTGCCTTCCGTGCCGCTCCAGGTGCGGATGATGTGCGCGCCCTTGAGTTGCGGCAGCAGGGCAGCCAGTTGCGGCAACTGGCGCAGGATGGCCACGTGCGACGAGCGCGCGCGCTGGTCGTCGAGCAGGTAGCCGCGCCCGCCGCCGAACACCACATTGCCGCGCCGCACCTGGCGGCAGTAGATGCCGCCGCCTTCCACGCCCAGGCTCCACGGTAGGAAGAAGGGCAAGGGTTCGGTCACGCCCATGGTGGGCGGGATGGTGAACATGGGCACGGGTTCGCCCCACTGCGCAGCAAACTGCGCTGCCCAGGCACCGGCGCAGTTGACCAGGGCGGGGGCCTTGATCTCCAGGTCACGATCATGCTGGCGCGCATGCACGACGAAGCGTGCGCCGTCGTGCTCGACCGACAGCACCGGCGCGTGCTCGCGCACATCGGCGCCGGCAGCCTGCGCGGCGCGTGCAAACGCGGGAGACAGCAGACGCGGATTGGCCTGCCCGTCCTCCGGGCACAGCGAGCCGCCGACAATCTGATCGCCTCCCATCGGGAAATACTTCTGCAGCGCGGCCCGGCCCTCGATCAACTGCAACCCAAGGCCGAAGCTCTGACTGCGCTCGGCATAGTCGGCCAGTGATTCCATATCCGCGATGCTGCGGGCGATCTTGAAGTGTCCGCTGCGTTCGTATTCCGCCTCGGTGCCGATCAACTCGGTGAGGCGCCCCCAGATCTGGTGCGAGCGCTGCGCCAGTGGCAACTGTGCGATGGCACGCCCCTGGCGCCGCACGCCGCCGAAGTTGACGCCACTCGAGCGCGAGCCGCACAGGTCGCGCTCCAGCAGCGTGACCGTCAGCCCACGCTGGCGCAGGAAAAGCGCAGTGGCGCTGCCCATGATGCCGCCGCCGATGATGGCCACGTCGCACGCCAGTTGCTCACGCATGCTCGTCCTCCACGGCAGTCACATCCAGCGGCAAGGGTTTGATTGGTGCCTGACCGCGCAGGCGGCCCACCTGGGCCAGCGGTACGGAGCGTACGTGCGCCAGGATTTCCGCTGCCGCTGCACCGCACATACGGCCCTGGCAACGGCCCATGCCCACCCGGCACAGCGCCTTGAGGCGGTTCAGTTCATGCGCACCGCACTCGGTGGCCGTCTGGCGCAGCGTGCCGGCTGTAACGTTCTCACAGCGGCACACGACCAGATCGTCGCTGGCGTGCGCAGCCCAATCTTCGGGAAACGGAAACGCCGTTTCCAGCGCATGGCGGAATCGCTCGATCTTTTGCAAACGCGTTTGCAGACGGCGTACGCGGTCGGTATCGATAGCGGTTTGCCGGTCCTGCAGCAGTGCCATTGCCGCCAGCGCGCCCGAGGACTCGGCGGCATCGGCGCCCATGATGCCCGCGCCATCGCCCGCCAGGTACACGCCCGCCACGGAGCTGCGCCGCATCGCGTCGATGCGGGGCACGTGGGAGCGGTGCAGTGTGGAGAACTCGAACGCGCAGCCCAGCAGATCGGCCAATTGGGTTTCGGGCCGCAGGGCGTAACCCATGCCCACGGCGGAGCACGCAGTGCGCTGTTCGCGGCCGGCGCTGTCTTGCCACACTAGATGTTCCACCGCCGCATCGCCCTCGGCACGCAGCAGCCGCACACCGTGGTGCATGGGAATGCCGTGCAGCTTGAGCCAGGCAACCAGCGCCACGCCCTTGGCCATGACGGCAGGCTGGCCCAGCATGGCCGGCGCGGCCTTGTAGCGCGCGGTAGCGGGTGCGGTGTCGAGGACCGCTACCACGTTCGCCCCGGCTTTGGCGTACTGGCAGGCCACCAGGTACAGCAGGGGTCCAGTGCCGGCAAACACCACGGCATCGCCGATCGCGCAGCCTTGATACTTGAGCGCGACTTGCGCGCCGCCCAGCGTGTAGACCCCCGGCAGCGTCCAACCTGGGATGGGCAGTACGCGGTCCGTGGCGCCGGTGGCCACGATCACATCGCGCCAGGCGAGGCTGCTGATTTCGCGCGTGGGCACGTGCAGCAGGTCGAGCAGATCGGGCTGCGCATTCCACACCAGCGTTTGCGGGTGATAGTCGATCTGCGGTCGGATGCGGTCGAAGGTGGCATGCACCGCCCGCGCGCGCGCGGCCTCGGTGCCGTACAGCTCTGCAGCGGTGCGGGCAAAGCCATCGGGTTGGCGACGATAGATCTGGCCGCCTGCATGCGGCGCCTCGTCCAGCACGATGGGCTTGAGACCGTGTGCCAGCAAGGTTTCGGCCGCGCGCACACCTGCCGGCCCGGCACCGATGATGACGGGCGGCAAATCGTGCTGGCTCTGACGCTGCAACGTGGGCGCAGCGGACGCAGTCGTCGTCAGCATTGCGTGGCTCCCTCGGTGCCGGCCAACTGCGTGCAGATATGCATACCCGGTTCGATCATGGTCTGGCAGGCGCGCAGCGATTGGCCATCGGCCAGGCGCACCCAGCAGTCCTGGCAGGCACCCATCAGGCAGAAGCCGGCACGCGGTTGCTGGCTGAATTCATTGATGCGCAATTGGCGTGATTGCGTGAGCACCGCCGTCAGTACGGTGTCGCCGGCCAGTGCTTCGGCGGGCTGACCATCCAGCACGAAAGCCACTGGGGGGCGGTTGCGTTCCTTGAGACGCTGGAGTTGCGCAACGGCTATCGGTTTTGCAGGAGCATTCATCGTGGTCTCTGTCTCAATGCTTGCCGATCAGGATGCGGTCCAGACCGTAGACCCTGTCCAGCAGCAGCATCAGCGCCAGCGTGAGGAAGACGATCAGCGCCGAGACGGCGGCCATCATCGGGTCGAGCGATTCGGTGGCGTACATGTACATGCGGACCGGCAGCGTGACGGTGGCGGGCGATACCACGAAGATGGACATCGTCAGCTCATCAAAGCTGTTGATGAACGCCAGCAGCCACCCACCGGTGATGCCCGGCAGGATCATCGGCAGCGTCATGCGGCGGAACACCGTGAAGCCGCTGGCGCCCAGCGAGTAGGCCGCGTGCTCCACCGAGTGGTCGAAGCCCACGAGCGCAGCCATCACCAGCCGCATCGTGTAGGGCGTGACGATGAGCGCGTGCGCGAAGATCAGCCAGCCGAAACTGCCTTGCCCACCCACCAGTGAAAACATGCGCAGCAGCGCCACGCCCAGCACGAGGTGCGGAATGATCAGCGGCGACAGAAACAGCCCCTGCAGAAACTGCAGCCCCGGCGCCCGCGAGCGAACGATCGCCATGGCTGCCGGCACCGCCAGCGCAGTGGAGATGGTGGCAGCCGCTACACCCAGCCACAGGCTGTTCCAGAACGACTGCACAAAATCTGGGTGATGCAGCACCTGATCAAACCAGCGCAGCGAGAAATGGCTGGTCGGCAGCGTGAGTGTTTCCTCCGGGGTGAAGGCGACGATGCACACGATCACCAGCGGCGCCAGCATGAAGGTGATGACGAGCGCGTTGAAAGCGAGCGCGAGGGGTCCGTTCTTTTGCATGTGCGCCCCCTCAGCCCAGCGTCTTCTTGTAGCGGCTTTCGATCATGCGGTTCCAGCCCAGCATGATGACCAGATTGGCCGCCAGCAGAATCAGCGCGATCGCCGCACCGAGCGGCCAGTTGAGCTCGTTCAGGTACTCGTCGTAGATGAGCGTGGCCACCATCTTCACGCGGCGCCCGCCCAGCAGGCCCGGAATGGCGAATGAACTGGCCGACAGACCAAACACGATCAGGCTGCCCGACAGAATGCCCGGCATGACCTGCGGCAGCACCACGCGGCGCAAGGTGGTGAAGTGCGATGCGGACAGCGAGAGCGCCGCGTTCTCCACCCACGGGTCGAGCTTCTGCAGCGACGTCCACACCGGGATCACCATGAAGGGCAGCATCACGTGCACCAGCGCAATCACGATGGCCGTCTCGTTGTACAGCAGCTTGACCGGGCCGATGCCGACGGCCCTGAGCACGCCGTTGATCAGGCCTTCGGGCCCGAGCAGCATGCTCCAGCCGAACGCGCGCACCACCACCGAGATCAGCAGCGGCGCCAGAATGACGAGCAGAAAGATCGAGCGCCACGGTTTGCCCATCCGGCTCAGGATGTAGGCCTCCGGCGCACCGACCAGAATGCACACCACCGTCACCAGCGCCGAGATGCGCAGCGTGCGCCAGAAGATTTCGTAGTAGTATGGGTCCTGCACCACGTGCAGGTAGTGCGCGAACGTGAAGGTGCCCGCGATGGGCCCCTTGTCGATGTCGAACGCGTTGAAGGACAGCACCGCGCTCAGCGCCAGCGGCACGAGCAGCATCACGGTGAACAGGGCCAGCGCAGGGCCCGTCATGCTCCATGGCACCCAGTTGAATCCGCGGTTCATGCTGCGGCCCCCGCGGCGCCAATGACTCGCACATACTGGTCCTGCCAGTCCACGCCCACGGTCTGACCGACATCGCACGGCGCGCCGCCGTCGTTGACGGCCGACACGAGCAACGCGCCCAGCGGGGTATCGACGGTGTACATCCACTGATTGCCGAGGAAGAAGCGTTCGGTCACGCGGCCTTCGCAGCGGCCGGTGCCGTCAGCGGTGCAGGTCATCTTTTCAGGGCGCAGCGCCAGCACGACGGAGTTGCCGGCAGAGGTGCCCGGCGGCAACGCCACCTGAACCGACCCGACGGTCGCGCGGATCTCGCCATCGCTGCCTGACACCACCGACGCATGCAGCAGATTGGCCTTGCCGACAAAGGTGGAGATGAACGCATTGCGCGGGTGCTCGTACACCGCCAGCGGCGTATCCACCTGCGTGATGCGCCCGGCTTCCATGACGACCACGCGGTCGCTGATCGACATGGCCTCGGCCTGATCGTGCGTGACCATGATGGTGGTCGTGCCCACCTTGCGCTGGATCTCGCGCAGCTCGAACTGCATCTCTTCACGCAGCTTGGCGTCCAGGTTGGACAGCGGCTCGTCCAGCAGCAGCACCGGCGGCTTGATGACCAGCGCCCGTGCCAGGGCAACACGCTGGCGCTGGCCGCCGGAGAGCTCGCGCGGGTAGCGGTCGACATGCTTGTCCAGATGTACGAGTGCCAGCGTCTGCAGGGCGCGCTCGCGGCGTTCGGCCGGGGGGCACTTGCGCATCTCCAGGCCGAACTCCACGTTCTCGCGCACCGTCATGTGCGGGAATAGCGCGTAGGTCTGGAACACGATCCCCAGGCCGCGTGCGTTGGCCTTGGCACGGGTGATGTTCTTGCCGTCCAGCTCGATGGTGCCCGCAGACACCTCCGCAAAGCCCGCAATCATCTGCAAGGTCGTGGTCTTGCCGCAGCCCGAGGGGCCGAGCAGCGAGACGAACTCGCCCTTGTGCACCTCCAGGTTGAAGTCTTGAACCACGCGGAGGTCGCCGTACTGCTTGGAGACATGGTTGAGGCGCAGAAAACTCATCGGTCATCCTTTGCGACGGGGCCTTAGTTCTGGGTCCTGAGGCCGCATTCTTTGTCTGAAGAATATGGATATGCTATTGCAATGCACGTGCCAAGACATTGGGTTTACGTAGGTGTATACGCTGTAAACGGAATATTTCTCTAATTTATTCCGATTAACGGAATACAATCGATCAACCCAATTCGCTCCATTCCAGCTTCATGGCTTCTGATTTCGAAGACGACGCGCATCAGCGCAGTGCCATGCACCGCACCTTCCAGATCCTGCGCACCATGGCGGAGCAGCAGCACCAAGGTGTGCGTGTCACCTACCTGGCCAAGACGCTGGGCATGACCCCCGCCACAACGCACCGCCTGTTGCAGGGCCTGACGCAGGAAGGCATGGTCGAGCAGGATCAGCAGAACAAGCTGTACCGGCTGAGCCTGGATCTGTTCTGCCTGGCGGCCCAGGCGGGCACGGTGAACGATCTGCGCGCGGTGGCGCGGCCGGCCTTGCTGCGCCTGAATGCCAGCCTGGGCGACACGGTGCTGCTGCTGGTGCGTTCGGGCTTCGATGCGGTGTGCCTTGACCGCGTGGAAGGCCAGTACCCCATTCGCACCTTTACGGGCGATGTCGGCGGCCGGATCGAACTGGGCGTGGGCCAGGGCGCGATGGTGATCTTGGCGCACCTGCCCGAGGCAGAACAGGAGGAGGTGCTGCGCTACAACCTGCCGCGCATCCGGCACTACAGCGTGTATGACGAGGTCTACCTGCGCTCCGAAGTCAGAAAGGCCCGCGAACAGGGCTACAGCGCCAAGACGGATGGGTTGCTCGAAGGCATGGCGGGCATTGCCGTGCCGGTGTTCGATCGCAACGGCAACGTGGTGGCCGCGCTGTCGGTCGGCACGCTCGTCAACCGCCTGAGCGCCGACCGGCTGCCCATCGTGGTCGACATGCTGCTGCGCGAGGCCAACCGGCTGACCACGCAGATCAACCCGTTTGATCCGACGCTGCGTCGGCCCATGCATTCCATGGCGGTGAGCGACGCGTATCGTGCGATCTGAAGGGCAATCTGATTCGGCTCACTGAGTGGGTTCTGCGGCAAGCACCCGGCCGGGGTTCAGCAAACACTGCGGGTCCAGCGCCTGCTTGATAGTGCGCATCAACTGCAGCGCCACGGGCGTCTTGTAGTGGGGAAGCTTGTCGCGCTTGAGCGCGCCAATGCCGTGCTCTGCCGAGATCGATCCGCCAAACCGGTGAACGGCCTGATAGACCGCATCGCTGATCGTTGCCTCATGCGCCGCGATGAATGCGGCCGCATCTGCACCGGCCGGCGCCTGCATGTTGTAGTGCAGGTTCCCATCGCCCAGGTGCCCGAAGTTGATCAGTCGCACGCCCGGCGCCAGTGCTTGGAGTTGTGCATCGGTTTGCGCCACGAACTCGGGAATGCATGAGATCGGCACAGACACATCGTGCTTGATGTTGAGGCCCTCGGCCGCCTGCGCCAGCGTGATGCTCTCGCGGATGTGCCACAGATCATGCGCCTGGCGGAGGTTCTCCGCGATGATGGCGTCTGTCACGATGTCGTCTTCCATCGCGGTCTCTAGCAGGTGTTCGAACTGTGCCCGGGCGTGTGCTTCGGATTCGCTGTCGGATGCTTCCAGCAAGACGCACCACATCGTGTCGCGCCACATCGGTACGCGCAGATGGGGGTAGTGCTCGTCAACGAGCTTGAGCCCCTCCTGGTTCATCACTTCAAAGCCCGTGAGCGCAGAAGACAGATGCCGATGCGACAAGGCCAGCAGCGCCGTGGCCGCCTCCAGCGAGGGCACCGCGGCCCAAGCCGTCAACTGCGCTGCGGGCTGCGGATACAGCCGCAGCGTGGCCGCCGTGATGATGCCCAGCGTGCCTTCGCTGCCGATGAACAGGTTGCGCAGGTCGTAACCGGTGTTGTCCTTGCGCAGGCCCTGCAGGCCTTCCCAGACTTGCCCGTCGGCCAGTACCACTTCCAGCCCCAGGCACAGCTCGCGCGCATTGCCGTAGCGCACCACCTGCGTGCCGCCCGCGTTGGTCGCCAGGTTGCCGCCGATGGTGCAACTGCCCTCGGCACCCAGGCTCAGCGGAAACAGCATCCCCGCGTCCTGTACTGCCTCCTGCAGAGACTGGAGCACACAACCTGCTTCCACCGTAACCGTCATGTTGGCGAGGTCGATGGCGCGTACGGCCTGCATGCGGCGCAGGCTCAAGATGACCTGCTGGCCACCTCCACTGGGTACCGAGCCTTCCACCAGGCCCGTATTGCCACCCTGCGGCACGATCGAGACGCCGGCCTGGGCGCATGCACGCATCACCTCGGCCACTTCTGCGGTAGAGCCGGGTCGTACTACGCACAGCGCTTTGCCTTGTAGGCGCTGGCGCCAATCGGTCTCGTATTCGATGCACGCATCGCCGGTCAGAACATGGGCGGCCCCCACGATGTCGCGCAAGGCAGGGATCAGGTTGTCGGGTGTCATGGCAACGGTGATGAAGGTTGTCAGTCGCTGAAGCTGTCAGCGGAGGACTTCATTTACGGCCGCAGCGAGCCGCTGCACGGCTTGCTCGATTTGCGGCACGTCGGGCGCGGCGAAAGACAGGCGCATGGTGTGGTGCGGCGTGTTGTCTGGGTAGAACGCCTTGCCGGGTACATACAGCACGTGCTGGGCGACAGCGGCATCGAACAGCGCCTGTGGGGCGATCGACTGTGCAAACGTGGCCCAGACGAACATGCCGCCCGCCGGCGGCGCGCAATGCACGTGGCCGCTCAAGCTGGAAGCGACGCCTTGCACCAGGGCCTGCATGCGCCGCTGATATTCGATGCGGGCGCGCTGCACCGTGGCCGGATAGCGCCCGCTCTCCAGGTAGCGGGCGGCCACCATCTGCGCCAGTGGCGAGGTACACAGGTCCACCGTCTGCTTGGCGACCGCGCAACGGCGCAGCAGGCTGTTGTCGGCCAGCATCCAGCCAACGCGCAGTGCCGGGGCAACGGTTTTGGACAGGCTGGAGAGATACACCACCGGGTTCACGCCGCCATCGGCTAATCGGTCGCCGATGGTGCGCAGCGTTGGCGGCATCGGGCCATCGGTGTCGAATCGCAGCTCGCCGTAGGGGTCGTCTTCTACCACCCAAAAGCCGTGGGTGCAGGCCAGTTGCACCAGGGCCTCACGGCGCTCGGCGGCCAGCAGCGTGCCCCGGGGGTTGGAGAAGTTCGGTACGGTGTAGAGCAGCTTTGGACGCTGCTCCGCGGGCAGTTGGCGTAGCAACTCGGCCAGTGCGTCGGCTTGCAGGCCGTGCTCGTCCATCGGCACGGGCACGATGCGCGCCTGCGCAAGACGCAAGGCTTGCAGCGTGGCGGGGTAGGCGGGCACTTCCACCAGAACCGTATCCCCCGGTTCGATCAGCACGCGCACCAGCAGATCGAATGCCTGCTGCGAGCCCGTGGTCACCATCACCTGTTCGGCGCTGGACTGAATGCCGCGTTCGCGCATCAGGGCTGCCAGCGCAGTGCGGAGGATGGGCAGTCCTTCCGTTGCGCCGTACTGCAGTGTCTGCGCATCGCCCGTCATGGCTTGGGCGGCCGCCTGCGCCAGCCCTTCGGCATCGAACAGGCTGGGCGATGGATAGCCGCCAGCCAGCGAGATCATCCCCGGTTGGTTGAGGTACGGAAACAGCTCGCGAATGGGCGAGCCTGCAGGGTGCGCAAACGGGGCGGCAAAGGCCGGCATGTCGCTCATGCTGTGGCATCCACGACGGGCATGCCGCGCAACACGGTGCGCAGCTGGTCGACCGAGCGCTGCTGTGCCGCTTCGTAGAGGGCGATTTCGTCATGCACGCGCCCACCCAGCGCGGCCTCAAACGCTTGCTGCGCGGCATGGGCCTGATACTGCTTCTGTTCTTCGCCGCCCAGGTTGGACTGGAAGATGCCCGCCGCGCTCACCGGCAGAAAGTCTTCATACGTGATCGGATCGGCTTGTACGTGACCATTGGCTAGCAGCGCATCCAACGAGGCGTCGGCGTCGATCTGCGCCGCTTCGCCCGATGCCGTCAGGCTGTAGCGATAGTAGGCCAGCCCTTGCGCACGCAATGCTTCATGGGTATCGGGGAAGGCGCGGAACGCCAGTGCCAGCCGACTCTCGTAGTCTGGCGCGGCGCTGCCGGCATTGCCCATGTCACGCACCTCGGCCAGCAGCGTGTCGTACAGCGCGCGGCCCTTGCGCGTCAGGGCGACGCCGCGTTGCTCGATCTCGCCAAAGCGCGCCGTATGCGCACCGGCATCATCGGTAAAGCGCACGGCCTCCTGTAATGCCTTGAAGCTGGTCTGGCGCAGCAGGATGGGGCAGTTGCGACGCGGCGGGCCTTCCACCACCTCCTTGGCGTCCATGCCGCGCGCAGGCATGGCGGCCTGCGCAGCGTCGATGTCGAGCGTACGCGGCGTCAGGTGGTTGATGTGCGGCCCCCGGAAGCAGACCACGTCGGCCACCAGGCGGTGTGCCGCTTGCAGGGCGCGGTAGGTGTCGGCGTCGACGGTGGCGGTGCTGTGCCAGCGGAAGGTCTCCAGCGCCTCGCGTACGAAGGCATCGGCATCTGTGTCGGAGAGTCCGCCATCGGTCTCGCACTGCGCGATCAATTCCAGCACGCGCGGCGTGAAGATCTGGCGGCGTGCCAGGATGGCTGCCGCCTTCTCGCGCAAGGCCGGATCGGGAATCAGCTCAAGCCGCAGCAACGACGTGAACACGCGGAACGGATTGGCCGCCAATGCAGCATCGGCCACCGGACGAAACGCCGTGGAGTGCACGGGCACACCCGCCACCGACAAGTCGTAGTAGCCCACGGGCTCCATGCCCATGACGGCAAACAGCCGCCGCAGCGTCGCCAGCTCGGCCGCTGTGCCGACGCGGATGGCGCCGTGGCGCTCCACATCCAGTCGCTCCAGCTCACCCGCATGCGCCATCTGCGCGCGCAACGTGGGTTGGGCATTCAGCGTGCGCGCGTTGATGTCGGCTACCAGGTCGATCAAGGTGCCGTACTGCGGCACTTCCTGGCGGTACATGGCGGACATGGCACGTGAAAAACGCGTGCGGATGTCGTCTGCGGAGACGAAGGAATCGGCCGTGGGTTGATGCGAAGCGCTCATGACGGGATGGGGATTGGCGAGGATTGGATCGATGCTAGGTGGCGCACTGGAAGCCGGTCAAACGATAATCCGGACAGAGTTCATTCCAGAATAGAATGACCTGCCAGCTTCTCGCTTGACCACCCAACCCAATCGCCAGGGCCTTGCATGTTTCCGCCACGCCGCTTTCTGCCGCCCATGTCCCTGCTTTGCGCATTTGAGGCGGCTGCGCGCCACCAGAGCTTCACGGCGGCTGCCGCTGAACTGCACCTGACGCAAAGCGCGGTCAGCCGGCAGATTCGTGCGCTGGAAGATCGCCTGGGGGCCGAGCTGTTCGTGCGTGAGCGCCAGACCGTGCGTCTGAGCCCGGCGGGCCAGGCGTATGCGGAAGACATTCGCGGTGCGTTGATGCGCATTTCCAGCGCCACGGTTGGCTTTCGTGCGAATCCGCAAGGGGGCAGCCTGAACCTGGCCATCCTCCCTACCTTCGGCACCCGTTGGCTGGCACCGCGCCTGCCGCAGTTCTTCGATCAGCACCCCGGCATCACGATCAACCTGACGACGCGGCTGTCGCAGTTCGACTTCCAGTGGGAGGCGGTGGATGCGGCCATCCATTTCGGCCCGCAGCACTGGCCGGGGGCCGAACTCGCCTTGTTGATGAGCGAGACCGTCGTGCCCGCTTGCAGCCCGGCGCTGCTGGCCCGATACAACTTTGCGCAGCCGCGCGATCTGCTGGGTGCACCGTTGTTGCACCTGGCTTCGCGCCCCGACGCGTGGTCGCGTTGGCTGGCCACTCATCAGGTGGACGGGGGGGATACGCAAGGCATGGTGTTCGACCAGTTTGCGACCGCCGCCCAGGCGGCTGTTGCGGGCCTGGGCGTGGCATTGCTGCCGCGCTTTCTGATCGCTCACGAATTGCGGCAGGGCGATCTTGTGCTGGCCTTGCCCCATGTGCCGGAGATGGAAAGCGCCGAGCGCTACTATCTGGCCTGGCCCACAGGTCGGACCGACTATCCGCCGCTGCAGGCGTTGCGAACATGGCTCGTGCAAGCGGCACAGGACTTCACGCAGGCACAGGCTGCCGAGTGATATGCAACAGTGGCAAACACTGCATGACGTGTCGATGACTGTTCTGTAAAGTTCGCAGATCGCATCGGGCAACGGTGTGCCATTCCCGATCGCTGAAACACAAGGCCGACGTTACTTTTCGCTCATGTCCATCCAACACGCGCTGCTCACTTCCCTGCTCGAAAAGCCCTCGTCCGGCTATGAGCTCGCCCGCCGCTTTGACAAATCGATGGGCTATTTCTGGAGTGCCACCCATCAGCAGATCTACCGCGAGCTTGGTCGCATGGCCGAGGCCGGTTGGGTCAGCGTGGAGGAAGAGGAAGACGGCCGCAAGAAGACGTACACGGTCCTGCAGCCGGGGCGCGAAGAGCTAGCGCGCTGGGTGCTGGAGCCGACCGTGTCGTCGGATAACCGTGAAGAGGTGCTAGTGAAGCTGCGCGCCGAGGCTGTGATCGGCCCGCTCGGCTTTATTGGCGAGATGCAGCGCCTGATCGAGCAGCACCGTACGCGCCTGAACACATTCCGCGAAATCGAACAGCGCGATTTCTTGCGCGCTGATCTCACGCGCGCCCAGCGGCTGCAGCATGCGGTGCTTCAGCGCGGCATCGTTTACGAAGAAGGCTGGCTCGCGTGGGCAGACGATGTGCTGCCGTTGCTGGAGCCAGCCTCGGTAACGGCCTAGGGCCAACGGGCCCTAGTGGCCTGACGGTTTACGCCGGTGCCTTGTCACCCGCCGGGGCGCGCAGTGCCTCGATGTTGTTCAGGCGACGGCGCGCCACTTCAAACTCCTCGGCAAAGCGCTTGACAAGTTCCGCCGCCGGCACCACGCGTTTGACTGCGCCCACACCCTGGCCGGCGCCCCAGATGTCCTTCCATGCCTTGGCCTTGGCACCGCCGCCGGAGCCGAAGTTCATCTTGCTCGGGTCCGATTCCGGCAGGGCTTCCGGGTCCAGGCCCGCGCTCTCGATGCTCTTGCGCAGGTAGTTGCCGTGCACGCCTGTGAACAGGTTGGTGTAGACGATGTCGCTGGCGGTGGATTCCACGATGGCTTGTTTGTAGCCCTCGATCGCGTTGGCTTCTTCCGTGGCGATAAACGCCGAGCCCACGTAGGCCAGGTCCGCACCAGCAGCCAGCGCAGCCAGAATGGCATTGCCGTTGGCAATCGCGCCCGACAGCAGCAGCGGGCCATCGAACCATTCACGAATCTCGTGGATCAGCGCAAACGGCGAGGTCGTACCCGCATGGCCACCCGCGCCTGCGGCCACAGCGATCAGGCCATCCGCGCCTTTCTCGATCGCCTTCTTGGCAAACTTGTTGTTGATGACGTCGTGCAGCACGATGCCGCCGTAGCTGTGCACGGCCTGGTTCACGTCTTCACGCGCGCCCAGCGAGGTGATGACGATGGGCACCTTGTACTTCACGCACAGCGCCAGGTCGTGCTCCAGGCGGTCGTTCGACTTGTGCACGATCTGATTGACGGCAAACGGCGCCGATGGCTTGTCCGGATGCTGCGCGTCGTATTCGGCCAGCTCCGTGGTGATGCGCTGCAGCCAGGTTTCCAGCAGCTCGGCCGGGCGCGCATTGAGCGCCGGGAACGAGCCGACCACGCCCGCCTTGCACTGCGCGATCACGAGGTCAGGGTTGGAGATGATGAATAGCGGCGAGCCCACCACGGGCACGGACAGGCGGTTTTGCAGGATCGGCGGCAGCGACATGGCAGTCTCCGTTGGAAATCGTTATGGAATCAGGAAGGGGGGCGACGCGGAGGATCAGGCCTCGGCCTTGAGCAGCGCGAGCTTGTCGGCCAGCTTGGCTCCCATGGCCGCGCCCAGCGCTTGCAGGCCTGTGGCCGGGCGGACCATCACCTCGAACTCGACAATCTTGCCGCTCGCATTGAAGCGGATCATGTCGATGCCCTTGAGCGATTTGCCGCTCACGTTGGCGCTGAACTCCAGCACCACGCTTGCACCATCATCCGTGGCGAAGCTGCGGTGGTATTGGAAGTCTTCAAAGACCGTGTTGACGGTGCGCAGCACCAGCGTGGTGGCCGTGCGGCCCGGATACGCCGTGTGCGCCACGGGCGAGCGGAAGACGACGTCCTCGGCGAACAGGTCGTCGAGCGCGTCCATGTTGCCGCTCTCAAGCATGGCGTGCCAGGCGGTGAGCGTGGCTTGCGACTGGGCGGACAGAGCGGTAGCGATGTGTCGAACTGCGGGCTGGGTCACAGTGTCTCCTGAACAGAAGTGCAACAGATTGCATCAGCGTGGAGGCAACATAGCACAGCACTTTTCACTATGCAACAAGTTGCATAGTAAGCCAGCTCTAGTGAAAGTGATTCTTTAGCCGCTTGTGTGATCAGCGTGCTGCGCACGTACCACGATGACGGTGCGGCGCGATAGCTTGACGGTACGCTCGGCCACGCTGCCCAGCAGGATGCGCGACAACCCGCTCCGGTTTTGTGAACCGACCACGATGGTATCGGCCTGCCAGCGCACGGCTTCGTGCTCCAGGGCGTTGCCGATGTCGTCGTCGGTGGAGTCGAGCATCAGGACGCCGGTCTCGACAACAACGCCGGCACCTTCCAGCGTACGTTGCAGCTCGGCCAGGGAGTGGTCGGCGCTCTGGTGTTCGGTGTTACGCAGCGTATCGACGCTGTAGATCTCGCGCGACTCCGGCATGGTTGGCGAGCCAATCGCCCACACTATGCGCACCCGGCCGCCGAATGCCTGGGCAAGTGCCGCGGCTTGATCGACTGCAAGCCTGGCTTCGTGGCTGCCGTCAAAACCGGCGAGGATGCGTTGATACATGGGGCGCTCCAGGTGTGAGGATGCGTCCACTGTAGCAGCCTCGTTTGACGCTGCCATGCCTGGCGAGCGCACGCGTTTGCGTCGCATCAAGTCTCAAGTCTCGTCAGGCTTCGCTGTCGGTATGGACGGGGTGGGCCAGCAACAGATCCAGCAAACCTTGCGCTGCCACCGACAGGCTGCGCCCGTCGCGCCGGATCACGTACAGCGTGCGCACCAGCCCTGGTAACGGTAGCGGCCGCACCACCAGCTCTGGCAGGCGGAACTGGAACAGCGCCAGCGCCGGAATGACGGTAATGCCCAGATTGGCCGCCGCCAGCGCAGCGGCCGTGGCCAAGTGCTCGACCTCCATGCCGCTGCGCAACTTCGTCGGGTGCAGTGCAGCGTCGAGGTATTGCCGGATGCTCGTGTTGCGCGCGAGGTGGATGAACGGCGCGTCGACAAGGTCGCTCACGCTGAGCGAGGGTTTGTGCGCGAGCGGGTGACCCTGATGGCAGACGAGATGGAAGTCGTCTGTGCAGAACGGCTGCGCGGTCAGCCCGGCCATGTCTGCACCGATGGCTGCAATGGCGAAGTCCGCCGCGCCGCGCCGGACCATGTCGATGCACGGGTCTGACAGTAAGTCGTGCAGGGCGAGTTGAATGCCAGGATGTTGCGCGGAAAAGTCCGCCAGCACGCCCGGCAGAATGCCCGCCGCAATCGATGGCAGCGCGGCCACCGTCACACGCCCCGTGCGCGCAGCCGCGCGGTCGCGCAGTTCGGCAAAGGTGGCCTCGAAGTCCGCCAGCAGGCGCAGGGCGGATTCGGCAAACGCTTCGCCCTCGGGCGTCAGCTCAACGTGGCGTGTGTTGCGATCGAACAGGCGCACGCCGGCATCGGCTTCCAGGTTCTGGATCAATGCACTGAAGGCCGACTGCGACAGATGGCAGGTTTGTGCCGCCTGCGTGAAGTTCTTGTGCTCGCGCAGCGCGGCAAAGGCGCGGAGCTGCTTGACGGAGAGGTTCATGGCGAAGGTGGGGCGTGGTGCGCCAGCTTAGCCCGGAATCTCCAGGGTGAGCAGCGCACTCGACAACGACTTGCCATGCGCGTCCAGCGCCAGCGAGCGTGTTACGCCGCCGGCCAGCGCGCCGTGCAGCACGAAGTTGAGCGAGCCCAACTGCGGCAGCACGTAACGTTCAACATCGCCGTGAACGAGCTCGGCGAAATGCGCGCGCACGCGTTCTGCCGTTACGTGTTGCTCCAGCACGGCAAAGTCTTCATCGCGATGGGCGATGACGGAAATGCATGAGATGTCACCCTTGTCGCCGGCACGGGTGTGGGCAAGGTCGCGGAGGATGCGGGTCATGTCAGCTCTCCAGAATCTGCACGTTGTGAGGCGCCAGCTCGGCCGGGATCAACGTTGACGCGACGGCGATGACTTCACGCGCGCTCTTGGTCGCACCGCCGCCGCCGGAGGGGCCACAGGTCAGCAGCGTTTCCACCTCGTTGCCGATGCGCACGGCTTCGGCCATCGACGTCGTGCGCGCCGCCACCCGCACCCGCACTTCATACGGTTCCGCATCCGCGCGCGAAAGGGCAGCGCCGTGCAGCGCATCCACGCCGATCAACTCGAAGCGTGTCTCCGTCATCTGCACACCGGTGAGCGCCAATCGCTCGCGCACGATGTCGAGCGCCAGCCTGCCGCGTGCCACTGCGTTGGGGCCGGCATAGCTGATCTGGCCCTCGCCGATATAGCTGTCGAGATAGCCGATCGATACCTTTAGCTGACCGGTGCGCGGTGTGCCCGTTGCGCCTTCGATGACGACGCGATCGGTGCCATCGGTGTACATGCGTACGTTGGAGAAATCCGCCACCACATCGGGTGTGAGGTAGCGTGCGGGGTTGTGGATCTCATACAGCAACTGCTCCTTGCACGTTGCCTCGGTGACGAGGCCGCCGGCTGTGGCCACCTTGGTGATGAGCACGGCACCGTCCTCACCGACTTCACCGATGGGGAAGCCTAGGCGCGCGAGATTGGGCACGTCCTTAATGCCGGGGTCGGCAAAGTAGCCACCCGTGATCTGCCCCGCGCATTCGAGCAGGTGCCCGGCCAGCGTGCCGCAGCCCAGGCGATGCCAGTCGTCCATGCGCCAGCCGAAGGCGTGGATGAGTGGCCCAAGCGCCAATGCGGGATCAGCCACGCGCCCGGTGATGACGACGTCTGCGCCTAGCGCCAGAGCATCCACGATGCCCTGCGCACCGAGGTACGCATTGGCCGACACCATGCGTGCACCGAGCGACGCAACGGGTTCACCGCCATCCATCAACGTGAAGTCCTGGCCGCGCGTTTGCAACAAGTCGTACACATCGTCGCCGGTGACAGCCGCCACGCGCAGCTTGAGGCCAAGCTCGCGGGCAATGTCGCGCGTGCGTTCCGCTGCAGCTTGCGGGTTGGCTGCGCCCATGTTGGTGACGATGCGGATGCCGCGCGCCGCGCAGGCCGGCAGCACCGCGCGCATGCGTGCTTCGAGCAGCGGGTCGTAACCGTGCGATGGATCTTTGCGGCGCACCTGCTGCGCGAGCGCGATGGTGCGCTCGGCCAGGCACTCGAACATCAGTACGTCGATGTCGCCGTGCTCTGCCAGTTCCAGTGCAGGTTCGATGCGGTCGCCCGAATAACCGGCGCCGCCGCCGATGCGTAGTGTTTTCAACTGGGTCGTCATGCCATCACCACGGAAGCACGCCCAGCACCACCGCCGCTGCGGTCATCAGCAGCGAGGCACCGAACAGGAAGGGGATCGAGAATTTCTGGTGGTCCGCCAGATCGATGCCGCACAGGCCGACCACGAGGAAGGTCGCGGGCGTAAGCGGACTGACCGGAAAGCCCGTCGTCATCTGGCCGAGCACAGCAGCCTGCGCCACGTGGACCGGTGCCACGCCCAGCATCTTCGACGCTTCTGCCACCACCGGCAGCACACCAAAGTAGAACGAATCCGGATCGAACAGCAGCGACAGCGGCATCGACAGCACGCCCAGCACCACCGGAATGTGGTGCGCCATGGCAGGCGGGATGAAGTCGACCGCCGTCTTCGCCATCGCCGTGAGCATGCCGGACTTGCTCATGATGCCGGTGAACACGCCTGCCGCCAGCAGGATGCTCGCCATCATCAGCGCGGCCTTGGCGTGGGCATCCACGCGCTGGCGTTGCTGATCGACGTTCGGGTAGTTGATGAGCAGCGCGGCCACTACGCCCAGCATGAACATCACCACCGGGTCGACTTTGCCGCTCACCATCACGCCCATCACCACGACGGTCAGCACGAGGTTGATCCAGAAATTGCGTGGGCGGCGCAGCGCCTGTTCGGCCTCCGTGAGCGGGCGGGCGACGACTTGTGTGGCGCCACCGTGGTTGGCAAGGCCCAGGCGTTTCTCTTCACGTTTGCCCAGCAGCCAGGCGCACGCGAACACGAAGACGAGCCCCGCAATCTGCACCGGGATCAGCGGGTTGAAGATGTCCGTCACCGGCATGTGCAGCGAGGCCGAGGCGCGAATCATCGGGCCCGTCCACGGCAGGAAGTTCACGCCGCAGGCCATCGACGTCACGCACGCGAGGATGCGGCGGTCCATGCCGAGCCGGTCGTACAGCGGCAGCATGGCCGGAATGGTGATGAGGAACGCCACCGCGCCCGAGCCGTCCAGGTGAATCAGCAGCGCCAGCAGCGCCGAGCCCACCACGATGCGCGGCGGCCGGCTGCCCACGGTGCGCAGGATGCGGTCGATGATCGGGTCCAGCATGCCGGCATCCGTGACGATGCCGAAGTACAGGATGGCGAAGATGAACATCCCCGCCACGGGCGCCACATCCTTGATGCCGCCGATGATGAACTTGCTGGTGTTGAGCCCGAAGCCGCCCACAAGCGCGGCGATGACGGGAATGGCGATGAGCGCAACCAACGGCGACATGCGCTTCGTCAGGATGACGACAAACAGCGCGACGATGGTCAGCAGCCCGAGCAGTGCGAGCATGGTCTCCTCCGAGTGCTTGGAATCGGAATCCCTGTTGGCGGGATTTACAGGCGACTGTAGAAGCTGGTGATCTGCCTGTGAAACCGAATATTTGGATGGATTGAGCTGATTTGACGATAAGTGATGTAGGCGCCGCTCGGAAAATCCCGGCAGAATGTGGCGCGTTCCAACCCGATGCTGGAGACTCTGTGAGCACTGCCCCGACCATCCTGATCCTGCCTGGCTGGCAGAACTCCGGCCCCGAACATTGGCAATCGCGCTGGGAGGCGTTGCACGGGGATCGCCGTGTTCAGCAGCGCGAGTGGTTCACCCCCAAACGGACCGACTGGGTGACCGCACTGGATGAAGCCGTGCGTGACGCACCGGGTGATGTCGTGCTGGTGGCGCACAGCCTGGGCTGCGTGCTGACGGCGCATTGGGCAGCGGCATCTGCCCACACAGCGCGCGTGCGCGGTGCCTTGCTGGTGGCGCCACCGCAGCTTGGCCGCGAAGATTCGCCACCCGAGCTGATTGACTTCCAGCCGGTGCCGCAGCAGTGTCTGCCGTTTCCGGCCACCCTCATTTTCAGCACCAACGACCCCTTCAGCGATGCCGTCTGGAGCCGCCAACAGGCCGAAGCCTGGGGCGCTACGCCCATCGATCTGGGGGCGCGCGGTCATATCAATGCCGAATCGGACCTGGGCGACTGGCCGGAAGCCCGCGCCATCGTTACTAAGTGGAGCAAAAGCCCTATTTGAGATGAGGGCTTGACCCTAAAGCTTCTTCAGGGTTTTGAATGGAGGCATGAAACCAGATCTCGCCTCCGCCCTCCTATCCCACAACCACGCCGCCAAGCCGGAAGCGTCTGGCTGCGGCGGTTGCTGCGGTCACGATCATCCCGTTGCACGGGAGTCTGCCGACCACGCGCACCAGCCTGGAAACGGCCATGACCACGGTCACGACCATGAACATGACCATGACCACGAACATGAGCAGGCGGACGGCAAGGGCCATAGCTGCAGCCACGATCATGCGCATGCACACGGACCGGCACCGGTAGTTGCCCCCATTGATGCCGCGGTCCTGGCCCGCGCCAAGGGACGCACGAAGGTCCGCATCCAGCAGATGGACTGCCCGACCGAAGAACGCATGATCCGCAACAAGCTGGGCAACGCCGCCGGCGTGATCGCGCTGGATTTCAACCTGCTGGAGCGCCACCTCACCATCCACCACACCGTGGACGACGTCACGCCGTTCCTGGAAGCGCTGCGCGCCATCGGCATGGATGGCGAGGTGCTGGAGGCGCATGACCGCGCGGCTGCGGCGTCTGCTGAGCCCACTGGCATCTCGCGTCGCACGTGGCTGCTGGGTATCGGCGGTGTGGCCGCGTTTGGCGCGGAAGCCATCGCCTGGTCCCTGGGGGATCACGCTTGGCCGGTGCTGGCGCTGGCGCTTGCCTCTATCGCACTGGCCGGCGGACCGACGCTGCGCAAGGGCTGGATTGCCGTGCGCGCGCTCACGTTCAACATCAACTTCCTGATGGCGGTGGCCGTCATCGGCGCGCTGCTGATCGGCAAGTGGGCGGAAGCGGCCATGGTGATCTTCCTGTTTGCCGTGGCCGAAGCCATTGAGGCACGCGCCCTGGTGCGTGCCCGGGATGCGGTACGCGCACTGATTGCCATCGCCCCCGATACTGCAGAGTTGACTGACGGCAATGGCGGCTGGCGTGATGTGGCCGTTGACACGGTCGCCATCGGCGCACGCCTGCGAGTACGCACGGGCAGCCGTGTGCCAGTGGATGCACGCATCGTGAGCGGCCGCGCAGCGCTGGACGAATCGCCCGTCACCGGCGAGAGCCTGCCGGTGGAGAAGACCGTGGGCGACACCATCCTTGCCGGCACCATCGTCACCGACGGCGTGATCGAGGCCGAAGCCACGGCGGTGGCCGCCGACAGCACGCTCGCGCGCATCGCTGGGGCCATTCAGGAAGCGCAGTCGCAGCGCGCGCCCACCCAACGCTTCGTCGACAAGTTCTCGTCCATCTACACGCCCGCCATGATGCTGCTGGCGCTGGCGGTTGCCGTGGGCGGGCCCCTGGTTACTGCCGATGGTTGGCTGACGTGGACGTATCGCGCGCTGGTGTTGCTGGTGATCGCTTGCCCCTGCGCACTGGTGATCTCCACGCCGGTGACGGTGGTCAGCGGCCTGGCTGCAGCGGCGCGACGCGGCATCGTCGTCAAGGGCGGTGTCTATCTGGAAAGCGGCCGGCGCCTGCGTGCGCTGGCGCTGGACAAGACCGGCACGCTCACTGCTGGCCGCCCGGTGCTGGATGCCGTGGTGTTGCCTGATGACACGCGGGGCACGCGCCGCGCCGTGGCGGATCTGAGTGTCGCCACGGATGGCGCCCACCTGCAGGCACTGGCTGTGGCCGCCGCGCTAGACGCCAATACCACGCATCCGATTGCCGTGGCGATTGTGCAGGCTGCGCAAGCGCATGGCGCCGTAGATGCGGGCGCGGTTGAGGACCTGTCCGTGCTGCCGGGCCGTGGTGTGGCCGGCACGCTGGGTGGCGTGCGCTGGCACCTCGGTAACGCCGCACTGGTGGCTGAGCGCGGCTTTGATACCGCCGACTGGCGCGCCGCCGCGGAAGGTTTGCAGGCTGAAGGCATGTCCGCCGTCACGCTGTGCGACACGAACGGTGCGGTGGCACTCTTCGGCGTGCGTGACCGCGAGCGCCCGGAAAGCGCACAGGCCATCGCTGAGCTGCGTGCACTGGGTGTGCAGCCCGTCATGATTACCGGCGACGACCGCCGCGCGGCACAGGCCATCGCCAAGGCGGTCGGCATCGACAACGTCCATGCCGAGCAACTCCCCGCCGACAAGCAGCGCGTGGTGGGCGAACTTGCCGCACAGCATGGCTTTGTCGGCATGGTCGGTGACGGCATCAACGACGCCCCGGCCCTCGCACGCGCCGACATCGGCTTCGCCATGGGCGCAGCGGGCACGGCCACGGCACTGGAGGCTGCGGACGTCGCCATCATGGACGACGACCCGCGCAAGCTCGCCGGCTTCATCCGCATCAGCCGTCGCACGGTGGCGGTGCTGCGTCAGAACATCGTGCTGGCACTCGGCATCAAGGCGGTGTTCCTCGCACTCGCCGTGATGGGTGACGCCACGCTGTGGATGGCCATCTTTGCCGACGTGGGCGCGAGCCTGCTGGTGGTGTTCAACGGGCTGCGGGTGATGCACACGCGCGTCTGATCATCGCGATCCGACAGCGCGTGCACGAGAAGACCATCAACGCAAGCCGGTGACGCGCGCGTCCTTCGGGTAGGTGATGAGGTAGTCGGCGGAGAAGCGGGCGCTCTGTCCGGCCGGAATCGTCTGCTCCCATGCGATCACGCCCGGGCGGTGCTCCCAGTCGCGCTTGGCCGGCTCCGGCGAGAAGGTTGAGCGCACCTTGATGTCGTCGGACTGGCTGACCGGCGTGGCTTCTAGGATCTCGACGGTGATCGCGTCACGGTGCTGGTTTCGCACCGTGTAAAGCGCCCCAAGCTGGCGCTCGTTGCGGTTGTCGAGCAAACCAACGCTGCGCTGGAAGGTATTGGGTGTTTCCACCACCACCGTCACGAAATCATCGCGGCCGAAGGGAAGTGTGATCTTCTGGTCTTCACCTGCCGGATTCCACGTCGTTGTCCCCACGACCGCGCCGTCGCGGCGCAATTGCAACGTGCCGCCCGGCCAGACGCCCTGCGGGCGATCCACGGTCGCGATCAGGTAAGCAGCGCGATCCATGCGGGGTGTGCTGCGCGCCGTCAGCTTGGCGGGCAGCGTTTCGCTTGCCAGCGAGAAGGTCACCTTCTGCGCATCGGACGGCAGTTCCACGGCGCCGGGGACTTCAAATTCGGTGGAGAAGGTGGTCTGGATGGTGTTGACGTCAAAGAGCGGGGCGTCTTCCGTCCCACGAAGCCCCCAGCGCGAGGTTTCCGAGGCGACGGCTGCCGGCGCGACTGCCCTTGAGAACACCGGCGCAGGGGCGGCTTTGGGTGTGGGCTGCGGTTGCTGGATGTCCAGTTGCCATGCATACGGCTCCGGACCACGAGGCGTATTGCGTGGCTGGCCCGTCGACAGCCGCAGCCGAACGCCGCGCCAGTCTTCCCCGGTTGATTGCGCAACTGTTGCCTGTCGCTCAACGACGACGTTCGAGTGCACGGAATCCACACTTGCCTGATATGCCGGCCGCCAGCCCGCACGCGCGGTCTGGTAGCTGACGCGCAATTCGCCGCCACGCGGTGCTGCCACGGCAATGCGAACTGTGCGCAGCGTGTCGGCGCCCGAACCATGCGTGCGTTGCAGCGCATCGAGCTGCGCTTTCAACTCGGCGTCGCGCTTCTTCAGTTGCTCTTGCCGCGTGAAGACTTCCTGCGCGTTACGCGCCAGCGCATCGGTGGCGCGGCCCAGTGTTGAGAAGTCCGTGGCCGGTGCACGCCCATCGCCGCCGGTACGTTCACTTACCGCCTTCAGGTAGCTGGCCGACAGCGCGTTCGCCTGCAGTTGCACGTCGAGCGCGGCTCGCTGATCTTGGAGAGTGCGGATCTGAGTTTCCAGGGCAGTCTTTGCGCAAGTACTGCCTTCACTGGGCACGGTTTCCACACGCACATCACCCACGCGGATGGCGCTCTCGCTCTCGACACGCAAGCTGTCGGCATCGAATGTGGTTGGCAGGCAGGTCAGCTCGACACTGCGTGCACCGGCGGCAACGGTGGCGGTGCGCACAACCGTGGCGCTATCCGGATACAGCGTGACATCGGTGATGCGCGATGGCGTTGCGGCATGCGTTGCCGCAGCGGCGGCCATCGTGACCGCGCCGAGCGCCATGCGTTGCTGATGCAGAAAATGCGTTGCCGTTTTCGTCTTCATCCGCCCCATCCACATGTCGTGAAATGCGGCGAGTATCGCACGTCAAAGTGACGTGCCCGGCAGCAGGTATGGCCCGTCAGCGATGCACGCCGCGGATGTGACGATGTGCGTGTTCGGCCTCGCCATGATCATGGTTGTGGCCGTGGGGGCTGGTGGCGACCGGCTCTTCATGCAGCGACTGCAGCACGCCGCATTCCGCCACGGATGCGGCCGTCGTGCAGCGCAGCCCGATCGATTCGATCTGGCGCTTGAGTTCGGTCAGCTCGGCAATGCGTGCTTCAACATGGCGCAGGTGGTCGTCCAGCAGATGATTGATTTCCTCGCACGAGGCCTGCGGGTTGCTCTGCAGTTCCAGCAACCGGCGGATTTCGGTATGCGCCATGTCGAGCGACCGGCACTTCGCAATGAAGGCCAGTTGCTCGGCATGCTCGGGTGTGTAGACGCGGTAGTTGTTGGCGGCGCGCGCCGGCGGCGGCAGCAGGCCCTGCGCTTCATAGAAACGGATGGTCTCGATGCTGATGCCCGTGCGCTGGGCGAGCTCGCCAATTTTCATATGCGTTGAAAAAGGGGATTAGAAAACGGTCGGTTCAGCGGTGGCTGCCTCAACGCCAGCGACTTTCAGGCAGGCGCTCATGCAGGCGCGGCAGGCGGTTGCGCAGCCGCTGCAATGGCCTTGGCCGTGATGATCGCATTCTTCCGCACACTGGTTACAAATCTCGGCGCAGTCTTCCAGCAGCAGTTCAGCAAATTCACTATTGCGCTCCAGGAACCTGCGCGTGATGGCGCAGTATTCTGCGCAGTCCGTACACAGGCTCATGCAGCGCGCCATGGTTTCAGCGTGGCCGTTCTTGCCGGATTCCGTCGCGCAATGCTCGCAAGCGGTTTGGCAAGCATGAAGCGCCTGGATCACACTGGCAAAACGCTTGGCATTGTCTTTCGCGGTCGGACGATTGGTCATGTCGATTCTCCTTTGGCAGTGGACGTGCACGCTTGCGCGCTTCGGAAGGGATGGGCCGGGGCGTGCCCGGGCCGCATCTCTCCAATTTAGCAACTGGCGCTCCACTGCGTGAGGCCGACTTGTGCGTACTGGGCGTTAAGCCGCTTGTGCCGCGCTCTTGCCGCTGCGCAGCATGCCAGTGCCGGCACGCGCTATCAGGCGATTGACACCACCCACTACCGCACGAATCGACGCTGTCGTCAGGTTGGCATCCACACCCACGCCGAACACGCTGCCCGCCACACCCGGTGCAGCCATCTCTGCGAAGGCAATGGCATCGGCATTGGCGCCCTGGCCCAAGGCGCGCTCTTCGTAGTGATGGACCGACACGGGTGCCGTCAGCACGTGCGACAGCGCGTGCACCAGCGCATCCAGCGGCCCGTTGCCGGTGCCTTCACAGACGTGCTCATGGTCGTCGATGTTGACCACCAGGCGGATGTGCTGGCTGCCGTCATCCTGTTCTGTCAGGCGGTGCGATACATAGCCGACGGCGCCATCCGTGCGCAGATACGTCTGTTGAAACAGTGCCCAGATGTCGGCACCAGTGACTTCACGGCCGCTTTCGTCGGTCAGTTGCTGCACGGTGCTGCTGAACTCCACCTGCAGCCGGCGCGGCATCGCCACGCCGTAGCCCGATTCCAGCAGATACGCGATGCCACCCTTGCCCGACTGGCTGTTCACGCGAATGATCGAGTCGTACGTGCGGCCCACATCGGCCGGGTCGATCGGCAGATAGGGCATCTCCCAGAGAGCATCGGGTTGTTGCACCGCAAAGCCTTTCTTGATCGCGTCCTGGTGCGAGCCAGAGAACGCCGTGAACACCAAGTCGCCCACGTACGGATGGCGCGGGTGCACGGGCAGTTGCGTGCAGTCTTCGCAGGTACGTGCCACGTCATTGATGTGCGAGAAATCCAGCGCCGGATCGACACCCTGCGAGTACAGGTTCAGCGCGAGCGTAACGAGATCCACGTTGCCGGTGCGTTCGCCATTGCCGAACAGGCAGCCTTCCACGCGGTCGGCGCCGGCCATCACCGCCAACTCGGCCGCGGCCACCGCAGTGCCACGGTCATTGTGCGGATGCACGGAAAGGATGATCGAATCGCGGCGCGCCAGGTTGCGGTGCATCCACTCGATCTGGTCGGCGTAGATGTTGGGCGTGGCCATCTCCACCGTGGCCGGCAGGTTGAAGATGATCTTGTGCGTCGGGCTGGGGTCCCAGACCTCGGTCACTGCGTTGCAGACTTCCAGCGCAAATTCCAGTTCGGTGCCGCTGAAGACTTCCGGGCTGTATTGGTACGTCCACTGCGTCTCAGGCATCGTCTCCGCAATCTCGCGGATCAGCTTGGCGCTTTGCACGGCAATGCGCTTGACGCCTTCCTGGTCGGTATTGAATACCGTGCGGCGGAATACCGGCGCGATGGCGTTGTAGAGATGGATGATCGCGCGCTTGGAACCACGCAGGGATTCCATCGTGCGGCGGATCAGGTCTTCACGTGCCTGCGTGAGCACCTCGATGGTCACGTCGTCGGGGATGTGTCCGCCTTCGATCAACTCGCGCACGAAATCAAAATCGGTCTGGGAGGCAGCGGGGAAGGCGGCTTCGATTTCCTTGAAGCCGATCTGCACGAGCATCTTGAACATGCGCATCTTGCGCTCGGCGTTCATGGGCTCGAACAGGGCCTGGTTGCCATCGCGCAGGTCCGTGCTCATCCAGATCGGGGCGCGGGTGATGGTCTTGTTGGGCCAGGTGCGATCGGCGAGGGCGATCTGGGGGAAGGGGCGGTACTTGGTGGCGGGGTTCTTCAACATGGTGTGGATGTCCTGTGAGATCGAGATCGGTGGATTACGTCAGGGACGACCGCGCGTGCGGCGTCCGGCGTGGCCGGGTTCGGGGTGCGGGTGTGGCGGCCAGACAGCCACGGGCGCGTGGTCTGGCTGCCGGGCGATAGTCGGGTCAGTAGTCGTAGCGAAAGCAGGATCGAGGTCGGCATGCGAAGCTCCAAATCGGTGAACGGATTACCGGATGACGCCACATCAGACGAGGCCCGTCGCCTGTTGCGCAACGGACCAGTCAAACACCGGAACGAGGGGGGGAAGAGAGGTCTACGCGCTTACACGCGTAGTAGGGAAGCGGATAGCGATAGCAGACCGCGCACGCACGAGAGGGTGCGGGCAGGAGCGGTGAGAAGGGCGATCTGCTGGGAGTGCATTCTTCGATACTGCGGGCGGACGCGGGCGTTGTCAAGTTGCCTGGGCGAAAATCGGACGGTTCCGGATCGCACCTGGCAGGGCGGCAAATCGCCTCGTCCGCCGGAAATCCCATGTGAAGTACTCGCCAGCAAAACGTAAGCGAACCTGCTTTAATACACCCCGTCCATACCGCCGGCCCGCTGTATCAAAGGCTTTATAACGGTAAGACTCCCTCATGCCCCACAAGGAGAACACCACAATGGTCACGTTGAACATCAACGGCAAACCGGTGGAAGTTGATGCCGATCCGTCGACGCCGCTGCTTTGGGCGCTGCGCGACAACCTCGGCCTGACCGGCACGAAATTCGGTTGCGGCGTTGCGTCGTGCGGTGCGTGCACGGTGCACTTGAATGGTCAGCCCACGCGCAGTTGCGTGCTGCCGATCTCCGCGGTGGCCGGTCAGCAGATCGCCACGTCTGAACATATCGCCGATGACAAGGTCGGCAAGGCTGTGCTCGACGCTTGGATCAAGCACGACGTGGCGCAATGCGGCTATTGCCAGAGCGGCCAGATGATGAGCGCGGTGGGTCTGCTGCGCAGCAAGAAGAAGCCGACCGATGCCGACATCGACAGCGCGATGGCCGGCAACCTGTGCCGCTGTGCGACGTACCAGCGTATCCGCGCGGCGATTCATGACGCCGCGAAGTCGTTGGCCTGAGCCCCACCGGAGAATTCATGATGCGTATTCGAAATCTTGAAGCACTGGCTGGTGGCGGCGCGCACCCTCAACCGGCCTCTGCGGACGCAGGTGTGGCGACACTGGATCGCCGTAGCTTTCTGAAGCTCACGTCGCTGGCCGGCAGCGGTCTTGCACTTGGTATTGCGCCGGTGCTGGCAGGCGCACAGGACGCGAAGGCCAAGCCGCCTTCGCCGCCGCAGGCGTTCATCATCATTGCCCCGGACAACACCGTGAGCGTGGCGGTGAACCGTCTGGAGTTTGGTCAGGGTGTGCACACCGCGTTGCCGATGGCGCTGGCGGAAGAACTCGACGTCGACTGGCGCAATGTTCGCGGCGTCCTGGCGCCGGCGGGCGATCCGTACAAGGACCCGGGCTTCGGCATCCAGATGACGGGCGGCTCCACTGCGCTGAACCACTCGTTCCAGCAATACCGCGAGCTGGGTGCGCGCGCACGCGCCATGCTGATTTCGGCTGCTGCGCAGCGTTGGAATGTGGATCCTTCTACGTGCCAGACGGCCAATGGCGTGATCACCTCGGGCAGCAACCGCGCCACGTATGGCGAGCTGGCGCAAGCCGCGATGGCGTTGCCGGTGCCGGCGCAGGTCACGCTGAAGAACCCGTCGCAGTTCCGTATTGTCGGCAAACCCACGCCGCGTCTGGATGCACGTGCGAAGCTCGACAGCTCGCTCAAGTTCGGCATCGATACGCGCTTGCCGAACATGAAGGTAGCTGTGCTGGCTCGCCCGCCGCGCTTTGGCGGCAAGGTGGCCAAGTACGACACAGCAGCGGCCAAGGCTGTGAAGGGCGTGGTCGATGTGCTGCAGATCCCGACGGATCGTGGCGGCACGGGTGTGGCCGTCATTGCCGATGGCTACTGGCCGGCCAAGCAGGGCCGCGACGCGCTGCAGGTGAGCTGGGAAGACACCGGCTCGACGGTGTCGACGCCAGCGTTGATGGAGGCGTACAAAAAGCTCGCCAGCCAGCCCGGCACGGTGGCCAAGCCGGCTGACGTGAACGCCATCCAGTCGGCGCCCAAGCGCATTCAGGCCGACTACGAGTTTCCGTATCTCGCACACGCACCAATGGAGCCGCTGAATTGCACGATCGACGTGCAGAGTGCTGGCGGCAAGATCAGTGGCGCGAAAGTGTGGGTCGGCTCGCAGTTCCAGACCATCGACCAGGGTGCGATCGCCAAGGTGCTGGGCGTGGCCCCAGAGAAGATCGAGCTGAACACGATGATGGCTGGCGGCGGCTTTGGCCGGCGCGCGATCACCACGTCGGACTACGTGGTGGAAGCCGCCAACGTGGCCAAGGCGTATGCAGCCGCAGGCCACAGTGGCCCCGTCAAGGTGATCTGGAGCCGTGAGGACGACATCCGCGGCGGCTACTACCGCCCGATGCATCTGCACCGCGTGGACGTGGGTGTCGACAACAGCGGCAAGGTGGTCGGCTGGAATCACGTGATCGTCGGCCAGTCGATCCTCAAGGGCACGCCGTTCGAGGCGTTCATGGTCAAGAACGGTGTCGACAGCACGATGGTCGAAGGCGTGATCGAGAACGATTACGGCTTCCCCTTGCAGCTGACGGTGCACCATCCGGACGTGAACGTGCCGGTGCTGTGGTGGCGCTCGGTTGGCCACACGCATACGGCTTTCGTGATGGAAACGATGGTCGATGAGGTGGCGCACGCCGCCAAGCAAGATCCGGTGGCCTTCCGCCTGGCGCGCTTTACCGACAAGGAGCACGCGCGTCATCGCGCCGCGCTGCAACTGGCCGTTGACAAGTCCGGCTACGGCAAGCGCAAGCTGCCGAAAGGCCAGGCTTGGGGCGTGGCGGTGCACGCATCGTTCGAGTCGGTGGTGGCCTATGTGGTGGAGGTGTCGATCGACAAGGGCAAGCCGCGCGTGCATCGCGTGACAGCCGGTGTGCACGCCAACCGCGTGGTCAACCCGATGGGTGCGGAAGCGCAGATCCAGGGTGCCTGCGTGTTCGGCCTGGCGATGATTGCTCCGGGCTTTGCCATCGAGATCGAGAACGGCGCGACCAAGAACAGCAACTTCCCCGACTACCCGCCCGTGCGCATGCCGGACGCGCCACCGGTGAACGTGTTCTTCGTGCCGTCGGAAGACAACCCGACCGGCCTGGGCGAACCCGGTACACCCGCGATCGCGCCGGCCGTGGCCAACGCGGTGTTTGCGTTGACGGGCAAGCGCCTTCGCAAGCTGCCGTTCGACACGGTGTAATTGTCATCATCGCGTGATGCGATTGGAGCCGGCATGCAGCAATGTGTGCCGGCTTTATTGTTCAGCGGACTGTTTCTTGCGTCCGCGCTTGTGTTGTCTTTCCACCCGGAGGAGCACGTCATGGCATTGAACATCCTGTACACCGCCCACGCCACCGCCACAGGCGGCCGCAACGGCCACACGCAAACCGACGATGGCCAGGTCTCGCACGACCTGTCGATCCCGAAGGCAATGGGCGGCCCAGGCAAGCCCAACACCACCACGCCAGAAGACTTGTTTGCCGCCGGCTATGCCGCGTGCTTCGGCTCGGCATGCGACTTTGTCGCCAAGAGCATGCTCAAGCTCAACCCGAGCAGCGTCGAAATTCACTGTGACGTGGGCATTGGTACGCGTTCCGAAGGCGGTTTCGGCCTGAAGGTCGGGCTGACCGCGCGCGTTGGTGGCCTGTCGCAAGCTGATGCTGACAAGCTGGTGGCCACGGCACACGAGGTGTGCCCGTACTCCAACGCCACGCGCAACAACGTGGAAGTCACGCTCAAGACTGAGGTGGTTTGATGCACAAGCGGCCCGTTGCTGGTGCTGTTGTTGGGGTATTGCTGGCCGCGGGCCGCGGCAGCCGGTTCGACCCTGCGGGTGCGGTGAACAAGCTGCTCGCCACGCTGCCTGACGGTGGCGGTATACAGGCGGGCACGCCTGTCGCCGTGCAGGCTGCGCGGCATCTACGGCAAGCCGTGGGGGATGTGGTGGCCGTGGTGCCCGCCGCCGCTACGCATGGCGCGCAGGTTGAGCAACTGGCTGTGCTGTTGGCCGAGGCCGGTTGTGATGTCGTGCGATGCCCGACGGCGGCCAACGGCATGGGTGCCAGCCTGGCGGCAGGCGTTGGCGCTCGTCCCGACGCAGGCGGTTGGGTCATCGCCCTGGCTGACATGCCGTGGATTGCCCCCGAGACCATTGCGCAGGTTGCGCAGGCGCTCGACGCGCACCACTGCGTGGCGCCGTTCCACGCAGGGCAGCGTGGCCACCCCATCGGCTTCGGCGCCAATTTCTTTGCCGGTTTGACCTCGCTCGACGGCGATGAAGGCGCGCGGCGCCTGATTGATCCTGCCATGCTCGTCCGGATCGACAGCAACGACGCCGGCATCCTGCGCGATGTCGATACCCCCGCTGATCTGGCGTAGCGCCCCGATTCTTCGCAGTTGCACAATTTGTTCACAGCAACGCCCAAACCGCCTGCGAAACCGGTCGCAACCGATTGACGCACAAGGATTTGTTGCTTGATGTAACGGCCGCACACGATGTGGATAACTTTCGCCAGACCTGCCCGTTTTACGTTGTCGACACGTTTGCAGGAATCCGTCAAGCCCGTTGTCATGTCAACGGTTAACGGCATGCCGGGTTATGCACAGAACATGTGGATAAGTCTGTGGGAAACGTTGTCCGACCCGCGTGGCGACGGGCTTTGGTCGGCATTGCTCGGGGATTTGGCACACCCCGTCGGGTTGACACGGTGAGCTTCTTGCAACGTTTGATTACAACCGGAAACAGAATGTCAGGCGGTCTTCGACCAGACTCCCGGTACGCGATGACGACGATCCCGGCGATCTCGGGTCGCGACCGACGCATTTGAAGGAGAAGAACATGGTCCGGGTACTGACGATTTTTCTGGCGGCTGCCACGGTGTTGACGGCAACCGGTTGTGCCGACATGACGGCGCGTCAACGCAATACCGCCATCGGCGCGGGCGTAGGCGGTCTCGCTGGTGCCGCACTGATCGGCGGCCCAGGTGCAACGCTGGGTGGTGCTGCGTTGGGCGGCCTGGTGGGCAACGTATCGACACGCTGATACGGCGATACGCACATCGTTCAAGCGAAAGCGGACCCGGGTGACAACCGCGGGTCCGTTTTTTTATGCCTGCGCGCGGCTGAGTGAACGCAGCAGACTCTCGAGTGCGGGCACCTCGAGCGGGCGGCCAAACAGGAAGCCCTGCACCTCATCGCAGGCGTGTGTCGAGAGAAAGGCCGATTGTTCGGGCGTCTCTACGCCCTCTGCGGTTACGGTCATGTTCAGCGCGCGCGCCATCGCAATGATGGTCTTCGTCAACGCCACGCAGTCGGCCACCGCTGGCACGCCGCTGATGAACGAGCGGTCGATCTTGATATTGTGAATCGGCAGGCTGCGCAGGTACGACAGCGACGAGAACCCGATACCAAAGTCATCGAGCGAGATGCGCACGCCGCGCGCGGCCAGGCTCGTCAGCAGACGTTGCGTCGACAGGCGATCGGCCAACAGCACGCTCTCCGTCAATTCCAGCTCGAGCCGCGACGACGTCATGCCCGACGCCTTGAGCGCTTCGTCCACATCGCGCTCGATCACGCCGGCATCGCATTGCCGCGCCGATACGTTGACGGACACGCGCCCCGTGAAGCCGAAGTTGCGTTCCCACACCTGGCCCTGCGTGCATGCCTGCATCAGCGCCCAGCGGCCAAGCTCAAGGATGTAGCCGGACTCTTCCGCCACGGCGATGAACTCGGTGGGTGAAACCGCGCCCAGCTCCGGGTCGGACCAGCGCATCAGCGCTTCCACTGCCACCAGTTCGCCCGAGGCAAGCGCGTACTTGGGCTGATACACCAGCCGCACCTGCCCGCGCGCGAGGGCGCGGCGCATGCGTTCGTTCAAGGTGAAGCGGCGCAGCATCTGTGTTTCCAACGCACGCGAGTATCGCGCGATGCGGTTGCGGCCGTTCTCCTTGGCACGGTACATGGCGGCCTCGGCATGGCTGACCAGTGTGCCGGCATCGCTGCCGTCTTCCGGATATGCCGCAACACCAATGCTGGCGGACAGGTGCAGTTCGCGGTCATCGCCGGTAAAAGGCTTGGCCAGCGCATCGAGCACCTGCTGGGCGAGTGCGTTGACGGTGTCGGTGTCGTCGATCGCCACGCAGAACTGGTCACCGCCTAGGCGTGCCAGCAATGCACGCTGGCCGGCCTCGGCGCGAATGCGCTGCGCCGCCAGGTTCAGTACCTGGTTGCCGATGTGGTGGCCCATCGCCTCGTTGACGGTCTTGAAGTGGTCCAGCCCGATGTAGAGCAGCGCGGCCCGGCCGGTGGAGGGCAGGGCCAGGCGTGCGTCGAGCCGTTCGATGAACGCCGCGCGATTGGGCAAGCCCGTCAGCGAGTCCTTTGTTTCCAGCAGGCGCAACTGCTCGTGGGTCGAACGTTCCGCGGTGATATCGGTAAAGATGACCAGCACCGCATGCGGCGAGGCGCTGTCCGGTGAAAACATCGGCAGCACGGATTCGCGCAGCCAGACAATCTGTCCATTGCCGGCTGGTACGCCCACCACCACGTTGCTGATGGCGCGTCCGGTGCGTGCTGCTAGCGTGGAAGGCCATGCTGCGCGCGGCAGGATGGCGCCGTCTTCACCGAGCATCATGTCGCTGAGTGCCATGCGCGGGCGGCCTTTCCATGAAGCGCCCGACAAGCGCAGGATCTCGGACGCGCTGCGGTTGTACGACAGCACACGGCCATCGGTGGACAGCGTGAGCACGCCTTCGCTCAAGTGGTTGACGACCAGGCGGTATTGATCGCGCAGGTCACGCGCTTGGGCGTACTCGCCTTCCAGGCGCAACAGCTTGACCAGCGCGCTGACATAACTGGCGCAAGCGGTGCGCAATGCAGCGTCATCGGGTGTAGCGGCTGGTGTGGGGTAGAACAGGCACAGCAGATCACCGCTCGACGTCATGCCGCCGTGCTGGGCTGGGATGCGGCATAGCCACGCGGGCAGCGCCTTGCCAAGCACGTGCGTGAGTACCTCATGCAGGGCGGCCGGCACATTGGACCGGCGAATCAGTTCAATGGGGGCCACGTCGTTCAACAGCGGAGCGATGCGTGCAAGTTCAACATCGAGCTCGCCGGAGACTGGCGCGACCAGTTGTTCGCGGGCGGCTTGTGTGCCATACAACCGCGCCCGCCCGGATACCACACGCGTCACGACGCATAGCGTGGTGGGCAGCGCTGCCTCAAGTGCGCGCAATACCGCGTGCAGGCGCTCCCCGAGCGACGCGGCAGACGGCAGCGTAGACAGCAGATGATCGAGGTGTTCGTGCGGCAACGCCGCGCCGATGGCCTCGGCGCTGAGGATGCGCTCGCCCGCCTTGCCAGGCAGTTGCGCATCAAGCGGCAAAGGCAGCCCGTGCACCACGACCTGCTGTGCGGGCAGGCCATCGAAACGTGTCGGCGTGACGGTCAGCCGGACGGTGACCGGCGCCTCGGATGTGCCCAGGTCAACAGCGGAAGCCACCTCTGCGGCGGCTGTATCGGGCGTCTGCGGATCAGCATCGGCGCCTGCGTACGCATTCAGCGCGGCGGGCACATCCTGAAAGAAGCGCGAGAACGGCTCGCCGAGCAGCTGATCGACCGAGAGCGCGCGCACCATGCTGATGCCGGCCGCATTGGCGTACACGATGCGGCCTTCGAGAACGACATAGAGGGGAACGGGCAGACTTTGTGCCGACAGCGGGTAGGAAAGTTCGTCTTGCATCCCACGCTCCAACCAATGGTATTGCCCGAGTACCACGCAATGAATGTGTCCGCGGGCAACGCAACAGGCGCCAGCCTGCGGAGGCGGGACAACGACTTTTATGATGCGCAAAAGTTGCGTGTCGCGCAAATCGTTGATTTGTGATTT
Source organism: Ralstonia sp. RRA (assembly GCF_037023145.1). Classification (NCBI taxonomy): domain Bacteria; kingdom Pseudomonadati; phylum Pseudomonadota; class Betaproteobacteria; order Burkholderiales; family Burkholderiaceae; genus Ralstonia; species Ralstonia sp. RRA. The sequence goes on along the minus strand of NZ_CP146092.1, from coordinate 175,951 downwards.
ATACAACACACTAAATGTTAGGTTTGTCTGCGCAGTTCTCGGTGGTTTGCAGCATTCGCTGAAAAGGGCGGTTCTACCGATACGGATTCGATGACGCGAGTAACACCGCATCTGAAGCGCTTCCCTTGTCGGTGAAATGCCGTTTGGTTCGGCAAGGCGTGCACGCCAATCTGCGCGCCGACATCAAGATACAAATTCGCATTGTGAGGACGAGACAGCTGTTCACTCGACCGATGAACGTTATGGAAAGAAAAAATTGTGCCTGTAAGCAGCATGTGTGCTGGCGTGCCGAAGCGCAAAGCCGGCTGTAAAACGCGGGCAAGGACGGATTCATCGTGGGCGTATCCAACCATCCATCCGCAGGGTATGCCGCTTTGAAACGGTTTTAGCGGCGCTCAAACATCGCTCCAGAGTGGTGAAGCAATGCGGTACCAACGCCAGTCGCTATGTCGCTTGATGGGCGGCGGCACGGCTGGTCGCCTGCAATGTACCGGCGTAAGTCGGCATCGGAAATTGCAGGACCCAATGGCACTTGCTAATGTGGTGGCACTGAAATGCAGTGCCTTGCAGGTTTGCAGTCTCGTCTCATCGCGTATACCAGATGAATGCATCAACCTGACTTTCTGGTTGAATCCTGAGCATTCGGTGTGCCTGATTTGATTCGGCCGCTTTTGGTGCACTTGCGGCAAGCCGCGGTGCGCGATCAAAACCGTTGAAATTTCATTTCAGTTATGAATACAATTGAACTAATATCTGACCCACAACAGGATTTATTGGGAGCGCATATGGCGACATACAAGGAATTGGTTGCACAAAAGGCCAAGCTGGAAGAGCAGATCGAAACCGCTCGCGCCAAAGAGTTGGAAGCCGTTATCCAGCAAGTGCGTCAAACGGTTGCCGAATACGGCCTGACGGCTGAAGACCTGGGCCTGGCACCGCGCCGCGGCCGTCGTGCTGGTGCCAAGGCACCCGTGCCGGCGAAGTACCGCGATCCGAAGACGGGCGCAACGTGGTCTGGCCGTGGCCGTGCACCGGCCTGGATCGGCAAGAACCGCGACAAATTCCTGATCGCCTGATTTGCCCTTTTCAGTACGGCGGCCCACCAGACCGGTGGGCCGTTTTTGTTGGAGCGCATGGGCGTTCCTGACTATAACGTCGACATGACGCCCCGCCTCCCCAAATACCTCGAACTGGCCGATCGCATCCGGCTCGACATCCTGCATGGCGCCTTGCCGGCTGGCAGTATTGCCCCCAGCGAAAACGAAGTCGCCCAACGTTACGGCGTATCGCGGCTGACTGCGCGCCGCACGCTCAATGAGCTGGCCGCACGCGGGTTGCTCAAGCGCTCGCGCGGGCAGCGCAGCGTGGTACTCGATCGCGTGGGGCCGCATCGTCCGGTGCTGTACGCACCGGGCCAGTCCGATGCCGCGTTGGAGTATGTGCCCGGCGCCGCTTACACCGTCAGCGCATTCCGGATGGAGCAGGCCGACGAGGTCGTGGCGGCTGCGCTTGGTCTGGAGGTGGGCGCACAGGTGGCGTTTGTGGAGCGCCGCGCGCAGGTCGACGGCAAACCCATCATGCTGTTGCGCACGTGGCTCACCTCAAGGCTGGCGGCGATGCTCGAGGCGCGCGACTTTGAAGATCGCCTGTTCGTGCAGGTTTTCCAGCGCGCCAACCTGACCATCGCGCGCTCGCGCGAGGCGCCGCTGGCGTGCGTGGCGGATGCCCACCAGGCCAGCCAGCTCGACGTGGCAGCTGGCGTGCCGCTGGTGCGTGTGCGCCGCATCGGCTACAGCCTGGCCGATGTACCGATCTCCCTCACGTACTGCGATTTCTCCACCGAGCGTTACACGCGCGAAGTCGACATCCGCGTGCTCCAGAACGACTGAACTTGCGCCTGCGCCAGCACGGTGCAGAAACGGCGCCACACCCCCCGGCGTTGGGACTTGTCTGCTTGAGGTAGTCAAGCTACGCTCCGCCGTTTTGTCACCAAAGCGCTCATTTGTTGTGTCGCAACGCCGTCATGCTGGACTGGCACGGCTGTTGCATTGACCCGCCTCGATTGTGCGGGGCGGGTTGAGCCGCCTTCCCCGCAAAGCAATCCACTCAACCGCGAATGATGGCCTTGGCCGAGATGACTCGGGTTGAGGAGGTCGATGCCTGCCAAGGCTCGATCTGGTTGGGCATTCGCTCAATACCGATTCGGAGCGAAAGTCCGGGCGAATACAAATGGATTCTTTTTTGGCGTCAATTTCTGGAGGAAATCAAACACTATGACAACGCATAAAAACACGACGGTAGGCAAATTTGCGGCCTGTACCTTGACGGTAGCCGCCTTGTCCATGGGGGCCGCTGATGCGGGGGCAGTGGAATGGAGCGATACCTCGATCGGCTATCGCTACGGCACGCAATTTGCCGAGCCGTTTGTCGGCACCGGTATTCACAAGAACGTTTTCAACTTTACGCATGCCGACGGATACAAGTACGGCACGAACTACCTGAACGTCGATCTGCTGCAATCGGACAGCAAGGACAGCAACGCACAGGAAGCCTATGTGGTGTATCGCCACACGCTCGATATCGGCAAGGTCTTCGACAAGAACCTCGGCGCGGGGCCGATCCGTGGCTATGGTCTGACTGCCGGTTTTGATTGGAACACCAAGAACGATACGGGCTATGCGTCCAAGAAGCGCATGCTGGTGGCGGGTCCTACGTTGATGATGGATGTCCCGGGCTTCCTGAACATCAGTCTGCTGATGCTGTGGGAGAGCAACGAGCCGATTGGGGTGACCAGCCGCTACCACTACAAGGCGCATCCGATGCTCAATGCCGCATGGGGCATCCCCATCGGCTCGACGGGCCTGTCGTTTGAGGGGTATGCCAACTACATCGCGGCCAAGGGCACGAACGAATTCGGTGGCCCAACGTCACCGGAATTGAATATCGATGCCATGCTGATGTACGACCTGGGCACGCCTTTGCATCTGGGCAAGAACACGCTGCGCGCGGGCATTGAATATCAATACTGGCGCAACAAGTTCGGCAACCCGGCATCCGTGCCCGGCTCACTGGCAAAAACGCCGATGGTGCGGGTCGAATACCACTTCTGATGCGCTGCTGCCGATATCTTCAGTATCGGCATGAGTGCACAGCGCAGAGCACCGCGATCAAAAACGATTTGGGCTGTTCCGGCGGCATTCCGAATCCGGAACCGTCTCCCCGTCTTGACAGCGGTTGTGAGCGTGCGCTTTCCTTGTCACCGCCCGCGTGTCGACAGCGCGGGCGCGCATTTGCAGCGGCGTCCGGATTCCGGGCGCCGTTTTTGTTGTGCGAGGACGTTGAGTGGGCGGCCAGCCTCAGCCGGTACGAGCCAGGCGCAACGGCGCTGTGGAAGGCTCGGTGCCCGGCTGATTCAGCAGCATGGCACCACGCTGGGTGGCGACGAATACGGCCTCCGTGCGGCTGCGTACTTCCAGCCGGCGGTACAGCGCATTGATGTGCGCCTTGGCGGTGGCCTCCGAAATGCTGAGCATGCGGCTGATGGTTTTGACCGGATGACCGCGCGAGAGCAGAACCAGAATCTCGTATTGGCGTTGGGTGAGTCCCAATAATGCGCAGTCGTCGGCGCCATTGGCGGCACCACCTGTCAGCGTATCCGACCGGGCAAGCACGATTGAGGCGGGTATATAACGGCCGCCGGCCAGCACCAATTCCAATGCCGCTGCAATCAATTTGCCGGAATAGCTTTTCAGCAGATAAGCCGAGATATTCAATTGCATCAGCGCGCGCACATGGGCGGCTGAATCGCTTTCACCCAGCACGGCGACATGCCGTGGGTGCGGCTGCTGCAGCAACCGAGAGAGCGCCGGCAGATCGTCGATGCCCGGCAGGGGCAGGCCGATCAGGGCCAGCTCGGCGTCCGCATGCGCCGCAAGGTTTTCAAAGAGGGCCTCGTCCGGGTCGACGCTGACGACTTCGGAAATGGCCGGCAAAGATTGCAAAACGTGGGTCGCACCGGCACGCACCAAGGGGTGTGCCTCAACTACGATCGATTTCACTGCGCCGCCTGTCTGGTTATGGTTGTTTGCCCATTTCCGGAATATGGCCGGCCGTCGCCCATTTGGATCGGCGAGATCCAAATTGATACAGGCGTGGCTGGTAGAAACGCAATGACGCGCGGTTTCGGTATATTTCCCCGTTCAACCGGCAGTCACCAGGTACGGTGCCGCCGGGCCGAAACCTTGGCATGCCATTCAGGCGCGATTTCTTTCCGGTTTTCTTGTTTATGTCGCCAGGCGCGGGGGATATACCCCGCCAAAATCGGCAGAATAAATCCCCAGCTTGCTTGTTGCACCCATCAATGGGATGTAAACCTTTTTGTTTACCCCGATTGGTGGTGTGCCAGACCCTCTATAGATAGCAGGATCAGGCAGGGGCAGCTAGCCCCACTTTAAACCCATTGACGTAAACGTAAACCGGCGGTTGGCCGTCTTTGACGACCCTGCGGTTTATTGGGCGACGACCGAGAAGCGCGGCATCGACAGTGGTTGCTTGCCGTCGCGGCCGTAGGGCGTGCCGCCGCCGTTGTTGGCTGCGTGCAGGACCGACAGCGCGTTTTGCGTGGCGCGCAGGCGCAGATCGATCAGGGTGCCGTTGTCCAGATTGCGCTGGCGCAGGGTGCGGGCCAGGGCCAGGTTCTCGTCGAACAGGCGGCTGGCGGTCTCATCCGTGCGCAGGTATTTGACCAGCCCGTAGGGATCGGCGCCGCCGTGCTGCGCCCACCACAGGCGGCGCTCGCGGTCGGCTTCGCCCAGGGCGGTGAGCTGCTTCTGCTTGGTTTGGGTGACGCGCTCGAGCTCGACCATGTCGCCGTCGCGCAACGCTTGCGCCTCGGCTTCCAGGGTCAGAGTGGCTGCACGCAGCAGTTCTTGCTCGTCGGCAAGGGTGCGGATCAGCAGTGTGTTGTCCATGTTGGCGACCTTTAGCTGGAGAGCTTGGGCAGCCGCCGGCCGGCACACCGCCCCGCCGCGATCAGCCAAGGGCCGGCGGCGTCATGAGAAATGGGGGACGGACGACGGGAGGCTCCCGTCAGACCTTCTTGCTTTGTGCCGAGAGCAGCGACTGCGCGTCGGACAGTGCTGCATCGGCGATCTTGCCGGCGTCCATCTTGAGCGTGCCATTCTGAATGGCGCTGCGGATCTGCTCGACGCGTGCTGCGTTGAAGTCGCCGCTGCCCACTTGGCGCGAAACTTGATGGACCGACAGCGAAGGCACGGTTGAATCCTGGTCGCTGTGGCGCGTCGTGCCCGTGGCCGTCGTGGCCACCGAGGACGAGCCGGTCGCGCGCGTCGACCCGGACGCAGCGTCCTTGGTCGGCGCAATGGCCGGCGTGTTGTTGACGATATGGTTGATTTTCACGGGTGTCTCCGAAGAGCGCGTTCATCCTATCACCCATATCGGCCAACCCCCGTCCAAACTTTAGCGGGGGATATCGATTGCGCATCACAGTGTGTGTGATCGACTGATCTCAAATCGATCTCAGAACTGGATCGCGACCACACCGGCGGACTGCGCAATGCCGGAAACGACGTTGCCGTTGGCCGTGCGCACCTGCGCCACCTGGCCCACGGCTGCCTGGTTCATGGCCCGGCCGTCGCTGGTTACCTGGAAGCCGCCGCCTTCGGCGACGAGCTTGACGGTCTGGCCGGCTTGCACGGCAACGGCCAAGCGCAGGCTTTCGGCGCGCAGTGGCTGGTTGGCCGCCACGCTGGTCATCAATACGCGCCCGACCACATCGGCGGGCTGCTGCACGACGGACGGCGGCAGCATCGAGAGATCCCCTGTGCGGGCTTCCAGATCACTCATGTCGAGCGTCTTGCCCGGCGAGAGCTGGTGCGAAGCCACGTAATACGTCCCGGTGATCTGGATGGTGGCCGGCACCCACGCCGCCCAGGCGTGTGGTGATTTGCAGCGCACTCCAACTTGAATGCGGCCGCGCAGGCGGTTGGCCGCCGGCAGCATCAGGTCGATCTGGTCACAGGGCTGGTTGGCCACGCGCGGGTCGATCGGGCCGACTTCCACCGAGGCACGCGGGGCGCCGGCGTCATTGGTGCCGCCCAGGATGTCCAGCTGCGACTGCAGTTGCTGCTGGATCTGCATCTGGATGGCGTTCGGCCCCTGGATGGTGGTGGCCGCGGGTTGTGCAGATTGTGCCGCTTGGGCGGGCATCGGCATGTTGGCGGCTGCCGGCGCATAGCCGACGCGCGTCATGCCCTGCGCATGCGCCAGGATCGGATGGGCGAGGCTTGCCAGGACGCCCAGCGCCAGGGCCAGCAGCAGCGTGCGCCGGCGTGCGGCCAACGGCATTGCCGTGGCGCCGCGGCGGCGGACAACGGCAAAGGTCGGGTATTGGGCGCTGCGTACAAACCGCGTGGACATAAAGCCCTCCATCGAAAGTCCGGTGAAGTGTAGCCACGCGCGCGGGAGGGCCAAATGCGGAAATGTCGGCCAATCCCCCCCTTATTCGGACGAATGCTCTTGCCAGGTGGCCCCTAGACTTTGCAACGTGGTGAAGTCCCTGGCGTTGCGCGGTGCCGTTCCATTTGCTGCGCAACCTGCCCCGGATGGCGGGTTTCCCGGCCAGCCCCCGGACCAGCAGACAAGGCCCTCTCCACTGAGGCTGCATGACGGCAACTCAGCAATACAGCGGTTCTGGAGACGGCATCGGCGGTTTTGAAGGGGCTGCCGATGCCTGCTTCTCCAACCCCACGGCATTCGGAATACCAAACAAACGCGGCGGCGGGGTTGCCGGTTCAGGCAGCAACACGACGCCACGCGCGAGGAATGACAGACATGGTCGACAAGCTGGATCAGTTGTTCGGTTTTCAGGAGCAGGCGCTGCACTTGCGTTCGCAGCGGCACCAGATTCTGGCCTCGAACATCGCCAATGCCGACACGCCCAACTACAAGGCGCGCGACTTCGATTTCCAGTCGGCGCTGCAAAAGGCGGTCGGTCAGCAAAGCGGCAACACGCTGCCGATGACGGCCACGGCGTCCGGCCACCTGACGGCGGACGGCGCGCCTGCCGGTGATGTGACGCTGATGCAGGCCTCGCTCTCGCAGCAGGCCAAGTCGCTGCAGGGCGAAGTGCAGTACCGCACCTCGCAGCAGCCTTCCATTGACGGCAACACGGTCGACATGGACGGTGAGCGCATGCGCTTTGCCGACAACACCGTGCGTTACGAGGCCGATCTGAACATCGTGACGCAGAAGATCAAGTCGATGCTGGCGGCCATTCAGAACAGCTAGCGCGACAAAGCAGGACCGAGCAGAACAGAGCAAGACAGGGTAGGACGATCGCGCTGCAGTCCCGGGCGCGACGAAAGAGGGGCGGGAGTGATGCGGCGCCCCGGGCCAGGCAGTCTGGCCCGGAGAGCGCCCACACAACACCGGACCGATCCGGCAACAGCAAACAGTATTCAGACAGCGGAACCAACATGTCGCTATTCAAGGTGATGGATGTGGCTGGCAGCGCGCTCACCGCGCAGTCCAAGCGCATGAACGTGGTGGCCTCCAACCTGGCCAACGCCGAGAGCGTGACGGGGCCCAACGGCACCGCCTACCGCGCCAAGCAGGTGGTATTCACCCCCGCGCAGCAGACCGACGGCGATGCCTATGCCACGGGCGTGTCGGTCGACCGCGTGGTGGAAGACACCGTCACCCCCATGAAGCGCATGCACCAGCCGGGCAACCCGCTGGCCGATGCCGATGGTTACGTGACCATGCCGAACGTGGATCCGGTCGAAGAAATGGTCAACATGATCTCGGCCTCGCGCTCGTACCAGGCCAACGTGGAAGTCGCCAACACCACCAAGACGATGGCCTCCAAGGCCCTGACCCTGGGCCAGTAAGCGGCCCCCGTCCTAGCGAGATACGAACATGACCGTCAGCGCAACCAGCAGCACCGGCAGCACCACGAACACCGGCAACCAGCTTGCCATCACCAGCGGCACCGATCTGCAGAACACGTTCATGCAGCTGCTGGTCGCGCAGCTGAAGAACCAGGATCCGCTCAACCCGATGGACAACTCGCAGATGACCTCGCAGTTGGCGCAGATCAACACCGTCAACGGGATCCAGCAGTTGAACACCACGATGTCCAGCATGCTCACGCAGAACGCGGCTACGCAGGCTTCGTCGATGATCGGCCGGACGGTGCAGGTGCCGTCATCCAACCTCACGCTGACGTCCAGCAAGGCCAACTTTGGTGTGTCGGTGCCCACCGGCGCCGACGACGTGGTCGTCACCATCAAGAACGCCGCCGGGGTTGCCGTACGTACCGTCGATCTGGGCCAGATGACTGCCGGTTCCGGCAACTACACCTGGAACGGTCAGGACGACAAGGGCAACCAGCTGGCGGACGGCAACTACACGATCGGTGTGTCGGCCACGCAGGGCGGCAAGATCGTTACGGCAAACGCGCTGGGCGTCGACAAGGTGGCCGGCGTGACCATCAACAACGGCACGATGCAATTGGTGCTGGCATCCGGCGGGACGGCCAAGCTGTCTGACGTCGCTTCTATTCAGTAACGGGTCCGTCTCAGACACGCCCGCCGCATTTCTATTCTCGGGAGAACACTATGGGATTCCAGCAAGGCCTGAGCGGTCTCGACGCCGCCTCTCAAAATCTCGACGTGATCGGCAGCAACGTTGCCAACGCCAACACCGTCGGCTACAAGAAATCGACCGCCGAGTTTGGCGACGTGTACGCACGTTCGCTGGTGGGCGCTACCGACAACCAGGTCGGCCAGGGCGTGAGCGTGACCCGGGTGTCGCAGTCGTTCACGCAGGGTAACGTGACCAACACCGGCAACCCGCTGGACATCGCCATCAACGGCACGGGCTTCTACCGCATGGTGGATGCGAGCAGCGGCCAGGTGTCGTACACACGTAACGGCCAGTTCCAGACCGACAAGAACGGCTACATCATCTCCGCCACCGGCCAGAACCTGACCGGTTACGGTGTGGATAACACCGGCAAGGTCAACACCGCCGTGCTGACCAACCTGAAAATTCCGGTCAATGATCTGGCGCCGCTGGCCACCACCAACACCGCGTTCGGGGTGAACCTGGACGCTGCCGCCACCCCGCCGACCACCACGCCGTTCTCGAATGCCAACTCGGCCACGTTCAACCACTCCGTGTCGGAGCAGGTGTACGACGGCACGGGCACGGCGCACATGCTGACCAACTACTACGTGCGCACCGCCACCGGCTGGGACGTCTACTCGCAGGTGGACGGCAACAACCCCACCGGCGGCAACCCGGTCTCCACGCTGACCTTCAATGCCAGCGGTGCACTGACCACCAACCCCAGCAAGATCGCCGTGGCCTTCGGTGGCATGAGCATCGCCAGCATGGACTTCACGGGCACCACGCAATACGGCGGCGGCTACAACGACACCGCCCCCGGCGTTTCGCAGGACGGCTACGCCACTGGCCGCCTGGCCAGCTACTCGGTGGGTACCGACGGCACCATCACCGCGCGCTATTCCAACGGCCGCACCGCCGTGCTGGGCCAGGTCGCCATGGCCAACTTCAAGGCACCGGAAGGCCTGCAGAACATTGGCGGCAACCAGTGGGTGGAGACGTCCAACTCCGGCGCCCCCAACCTGGGCACGCCGGGTATGGGTTCGTTCGGCCTGCTGCAATCGTCGGCGGTGGAGCAATCCAACGTGGACTTGAGCCAGGAGCTGGTCAACATGATCGTCGCCCAGCGTTCGTACCAGGCCAATGCACAGACCATCAAGACGGAGGACACGATCCTCCAGACCTTGGTCAGCATGCGTTAAGCCATAGCAGGAGCCCACCACAATGGATCGCTCGATCTACGTGTCGATGACTGGCGTGAAGCACCTGTTCGACCAACAGGCGGCCAGCGCCAACAACCTCGCCAACGCCAGCACGACGGGTTTCAAGGCCCAGATCGATGCGTTCCATTCGGTGGGCGTGCAGGGCGACGGTTCGCCCACGCGCAGCTATGTGATGGCCTCGGCCATCGGCACGGACCTCACGCCCGGCCCGATCGAAACCACCGGTCGCAGCCTGGACGTAGCCATCGACGGGCAAGGCTTTTTTGCCGTGCAAACGCCCGATGGCAGCGAGGCCTACACCCGCGCCGGCACGTTCCAGCTGGGGCCGGATGGGACGATCCAGACGCTCTCCGGCCAGCCCGTGCTAGGTGACGGTGGCCCGATCACGTTGCCGCCCGATACCACGGTGCAGTTTGCCAAGGACGGCACGGTCAACGCGATCAGCGCCGACAACCGCACGCCACCCGTGGCGCTCGGCCGTCTGAAGCTGGTGAGTATCGAGCCGGCCAACATCGACCGCGGCGTAGACGGCCTGTTCCGCCAGCGCGACGGCCAGGATGCCGCCGTGGACGAAAAGGTGCGCATTACGGGCGGTGCGCTGGAGGGCAGCAACGTCAATCTGACCGATTCGCTGGTCAACATGATTGAGATCTCTCGCCAGCTCGAGATGCAGATGAAGTCGTTGCACACCAGCGACTCGAACGCACAGTCGGCCAATGAACTGCTGCGCCACGCTTGATGCGGCGCGTGTGAACTGAATCAACCAAGGACTCGAACATGATTCGCTCCCTGTGGATTTCCAAGACCGGGATGGATGCCCAGCAATCGCAGCTGGATGTCATCTCGAACAACTTGGCGAACGTCAACACGACGGGCTTCAAGCGCTCGCGCGCCGTGTTCGAAGACCTGCTGTACCAAAACGTGCGTGAGCCGGGTGCGCAGTCGTCGCAACAGACCACGCTGCCTTCGGGCATGCAGATCGGCACGGGTGTGCGCATCGTCGCCACCGAGCGCCTGCACACGCAGGGCAACCTGACGCAGACCGGCAACTCGACCGACGTGGCCATCAACGGCAACGGTTTCTTCCAGGTGCAGATGCCGGACGGCACGCTGGCCTACACGCGTGATGGCAGCTTCCAGGTCAACGCGCAGGGGCAGCTGGTGACCTCCAGCGGTTACCCGATCCAGCCGGCCATCACCATTCCGCAGAACGCCACCAGCCTCACCATTGGCAAGGACGGTGTGGTGACGGTGACCACGCCGGGCACGGTCAACAGCACCCAGGTGGGCACGTTCCAACTGGCCAACTTCATCAACCCGGCCGGTCTGCGCAGCATGGGCGAGAACCTGTATGCAGAGACCGAAGCCGCCGGCACGGCCAACCTGGCCAACCCGGGTTCCAACGGCACGGGCGTGCTCAACCAGAACTACGTTGAGACGTCCAACGTGAACGTGGTGGAAGAGATGGTCAACATGATCCAGACGCAGCGTGCGTACGAGATCAACAGCAAGTCGGTGCAGACGTCCGACCAGATGCTGGAAAAGCTGGCGCAGCTCTAAGCTCGACAGTGCTGCTTTAAGGAAGTCACGCGATGCAAACCCCCCCGGTCTACTCGCTCTCGCACGGCGGCCGCGCTGTGCCGACGGTGCACAAAGCGGTTCAGTTGGTTGTGCTTGGCGCCGCTGCCGTGCTCGCCAGTGCTTGCGGCATGCTGCCGCCGCCCGAGCCAATCGTGCAAGGCCCGACCACGGCCCGCCCGCCCATGCCTGTCATGGCACCGCGCCAGAACGGGGCGATCTACCAGGAAGTGGCATCAGGCAGCGGCGGCTTTCGCGGCATGTTCGAAGACCGCCGTGCACACATGGTGGGCGACACCATCACCATCGTGATCACCGAGAATACGGCGGCCAGCAAGCAGACTTCCGGCAGCGTGAACCGCACCGGCAGCATGACCGCTTCGGTGCCGACATTCGCCGGCATGAACCCTGGCGTGCTGTCGCTGCTGGGCGTGTCGGCCAGCGATGCCAACAAGTTCGACAGCAAGGGCGCCAACGGTGCGCAGAACAACTTCACCGCCACCATTACGGTGACGGTGGTGGAGGTGCTGTCCAACGGCAACCTGGTGGTCAGCGGCGAGAAGCAGACCGCCGTGGGCCAGGGCACCGAGTCGGTCAAGTTCTCGGGCGTGGTCAACCCGACCACCGTCAACAACCAGAACACCGTGCTGTCTACCCAGGTGGCAGACGCGCGCATGGAATACCGCGGCACGGGCTATGTGTCCGAATCCCAGCAGATGGGGTGGCTGTCGCGGTTCTTCCTGACCGTGTCACCGTTCTGAGGCGCATTTGGGAAACCCAGCCATGAACTTGCATCGAATCATCGGCGCGGCCCTGGTGGCACTGAGTGCGATCTCGGCGTTTGCGCCCACTGCGGCGCATGCTGACCGCATCAAGGATCTGACCAGCGTTGCCGGCGTGCGCGAGAACGCGCTGATCGGCTACGGCCTGGTCGTCGGCCTGGATGGCAGTGGTGACCAGACCACGCAGACGCCGTTCACGATTCAGAGCTTCAACAACATGCTCACGCAGTTCGGCATCAACGTGCCGGCCGGCGCCAGCATCCAGCTCAAGAACACCGCCGCCGTGGTGGTGACGGCCTCGCTGCCCGCGTTCGTGCGGCCGGGGCAGACCATTGACGTGACGGTCTCGTCCATTGGTAACGCCAAGAGCCTGCGCGGCGGTACGCTGCTGCTCACGCCGCTCAAGGGCGTGGACGGCCAGCTCTATGCACTGGCACAAGGCAACGTGGTGATTGGCGGCGCAGGTGCGTCGGCCAATGGCAGCAAGGTGCAGATCAACCAGCTGGGCGCCGGCCGCATCGCCAATGGGGCGACGGTGGAGCGCGCGGTGCAGGCCACGGTGGGCGAAGCCGGTAGCATCCAGCTCGACACCGGCACGACGGACTTCGGTACGGTGCAGAACATCGTCAATGCCATCAACAAGCAGTTCGGCACCGACACCGCTCAGGCCGCCGATGGCCGCACGATCAACGTGCGTGCACCGGCGCTGGCATCGGATCGCGTCGGGTTTCTCGCCAAGCTGCAGAACATTGACGTGACGCCGGCGCTGGCCGCCGCACGCGTGGTGGTCAATGCCCGTACGGGCTCGGTGGTGATGAACCAGCTCGTCAAGCTTGAGCCCTGCGCGGTGGCACACGGCAGCCTGTCGGTCACCATCAGCACTGAGCCGGTGGTCAGCCAGCCGGCGCCGTTCTCGCAAGGCCAGACCGTGGCGGCGGCGCGTTCGAACATTGAGGTCAAGCAGGCGGGCGGCAGCCTCATCAACGTGAAGGGCGGTACCAACCTGGCGGATGTGGTCAAGGCCATCAACGCGATCGGCGCCAACCCGCAAGACCTGATCTCGATCCTGCAGGCGATGAAGGCGGCCAACGCCCTGCGCGCCGAGCTGGAAATCATCTAAAGCAGGGGCCGACGCGATGAACCCGACCGACCTCACCAGCCGCCTGGCGCTCGACTCCACAGGGTTCGAGTCGCTCAAGCAGGCCGCACGCACTGACCCGACCGGCGCCGCCAAGACTGTCGCCAAGCAGTTCGACGCGATCTTCGTGAACATGATGCTCAAGCAGATGCGCGATGCATCGCCGCAGAATGGGCCGTTCGATTCGTCGTCGACCAAGATGTATACGTCGATGCTCGACCAGCAGCTCTCGCAGACGATGGCATCGCGCGGCGTGGGCGTGGCCGATCAGTTGCTCAAGCAGATGCTGCGTCAGGCCAACCACGTGAACCCGGATGCCGGTGGGCCGGTGAATACCGCGCTGTCCAACACCACCGCCACGAATACCGCCTTGCCGGGGGCCGCCGGCTCCACGTCGGACGCCGCCAAGGCCATCGCCCGCTCGTCGCTCAACAGCATGGCCGCGGCGGTTGCGCCGACGGTGTCGGGTGGGGAAGACGACGGCTCGGGCATCAGCACCGTGCCGCGCCCGGGCCTGGAAGAGCGTGTGCAGCGCGCCCTGGCCGCCCTGCGCAAGCAGGCCGGGACAGACCAGAGTGGGCAGGCGGGCAGCGTGCCGCCGGATGTCGACTTGTCTTCCGTCGCCGCCGAGCCGCGCGGTGATCGCATGGCCAGCTTCTACAACAAGCTGATCGGCCACGCCTCGCAGGCTGCGCAGGAAACCGGCATTCCTGCCAACTTCATGATCGGCCATGCCGCACTGGAGTCCGGCTGGGGCCGCCGCGAAATCAAGAGCAAGGACGGCACCAACACGCACAACCTGTTTGGCATCAAGGCCGGCGGCTCGTGGACGGGCAAGACTGCCACGGTGACGACCACCGAATACGTGGGCGGCGTCGCGCACAAGGTCCAGGAGAAGTTCCGCGCCTACGGCTCGTACGCCGAGGCGTTCAAGGACTACGCCAACCTGCTGGCCAACAACCCGCGCTACAGCAACGTCGTGGCAGCGGGCAACGGTAACGATGCGGCGTCGTTTGCCAAGGGCCTGCAGCGTGCTGGTTATGCCACCGACCCCAACTACGCCAACAAGATCATGGCGGTGCTCAAACAGATCGTTTGAGGTTCGCTATCAAAATTTCAAGGCGATAGCATCGGCCGGCTCAAGTTTGTTCTTGGCCGGCCGATGTTGTTTGTAGGGTCCATCTTGGCGGCACTGTGCTGCCTGCACCGAGACAAACATGAGCAGCTCCCTCCTGAATATTGGCGCGACCGGCCTGCAGGTCGCCAATATCAACCTACAGGTGACCGGCAACAACATCGCCAACGCCAACACGCCTGGCTATTCGCGCCAGGAGGCCGTGCAGACGGAGAACATTCCGCTGTACGCCGGCGTCGGCTATCTGGGGCAGGGTGCGAATGTGACGACCGTCAAGCGTATCTACGACCAGTTCCTGACGGCCCAGGTGCAGAGCGGACAGGCCGCCACCAGCTCGGCTGATCAGCTCAATAGCCTGGTGTCCGGCCTGAGCCAGTACATGTCGGACAGCAACAGCGGCCTGAGCTCGGCGCTGACCAGCTTCTTCAATGGGGCCGACGGTCTGACGTCCAACCCGTCGAGCACCACGGCGCGCCAGGTGTTCCTGAACGCCGCCGCCGGCCTGCAGAGCCGTTTCAATTCCATTGCCGGCCAGTTGAACGCGCTGTCGAACCAGGTCAACACGCAGGTGCAGACACAGATCAGCTCGGTCAACAGCGTGGCGCAGCAGATTGCCGGCCTGAACGACCAGATCTCCAAGGCGGAAGCCTCCACCGGCCAGCCTGCGAACGACCTGCGTGACCAGCGCGACCAGCTCGTGCAGACGCTCAACAAGTCGATCAAGGCCAGCGTGGTGCAGACCGGCGACGGCCAGTACAACATTTACGTGGGTAACGGTCAGGCGCTGGTGCAGGGCAACCAGAGCTACCAGCTGACAGCCGTGCCGTCGCAGTACGACCCGACGCAGCTGTCGGTGGGCTACAAGAGCCCGGCCGGCACCGTCAACATTGATGACAGCCAACTGGGCGGCGGCGCCCTGGGCGGGCTGCTGGATTTCCGCCGCAACACGCTCCTCCCGGCGCAAAACAGCCTGGGCAAACTGGCGGCAGCCGTGTCGGCCGATGTGAACGCGCAGAACAGCCTGGGCATGGACGCCAACGGCAAGATGGGGACGAACCTCTTCTCCGTGGCTGGCCCCACCGTTGCCGCCAGCAGCAACAACACTGGCAGCGCTACCGTCACGGCCAGCATCACCAACGCCAACGCGGGCCAAGGTTACGACTACCAGATCAAGTACCAGGGCGGCGCCTACACCGTCTCGCACTACCCGGATGGTTCTGCCTCCGTGACGGTGACGAGCTGGCCGACTACCATCGATGGCGTCACGATGAACCTGTCGGGCACCATGAACAGTGGGGATTCGTTCCTGGTGCGCCCGACCGCCAATGCGGCGTCGAGCATGCAGACGCTCACCACCGACTATCACAACGTGGCCGCCGCTACACCGGTGGTGCTCAACCAGGGCAGCAACAACACGGGCAGCGCCACGGGGTCGTCCATTGGTGTGGACAGCACGTACGCCGGCTCGCCGCTGACCTCGCCGGTCAACCTGACCTACAGCTCGGCGGTGGGTGGCTCGCTCTCGGGGTTCCCGGGCAGCGTGACGGTCAACGTCAACGGCACCAACACGACTTACAGCGGCGGCACGGCGCCGTACACGCAGGGTGCGACGTACTCGTTCAATGGCGTGCAGATGACGCTGTCGGGCACGCCGGCCAACAACGACACGTTTGCCATCTCGGCCAACACCGCCAACAGCACCGACGGCGGCAACGCCAGCGCGCTGGCCAAGCTGCGCAATGCCACGCTGCTCGACGGCGGCACCACCTCGATCGGCTCGTCGTGGAACAACCTCGTCACCAAGGTGGGTGTGCAGGCCAACACGGCCAGCAGCAACCTGACGTCGCAGAAGGCGCTGCTGGCAAGCTCCACGCAGCAGCAGCAATCGGTGTCGGGCGTGAGCCTGGATGAGGAGGCGATGAAACTGATGAAGTACCAGCAGGCCTACCAGGCATCGGCCAAGGTGATGCAGACGGCAAATACGCTGTTCGGTTCGCTGCTGTCGATTGCCGGCGGCTAACGCAACGACTGAAGAATCGCGCCAACGTGCCGATAACGTCCTAAAGCCCTTCGTCCGGACCGATCATGCGAGTCAGTACCGCCCAATTCTTTGCTGCATCCACTGCTTCCATGCAGAACGCGCAGTCGAACCTGATGACGCTGCAGCAGCAGATTGCGAGCGGCATTGCGCTCACCAGCGCGGGTGACAACCCGAGCGCGTTTGGCCAGATGTCGCAGCTGCAGCAGACGCAGGACGCCAACGATCAGTACCAGGTCAACCGCGACGCCACCGATGCGCGCCTGACCAACGTGTCGTCAGCGCTCACCAACCTGGCGACCACGCTGCAGCAGGGCAAGCAGAGCCTGGTGTCGGCCAATACCTCGCTGATGACGGATTCGCAGCGCATTGGTGTGCTGGCGCAGGTCAAGCTGCAGTATCAGCAGTTGCTCGCCACCGCCAACCAGCGCGATGCCTCGGGCGTGGCGCTGTTCGGTGGCGCCAACGGCACGACCGACCCGTTCGTCAACACGGGCGGCAGCGTGCAGTACGTTGGTAGCGGTCAGCCGCCCACGGTGCAGGTTTCGCAAAATGTATCGATGCCGAATTCGGTGTCGGGTGACTCGGTGTTCGTGCGCATTGCCAATAAGGACCCGGCCAACCCGAGCGCCAACCAAAGCATCTTCAAGACGTACGAAAACCTGATCACGGCGCTGTCCACCCCAATCAACCCGGCCACCCAGGCCACCGACGTTGCCAACCTGCAGAAGGCTGTGCAGACAGCGCAGGGCAACCTCGACAACGCTTACCAAGTCGCCCTGCAGGCGCAGGTGACGGTGGGTACGCAGCAGGCGCAGATCACTACGCTCAACAGCAGCGGCTCGAACTACGGCGAGCAGTTGAAGGAGCAGATCTCCAAGCTGCAGTCGGTGGATTACACGACTGCCATTTCGCAGTTTGCCCAGCAGCAGGTGTCGTTGCAGGCCGCGCAGAAGACGTTTACGGCCATGCAGGGCATGTCGCTGTTCCAGTACTTCAATCCTTGACCTTCCGTTAAAGACGGTGACCTTTGAGCGGGCATAATGACCGCTTGGTTACCGTCTGGATGGGTCATGCCGATTCAATACCTCCGCCGCCTGACCAGCCCCCAACGCACCGATGACGCCAACCGGCGCCTGGGGCAATCACTGGCCTTCGTGGCGGGCGCCGCCAACGCAGGCGGCTTTCTCGCCGTCAAGCAGTACACCTCGCATATGTCCGGCATTGTCTCGGCAATGGCCGACGACCTCGTGCTGGGCAATATCGTGCTCCTGCTCGCGGGTTTTGCGTCGCTGCTGGCGTTCCTGTGCGGGGCGGCCTGTACGGCCGTGCTTGTCAACTGGGGGCGCCGACGCCGCACGCAGAGTGAATTTGCGCTGCCGCTCATGCTCGAAGCTGGGTTGCTGCTGCTCTTCGGCATGATGGGCACGTCGCTTGATCAATACCGCGTCGTGTTTGTGCCGGCCACCGTCGTGCTGCTGTGTTTTCTGATGGGGTTGCAGAACGCCATCATCACCAAGATTTCAAAGGCGGAGATCCGCACCACGCACGTGACCGGCTTGGCCACCGACATCGGCATTGAGGTCGGCAAGGCGCTGTACTGGAACCACGGACATCGCAACTTGCCGACCGTGGTCGCCAACCGGCCCAAACTGCGGCTGCTGGTGTCGCTGCTGGGCATGTTTTTCGTGGGTGGCGTGACGGGGGCGCTGGGGTTCAAGCACCTCGGCTATGCAACGACGATTCCGCTGGCTTCGATCCTGATGCTGCTGGCTGTGGTGCCGATCGTGGACGATCTGCTGTTGCGTCGGCGGTAGGCCGCATTGAGGGCAGCGCGCACTTGATTCGCCCATTTGATTCGCCCCATTTGGGCGCCGAGCCCGGGCGGATCAAGCGGCTTCCATGCGTGTAGTGAGGCGTCGCGCTCGGCTTCGAGCACGTCCAGGCGAGGTCAGCGGCCTAGATGTCGGCCTGCCTGTTGCGGATACATTGAAACCATCAACGGTTTTACTCGCGGCACGGGCACCGGGATTACCATGGATGAGTCGAACGGGTTGGCAGGACACATCCATGATCGCACTGCAAGAAGCTTATCGCGCTGGATTGCTGCGACGCCAGAATTGGCTGCCCAACGTGATCTCCGGCTTGGTCGTCGGCGTCGTGGCGTTACCGCTGGCGATGGCCTTTGCCATTGCCTCCGGCGCAAAGCCTGAGCAGGGGCTCTATACCGCCATCGTCGCTGGCCTGCTGGTTTCCGCCTTCGGTGGCAGCCGTATGCAGATCGCAGGGCCGACGGGTGCATTCATCGTGATCCTGTCGGGTGTCACGGCCGCGCATGGCATCGATGGTCTTCAGATCGCCACGCTGATGGCGGGCATCATTCTGGTGGGGATGGGCGCCGCCCGGCTGGGGACGGTCATCAAGTTCATCCCGGCCCCAGTCATCGTCGGCTTTACGACGGGGATCGGCGTCATTATCTGGGTGGGGCAATGGCCCGATTTTTTCGGGCTACCCAAACCGTCTGGGGCACATTTCCACGACAAGCTCTGGCATACGCTGCAAGCCCTGCCGCATCTGCATCCCGCAACTACGGCATTGGCCATCGCAAGCCTGTTGCTGGTCATCCTCACCCCGCGCTTTGCTCGTCTTAAGCGGGTGCCTGGTCCACTGGTGGCGATGGTTGTCGTCACCGCACTGCAGGCAACATTCCACTTCGATGGCGTGGCCACCATTGGCAGCACCTTCGGCGGCCTTCCACAAGGCCTGCCCAACATCACCTTGCCCAACGTGACCATGACGCGCGTCGTCGAACTGGTCGGCCCCGCTTTTACGATTGCGATGCTGGGTGCGATTGAGTCGCTGCTGTCGGCGGTGGTGGCCGATGGCATGGCCGGGACCCGCCACGACGCGAACCAGGAGCTGATTGGTCAGGGGCTTGCCAATATCGCGGCGCCCCTCTTTGGCGGCTTCGCGGCGACTGGCGCGATTGCCCGTACGGCAACGAACATCCGCAACGGAGGGAACAGCCCCTTGGCAGGCATCGTGCACGCGCTGACGCTGGTTGCGATCCTCCTCCTGCTTGCGCCGTTGGCGTCGAAGGTGCCGCTGGCGGCGTTGTCGGCGATCCTGTTCGTGGTGGCCTACAACATGAGCGAGGTCCGACACTTTGCGCGGATGACTCGGCGTGCACCACGTGCCGATGTCGCGATTCTGCTGATGACGTTTTTCCTGACGGTGTTTGCCGATCTGGTGGTGGCGGTCAACATCGGCGTCATCCTGGCCACGCTGCAGTTCTTGCGGCGGATGGCCTCGTCGGTTGAAGTGTCGCAGCAGTCCGTCCAGCAGCTCGGTACCGAATTGGGGCAGATGCAATTGCCACCCAGCGTGCTGGTCTACGCGATCGACGGCCCGTTCTTCTTCGGAGCGGTCGAAAATTTCGAGCGCGCCTTGAGTCAGACCCACGCAGACCCGCGAGTGCTGATTCTGCGGCTCAAACGCGTGCCGTTTATCGACATGACCGGGCTACTCACCCTGGAGGAAGTGATCGCCAAGCTGGAGAAACGCAGCATCACGGTGCTGGTCAGCGAAGCGAACGATCGGGTCAGGGGCAAGCTGGAGAAGGCGGGCATCCTGGCCGCTGTTGGGCACGACAACTATCAGGACAGCTTTGCTGCTGCCATCGCCCGGTGCGATGTGCTGATCGGCTCCAGCGAGGACGCCGCTCGCGAGCACCAGGCAGCGCTATCCAGGCAGGCTGAAGCGGTGCTCAAAGTCAGCCGGGAGGAGTGGTTGAACCGGTAGCCGAGGCCGCCGAGATCGCTCGGGGGCAATTGAAGCGGGTTGTCTCGGATTCCGGGGGCTATGGCGTGGTGCTGTAACCTTGCCACCGTTGCGGATATTTGATTGAGAACACCCGATGGACCCCTCCAGCGCCTTCCTTGACGCAGACATGGCGTTTCCTGTTGATTCTCCCAGTGATGGGAAACCCGTGGTGCTGGAATCAGGGCCGATCATTTCACTGCATTTCGATGAGCAGGCAATCCAGAGCCTCATGCTCAGGCATGCGCCCAACAAGCTGGTGCTCGGCTATACCCGGACGATGATGAGCTTCTTGCTCTTGCACCCGGCGCCTGCCCGGATTTCGATCATTGGTTTGGGTGGCGGCTCGCTGGCCAAGTACTGCTATCACCATCTTCCCGATACGAAAGTGGTGGCGATCGAGATCGACCCGTCCGTGATCGCCTTGCGCAATGCGTTCCAGATTCCGCCGGATGACGGTCGCTTCGAGGTGGTCTGTGCCGATGGCGTCGAATACGTCAAAGGCCAAGAGGCGCGGCCGGATGTGATTTTGGTCGATGGCTTCCTGGCATACGGCATGCCCGCGCAACTGGGCACGGCGGAGTTCTATGCGGATTGCCGCGCACGGCTTGCAGACAATGGCGTGCTGGTTGCCAATTTCCTGGAGACGGACCCGGATATTCCGTTCTACCTGGACGAAGTCCGCACTGCGTTCGGCGAGTCCTTCTCCATCTGGCTTTCCGAGGATGGCGGCAACTACACCTTGCTGGCCTGGAAGGGGAAACTCCCACCGCTGAACGCGTTGCTCACGCGTGCGCAAAGTCTGGAGACACAGCATGTGCTGGACTTGTGCTCGGCGGCACATCATCTGAAGCAGCGTGGGCGGCCGACGGTGGATCGCGCATTCTGACGGATCCGGGGCCTTTGATGCACTTGCGGTCCGCGCCGCCCTGGTTGGCCAGCGCCGTTCAAGCGATCAGACAGCCTTAAGAACAGCCATTGCCTTGTCAACCGCCTCTTGCGAGTCAACTGCAATGTAGGCAACGAACTGCGAGTCGATCGCTGCGGCTGAGAAGCCCCGGAGGTTGATTCCGGCCTCGGCAAGGTCCTCGGTCAGTGCCGCGGCAATGCCTGGCTGATTGCGGCCCGTGACACGAACGCAGTGCTGTTTTTGCGAAACGTTGAAGCCCGCCACCGCCGCGGCCTGCATTTCGTGATCGCCTTGCAGTGGGGTGATGAAGACAACGCCTTCGCCGAGTCTGTCGGGGCTGCGGCGCGCGATGATCCACTGCAGATCGGCCCCGGCATCGCGCAGGGTCGTCAAGACCGTTGCCAGGCCACCTGGCTTGTCTGGAATGCTGGCTGCCCAGACTTCCACTTGCTCCACGATGAGGTCCATTGTCATGTCTCCTTGCTTCGTTTGGTCAACGTCGCATGACATCGCGTACTGCGGGGGAGCGTCTTAGCAATGCAGTATAGGCATCCAGTGCTTTGCGGAGATCAGATCATCCCGCCATTCACGCCAATCAACTGCCGCGTGACATAGGAGGCGGCATCCGACATCAGAAAGCCCACCACCGCAGCCACCTCCGCCGGTTGGCCAACGCGGTTCATCGGCACGGCCTGCAGGGCCTGATCCATGTGTTCCATGTGGGCCAGCATTTCGGTTTCGATCAGCCCGGGCGCCACGCAATTGACGGTGATCTTGCGCGAGGCCAGCTCCACGGCCAGTGCCTTCGTCGCGCCAATCAACCCGGCCTTGGCCGCGCTGTAGTTGACCTGCCCGCGATTGCCCATCACCCCCGAGACGGAGGCAATGGTGACAATGCGCCCGCCCTGGCGCGCACGCACCATCGGCATGGTGAGCGGGTGCACGACGTTGTAGAAACCGTCCAGGCCCGTTTCCAGCACGATGTCCCAGTCTTCGTCGGTCAGGGCGGGGAAGGCGGCATCGCGCGTTACACCCGCGCACAGGACGATGCCGTAGTACGCGCCGTGCGCTTCAACGTCGGCTTCGAGCTGCGTGCGGCAGGCATTGCGGTCGCGCACGTCGAACTGCAAGACGTGGGCAGTGCCGCCCTGCGCTTGAATGTCGGCCACGACGGCCTCGGCCTCTTTGCGGCCGCTGCGGCAATGGACCGAGACGTCGAACCCGTCAGATGCCAGTTGGTAGGCGATCGCGCGGCCAATGCCACGGCTTGCGCCCGTCACAAGAACACGGCGGCTCATGTGGTGAGACTCCTTTTCGGTGACGCTTGGAAACGTGTGATTGCCCAAGACTAACACCGTGGCTCAGGCAAATTTCAGGAAGCCGCGCCGAGCATGTTCCGACTGGCATCTCGGGAAGATGGGTACGGCGGAATCTGATTGATAGGTCTGCCCTTGCTTTGACGAAGCGCGCGTCACCACACTGCGCCGTGTCGCTTTCAGTGCCATGGAGGAAGCGATCGAGGCGTGGAACCCTCGTTACGCCGCGTTGCCTCAGACCAGCACGTGACGTGTCTCTGCAAAGAAGCGGTGAATCTCCGCTTCAATGTCCGGATCGATCATCTTGTCTGGCCGCTTCCCGTTCGGGCAGGCGAGTCGTGGAGTTGTCCCAAATAATCGACAAATCAACGGGCGTTCCGAATACACGCTGCATCCCTTGGCATCGAGATGCGGGCAACTCAGGTTTGCCAGTGCGGTTTCGTGTTCGCTGTCGCTCTTGACGGGAAGCCTCGACATTTCTTCCGTCGAGGCTGTTACGGGCCCGCAACAGTCGTGGCATCCAGGGACGCACTCGAAAGTGGGAATACGTTGGCGAAGAAATCGAATTCTTTGACTATTCATTGGTGGATAGCGCGGGAAGGGCGGACGTCGATTACACCCTTGATGACGGGTTGCATCAGCGAGGTAACGCCCGATTTTGCCCGAACTGCCCAAACGCCTGCCCACTCAACTCCAACGCATTCATGACCGAGCGCTCCACCACCGGCGCCAGCGACGTCATCATCACCATCACTAACATCAGCCCCACCACCAGCGTGGCGGAAATGCCCACGGCAAACGGGTTGAGCGCCTGAGCGGTGCGTGCGAGCACGGCAAAGGCCAGGTTGACGATCATCATGATGGCGATGATCGGCAGGGCGACGCGCACGGCCAGTGCAAAGGCGATGGTGCCGCCTTCGGCCAGTGCCTGCCAGCCGGGGTTGGCCAGCGGCGCAGCAGAAACGGGCAGGGCAGTAAAGCTGTCGAACAGGGCGTGCAGCAGCACAAGGTGCCCGTCGCCGGCAATGAAGGCGGTGAGGGCCGTGAGATTGAGGAAGCGGCCGAGCAGCATGCTGCTTTCGGTCTGCTGCGGGTCGATCAGTGTGGCAAAGCCCAGGCCCATCTGTATCGACATCAGCTCACCCGCACCGCTGATGGCGCTGAACACGAGCTGCACACAAAACCCGAGCGACAGCCCGATCGCCACTTGCAGCAGGGTGATCCACAGCCCCTCGTATGAGCCCACGGACACGCCAGGCGGCACCGGCAGGATCGGTGCCAGCGCCACTGTGAGGATCACGCCGAACGCCACCTTGATCGACATCGGCACTTCCGTGTTGGCAAACGGCGGTGCGATGGCGATGAACGCCAGAATGCGCACGAGCGGCCACCAGTACATGGCGATCCAGCCGTTGAGCTGGGTGGCGGTGAACTGGATCATGGTGGCGCGATTGGCGGTGCGGAGTGCCTACGTCAATTGACGTAGTTGGGGATGTTGGTGAGCAGATCGCGCGTGTAGTCGACGATCACGCTCACGAGCCAGGGGCCCGCCAGGATCATGGTGGCGGCCACGGCCACCAGCTTGGGAATGAACGACAGCGATTGCTCGTTGAGCTGCGTGGCAGCCTGGAACACCGCCATCAGCAGGCCGACCACGAGCGACACCAACAGCATCGGCGCGCCCACCATCATGGCGACCTGCATCGCCTGGCGCGCCATATCCAATACGTACTCGGGTGTCATGGCGGCTCCTTATTGCACAAAGCTCTGGGCCAGCGAGCCCAGCAGCAGGTGCCAGCCATCCACCAGCACGAACAGCATGATCTTGAACGGCAGCGAGAAGATCGACGGCGTGACCATCATCATCCCCATCGACATCAGCACGGCCGCCACCACGATGTCGATCACCAGGAACGGGATGAAGATGGCAAACCCGATCTGGAACGCGCTCTTCAGCTCGCTGGTGACAAAGGCGGGAATGAGCGCGCGCATGGGCGTCTGCTCGGGGCTGGCGATGGGCGGCATGTTGCCCATCTTGACGAACAGGGCGAGGTCCGGCTCGCGCGTCTGCTTGAGCATGAACTGGCGCAGCGGGGTGGCGGCCGTGTCCATGGCCTGTTCTACGGTGATCTTGCTGTCGCGCAGTGGCACGTAGGCGTCGGTGTACACCTTGTCGAGCACCGGGGACATGACGAAGAACGTGAGAAACAGCGCCAGCCCAATCAGCACCTGGTTGGGCGGCGTGGTCTGCGTGCCCAGCGCATGGCGCAGCAACGACAGCACGATGACGATGCGCGTGAAGCTGCTCATCATCAGGATGATGGCCGGCAGGAAGCCCAGCGACGTGAGAAAGATCAGCGTCTGCACCGGCAGCGTGTAGCTCTGCCCGCCAGCAGTGCCGGAGAGCAGCGGCAGGCCGGGTTGCGCCTGCGCAAACACGGCGGGCGCGGCACACAGCAGGGCCAGCGCAGCTAGGTAACGGAAAACAGCACGCATGTTCATTCCGACTTCCCCGTCAGGTGGCGCTTGACCTGGACGGCCAGTGCATCCGCAAAGGAAGGGGGTTTGGTATTGGAGCCATCGCCGGAGTTAGTATTCGGCTCGGCTGGCGTGGCGGGCTCAATGGGCCGTGGCAGCGTGTGCAGCGTCTGGACGTTGTGCTGGGTAACGCCCAGCACCAGCCACGTGCCATCCACTTCCACCACCACGACTTTCTCGCGGGCGCCCAGCATCTGCTGCGCCACCACCGAGATGACCTGGCTGCGGCGCCCAGGGCCCATGCCCGCACGCTGTTGCAGCCTGCGCAGCAGCCAGCCGGCTGCCACGATCATGGCCAATACGACAAACAGGCCGCCCAAGGTGCGGGCCCAATCAACTGCATGGTTCATTTCAATACCTTGCCCGGGGGGAGCAGTGGTTGCGCAGGGTGCGTCGTGTATGACGCTGGGTGGTTCAACTCAGCGGTTCAACTTACGGATACGTTCGGACGGCGTGATGATGTCGGTCAGGCGGATACCGAACTTCTCGTTCACGACCACCACTTCGCCCTGGGCGATCAGGTAGCCGTTGACGAGCACGTCCATCGGCTCGCCGGCCAGTGCGTCCAGCTCCACCACCGAGCCCTGTGCCAGTTGCAGCAGGTTCTTGATGGGCACCTTGGTGCGGCCCAGCTCCACCGTCAACTGCACGGGGATGTCCAGGATCATGTCGATGTCGTTGCGCGTGTTGCCGGCCGCACTGGGGTTATCGACAACCAGCGGCTTGAACACCGAATCGGTGGCTGGCGTGGCTGCCGGCGGATTGGCGGCTGCACGTTGTGCTGCCTCCAGTGCCATGGCCTCTTCCATCGTCATCTCGACATCGATGTCGTCGGCGCTGGTCTCGGGGTTCATGGTCGGTTCAGTTGTCATCTTCAGACTCCATGGCAGATTCACTGCCGCTCATATTCAGCATGCGGTTGACCCGCAGGGCGTATTGACCGTTGAAGGTGCCGTAGCTGCATTCCATGACGGGCACGCCGTCTACCTTGGCGGTCACGAAATCGTCCAGCTCAACCGGCAGGACATCACCCACCTTCATGTTCAGGAGGTCGGAAAACTGCACGCGGGCGGTGGTCAGGGCTGCAATCAGTTCCACCTCGGCGGTTTGCACCTGCTGCGAGAGCAGGCGAACCCAGCGCTTGTCCACTTCCAGCGCCTCGCCCTGGATGGCGGAGGTGAGCCGGTCGCGGATCGGCTCGATCATCGTGTAGGGCATGCAGATGTGCACGTCGCCGCCGTTGCTGCCCAGCTCCACACTGAAGCTGGTGCTGACGACCACCTCGTTGGGCGTGGCCACGTTGGCAAACTCGGTGTGCATTTCCATGCGCAGCGCTTCGAACTCGATCGGGTAGATCGGTTGCCAGGCCTTGGCGTAGTGCTCGAACACGAGCTGCAGCATGCGCTGGATGATGCGCTGCTCCACATCGGTAAAGTCACGGCCTTCCACGCGCATGTGGAAGCGCCCGTCGCCACCGAACAGGTTGTCGACCACCAGGAAGATCAGGTTGGGGTCGAACACGAACAGCGCCGTGCCGCGCAGCGGCTTGACGTGCACGAGGTTGATGGCGGCCGGCACGACCAGGTTGCGGATGAACTCGCTGTACTTCTGGACCTTCACCGGCCCAACGGAGATTTCCGCATTGCGGCGCATGAAGTTGAACAACCCCAGGCGCCAGTTGCGCGCAAACCGCTCGTTGATGATTTCCAGCGTGGGCATGCGCCCACGGACGATGCGCTCCTGAGAGCCCAGGTTGTAGGTGCGTACACCAGACGGGTCGGCCGCGACAGGTTCCTCGTCGACCTCGTTGGTGACGCCCTTGAGGAGCGCATCGATCTCCTCCTGGGAAAGAAACTCTTCCTTGAGCATGTCACTGAATCACGAAGTTGGTGAACAGGACGTCCGCCACCGGCGATTCCTTGCCGACAGCCTTGAACACCTGCTCGCATTGTTCGACGATTTCCTTGGCCAGCGCGGCCTTGCCCTCTGCCGGATACAGCTCGGTGGGCGACTTGCTGGCCAGCAGCGTCAGGATTCGGCTGCGCAGTTCGGGCGTGTAGGTCTTGATGCCTTCTTCTGCGTGCTTGTCAAAACTCTTGAAGGTGATACCGATCTGCAGATAGCGATCGTTGCCTTCCTCGGGCTTGAGGTTGACGGTCAGGGTATCCATTGGCACGAACACCGGCTCTTTGGGCTTGGCCGGTGCGGCGGGGGACGCGGCGTGGTTGGCGCCTCCCAGGAAGAACCAGGCAGCGGCGCCGCCCATGCCGACGAGCACGAGCACGATCAGGATGATCAGCAGCAGCTTGGTGGAGCCGCCCTTGGCAGCAGGGGCGGGGGCAGTCGTGGCGGCAGCGGCTTCGGCCATGGGGATCACTCGGAGCTAATGGGACAACGATCGGGGGGAAGACCTGCCCGGCTCGAAATTCGGAAATTCCAGAGTCGGGTTCTCGGATGGCATTCTTCCTCACCTCTGTCCAGCTCATTCCGGCAAGAAACGCGGTCAATCCCGTCTATCTCGGGGGTTTGCGGCAAAGAGATGGGGGAATCTGGTTATCGAAAAGTAATTCATAAGTCACTTTATGGTGGCATATCTCGTCCCCATGCGCCTTCCTCATCTCCCGGCGCGCACACCGCTGCGTAAAAGTGATGTCGGCCCGAAAGATTTGCCCGTGCGTGCCGTTGTAGTTCTGCAAAGGGCGCCGGGCAGGTTTCGGCGCCGCACACACGTCCTGCCGGAAGCCGTCTTGAATTCCTTGCCCTTTCCCACCCGAGCTGCTCTTGGCGCCGTCGATGCCGACGGGCTGCCGGCTGACTGTCCGGCACGCGGCGAGCCACCAGGCTTCTGCCCGAAGCTCGATCTGCTGTCGATGGTCAACGCGCTGACAGAGGGCATTCTGGTGTGCGACGGCCAGCGGCGCGTGACCTACGCCAACCCCAGCGCCGCGCGCTTGCTGGGTGTGCCGGTGGCCGATCTGATTGGCCGCACGCTGCCGCAGGTGGTGTTGTCGGCCGTTGACGAGTTTGAGACGCCGATCCACGACGCCGACTGGCCCGACATCGACGTGATGGCCGAAGGCCTGCCGCAGTTGAACCAGATTTTCGGGCTGCATTGCCAGGACGGGCGCACCGTGTGGGTGTCGAGCAACTGGACGCCGCTGTACACCGAGGGCGGCCACGCGATGACTGCGGTGCCGGCGGCTGGATCCAATGCGGGCATGCCGCCGTACTCCGTGCTGGTGTCGCTGGTCGACATTACGCAGATCCGCGAGGCGCAGCAGCGCATCCGGCATCTGGCCACGCACGACACGCTGACCGGCTTGCTGAACCGCTCCGCGCTGGAAGACCGCCTGGAGCACGCACTGGCCATCGCGCGCCGCAACCGTACGCGCGTCTCGGTCATGTTCCTGGATCTGGATCGCTTCAAGAACGTCAACGACACGCTGGGCCACCAGTTTGGCGACATGCTGCTGCGTGAAGTGGCGGCCCGCCTGCAGGCCTGTGCGCGTGAGGCCGACACAGTGGCGCGCCTGGGCGGCGACGAATTCGTCGTCATGCTCGAATCGCTCGACGGCCTGGGCACGCGCCGCGTGGCCGAGCGCATTCTCTCGGCCATCAGCGCGCCGTTCTACATTGAAGGGCAGGAGTTGTTCCTGGGCGTGTCGATCGGCATTGCCGTGGCACCCCACGACGGCGACGACCCCAACACCTTGCTGCGCAAGGCCGACGCGGCCATGTATCTGGCCAAGGAGCGCGGCCGCAATAATTTTCAGACGTTTACCAGCGATCTGGACGACCGTGTTTCGCGCCGGTTCCGCATTGAATCGGGCCTGCGCCGCGCCAGCGACCGCAACGAGTTCTACGCCGACTACCAGCCGCGCGTGGACGTGAAGAGCGGCCGCATCGTCAGCGTCGAGGCGCTGATCCGCTGGAACTCGGCAGACTTCGGCCGCATGATGCCCGGCCAGTTCATCCAGGATGCGGAAGAAACCGGCCTGATCGTCGAGATCGACCGCTGGATCCTGCGCGCCGCTTGCGATCAACTTGCACGCTGGCGCCGCATCGGGCTGCCGCAACTGCGCATGTCGATCAACTTGTCAGGGCAGGCTTTCAGCTCGGGGCAGCTCAGTACCATGGTGCGCGGGGCGTTGTCCACCAGCGGCTTGCCCGGTGACGCAGTCGAGCTGGAGATGACCGAGGGCATCCTGATCCGCGATGATCCGTCGCTGCATGCGCTGCTGACCGAGCTGCGCGCGATGGGGGTGTCGCTGGCGCTGGACGATTTCGGCACCGGATATTCATCGCTGTCGTATCTGCACCGTTTCCCGATCGACACGCTCAAGATCGACCGCTCATTCGTGCAGGATTTACCGCACGTGGCCGAGCGTGCCGCCATCACGCGGGCCATCATCATGATGGCGCAGGCGATGGGCATGAAGACCGTGGCGGAGGGCGTGGAGACCGCCGGGCAACTCGATTTCCTGCGCGAAGTCGGCTGCGACGAGTATCAAGGCTACCTGCTCACGCGGCCGCTGGAGCCTTCCGCCGTGCAGGAGTTGGTGCGCGAGAACGTGCGCCGCTGTGGGTTGCGCGAGCCACGTCTCCTGTGATTTTCGATCTTTTTTAGGATGCCCTGAAAAGCGTAGCGAGCGGTCCGCGGTTGGTTCGAGAAGCGCAGCCGTACACGCGTACGGCGAGCATCGCAGAGCCAAGATCGGATCGCGCAGTAGCTTTGCAGGGCAACCTATAGCTGCAAGCCGTTGCTGACCACGTACATGGTCACCTCGGCGTTGTTGCGCAGCTTCATCTTCGAGAGTACCCGCCCCCGATACACGCTGACCGTCTTGGCGCTGATCTGCAGTGCCTCGGCAATCTCGCTTAGCGTGCGGCCGGAGCCGAGCATGCGCAGAGTCTGGAATTCCCGGTCGGACAGGACGTCGTGGCGGGGCTTGTCCCAGTCGACGTTCAGGTTGTCGGCCAGCACTTCCACCAGGTCGGAGGGCAGGTACTTCTTGCCCTTGGAGATGGCGTTGACGGCCGCGAGCAACTGCGGCTGGCTGGCGTCCATCGGCAGATAACCGGATGCGCCGGCCTTGAGTGCGCGCACGGCCAGCAGCGCCTCGGGGTGGCGACCCAGTGCCAGCACGGCCAGGCGCGCATGCTGCTGGCGGACGGCCTTGATGGTCAGGAATTCGTCACCGGTGGCAGATTCCACCGAGAACAGCATGACGTCCCACTCGCGTTCGGCAAGCAGGTCTTGGTTGGTGTTGTGCAGGTCGGGTACAGCCTCGATCTGCCGGGCCAGGCGTGAATCCTTGAGGATTTGGCGCAAGCCGGCACGGGCAATATCGTGCGGTTCGACAATCAGAACGTTAAGCATGGTGGGCGTTGCGGTCAAACGGGCTCGACTTGAGCTCTTCTAACCGCCGGCAGGTTTTGGGCTGGTCCGGCGGGCTTGCAACTCCCCATCTGTGCGATGGCGCTCTCTATACAGGGATGCGGGCGCCTCTGAACTGGTCGATCGAGTATAGCCGAGCGCGTATCTGCCAAGAAGGCGGCCCGGCGCCTCTTTTGGTGGGGGGCGGAAGTAGGAGGTGCCGCCGGAGCCAAACCGCCGCTCGCGCACAAATTTGTCAAGTTGCCCCTAAACTTTCTGCCGCGGCCACCGATAACCTGAGTACAACGCAGACCTGATCCCCTTCAAGTTGCAGGTCACGTTGCCCGGCCTAGCCGGAACGAGCAACCAAACGGGCAACAACGCCATCGGGAAACTTAGGAGCCGTCATGTCCCTCAGCCTTAATACCAACATCTCGTCCCTGCAAACGCAGCAAGCTCTGTCGGAATCGCAGAACGCTCTGCACACGTCGCTGCAACGTCTGTCGACCGGCCTGCGCGTGAACAGCGCCCAGGACGATGCCGCCGCTTACGCTGTGGCCTCCAGCCTGACCACCACGCTGAACTCGCAAACGCAAGGTATCCAGAACTCCAACCAGGCGATGTCGTATCTGCAAACGGCCGACTCGTACCTGAGCCAAGTTGAAAGCAACCTGCAGCGTATGAACCAGCTGGCTGTGGAAGCCAACAACGGCGGTCTGTCGACCACCGACCAGGCCAACCTGGACAAGGAATACCAGAAGCTGGCCACCGCCAACAAGAACATCGAGACCAACGCGAACTACAACGGCAACAAGCTGTTCGACGGTTCGGTCACGTCCACGGCGTTCCAGTACGGCCAGAATGCGGCGACCGATGTGACCACGGTCTCCAACGCCAACCTGTCGACCTTCGGCACGCTGGCTGGTACGAGCGTGACCAGCGCCGCCAACGCCACGGCAGCCCAAGCCGCCATCGCCACCGACCTGACCAACCTGAAGGCAGCTCGCGCCAGCCTGGGTGCTCAGCAAAGTGGTCTGACCTCGACCATCAACACGCTGACGTCGAACAACACTGCGCTGTCGGCTGCCAAGTCGTCCTTGATCGATACGGACTATGCGTCGGAAACGTCGAACATGACGCGTCAGAACATCCTGCAGCAAGCGGGTACGGCCATGCTGGCGCAAGCCAACTCGGCACCGAACAGCATCCTGAACCTGCTGAAGGGCTAATAGCAGGCTGATACTGGCCCGGCCTGTCTGGCGACAGACGGCTGGGACAAAGGCCGGCGCTCTTCGGGGCGCCGGCCTTTTTCTTTGGTCGGATACCCCCCTTCATCAGGGGTGGCGTATGGGCGCCATGCCCTAAAGAAGTGGCAGGCACTGCCGTTGAGAAGAAAGACTTCCCGCCAAGCAGCCGCTCACCAGATTCGATCATGGCGACCACAACGACCTCTTCCACCACCAGCAACTACGTACCGCCGATCTCGATCCCCGGTATTGGGACGAGCATCGACGTCAACACGCTGGTCTCCAGCCTGATGAGCGTGGAAAGCCGGCCACTGACACAGTTGCAGACCCAGCAGAGCTCGTACCAGACGCAGCTCTCGGCCGTGGGTACGCTCAAGAGTTCGCTGTCGACCTTCCAGACTGCGCTGTCGAACCTGAGCAGCCTGTCGAACTACAGCTCCATGAAGGCGAGCGGCTACGACACATCGGTGTTGAGCGCGTCGGTCACCGGCTCGGCCGCGGCCAGCTCCTACGCCGTCAATGTGACGCAGCTTGCGCAATCGCAGGTGCTGGCAGCGCAAGGGCAGACGTCCACCACGACGTCCATCGGTAGCGGCACGTCCACCACGATCTCCTTCTCGTTCGGCACGGTGTCGGGCGGCAGCTTCTCCAGCGGCAAGTACACGGGCTCCACGTTCACACAGAACGGCAGCCTGCCGGGCGGTTCGATCACGATCAATTCGTCCAACAATACGTTGGCCGGCATTCGTGATGCGATCAACTCGGCCAACCTGGGTGTGTCGGCCAGCATCGTCAATGATGGCAGCGGCAACCCGTACCGCCTGGTGCTGACCTCCACGGCGGGCGGCTCCAACTCGGAGATGAAGATCTCCGTGTCGGGCGATTCGACGCTGTCTTCGCTGCTCTCGCAAGATCCGGCCGGCACGCAGAACATGACCGAGGTGACCACGGGCCAGAACGCCCAGGCCACGATCAATGGCATTGCTGTGCAGAGCCCGACCAACACGTTGTCCAACGTGGTGACTGGCACGTCGTTCACGCTGGCCAAGACCGGCAGCACCACCGTGACGGTGGCGAATGACCCGACCGCCACGACCACAGCCGTCACGAACTTCGTGAACGGCTACAACGCGCTGCGCACGCAACTGAATTCGCTCACCAACATCGACACCAGCAACGCGGCCAACAATGGCCCGCTGGCTGGCGATGTGAGCACCAAAACGCTCATCAACCAGATTACGGACGTGCTGGGCCAGGCGGTCGGTAGTGGCAATTACCAGTCGTTGGGCAGCGTGGGCGTGACGATGAATTCCGACGGCACGCTGTCGATCAACAACACCACGCTGTCGGCGGCTATTGCCGCATCGCCCAGCCAGGTGGCTGGCTTGTTTGCCGGCACTGGTACGGCTACGGATGCGCTGGTCAACGTGCCGACCTTCTCGGATACCACGCAGTCAGGCAGCTACGCCGTCAACGTGACGCAACTGGCCACGCAGGGCTCGCTCACGGGCTCGGCGGCAGCCAACACGACCATCACGGCCGGCACGAACGACACGCTGGCCTTCAATATCAGCGGCATCGCCGTCAACGTGACGGTGCCGGCTGGCAGCTACAGCGCTGCTGGCCTGGCTGCGCAGATCCAGAGCCAGATCAACGCGTCGTCGAGCCTGCAGTCCGCCAAGGTCACCGCGTCGGTTTCGGCCAACGCCAGCGGCGTGCTGTCGGTTACCGACAACCAGTTTGGTTCGATCTCGGCGGTGTCGGTGTCGGGCAATGGCGCTTCGTCTCTGTTCGGTAGCCCCACTGCAACGAACGGCCAAGATGTGCAGGGCACCATCAACGGCGTGGCGGCTACAAGTTCGGGTCAGAACCTGTATGGCGCCACCGGCACGGCCGTCGATGGCCTGACCGTGCAGGTGACCGGCGGTGCGCTGGGCAACCGCGGCACGGTGACAGTGCAGCGTGGCTACGCCGCACAGCTCAACACAGTCATGACCAACCTGCTGTCGAGCAACGGCATGGTGCAGAACGAGACGGACGCGATCAACAGTTCGCTCACCTCGATCGCCAGCCAGATCACCAACATGCAACTGCAGTTGAGCAACAAGCAGGCCCTGTACTACACGCAGTTCAATGCGTTGTCTGCAGCGGTGGCCAGCATGACGAATACCAGTACCTACCTGACCACGCAGCTCGCGGCCATCGCCAACCAGACCAAGAGCAACTAAGTCAGGGTTGAAACACGACCCTGAGCACCACCCATAACAAGATCACAGCGAGGACCTTTTTCATGTACGCAGCACGCCGCGCCATCGGTGCCTATGCGCAAGTCGGTATCGAGACGTCTGTGGTTGACGCTAACCCGCACCGGCTGATCGCCATGCTGTTCGATGGTGCACGCGCCGCTGTCAAGCTGGCCGCCGCCTCCATCGAGCGCGGCGACCTGCCCACCAAGCTGCGTGCCTTTGACAAGGCTATCTCGATCATTGGCCAGGGCCTGCAGGCCAGTCTCGACCACAAGCGTGGGGGCGAGATCGCCGCGCAGCTCAATGGTCTGTACGATTACATGATGCGCCGTTTGGTGGTGGCCAACGGCACCAACGACCTGACGATGCTTGCCGAAGTTGACGGTCTGCTGGCGTCGTTGCAGGAAGCCTGGCTTGCCATCGGTCAGCCGGGTGCTGCGGCGCCCAGCAACCGTCTGAGTGTTGTGAGCTGACGCGGCTGGCCGCGCAGTAAAGCGATTTTTTGATTGAATTCGGCCCAACTGGAGCCAACATGCACCGCCACATCCCGATCAAGGACAGCGAAAGTCTGTTCGTCTGCTACGAAGCCATCGCGCGCCTGACTGCCGAGATGGTCAATGCTGCTGAAGTGGGCAACTGGGAGATCGTCAGTACGCTGGAGAGCGAAAGCGCCGCCTATGTGGATGCGCTGCGCCGTTCTGAGCCGCACCCTACGCTGTCACGCGACGACATCGAGCGCAAACGTACGTTGCTCGTGCGCATTCTTGAAGACGACGCCCGCGTACGCGCGATGGTGTATCCGCGTCTGGATCGCCTGCAGAAGCGCATCGACACGGCACGCCGTGCCAACACTGCCAGCAACGCCTACGGCAGCATGGCACGCTACTGATCTACAGGATCACTCAAACCTCGCGAGGCGCAGGCGCGCCTTGCATCTGCCTCGACAGCGCCAGGTATTGCTCGGATTTGCGGGCAAGCACGTTGGCCTGCATCTGATACACGGTAGCGAGTTGCTGGGCAGCCAGGAAGCTGCCTCGCCCAACAACGCTGCCGTCCATCCCCGCCTGATCGCCAATCTCCAGGCAACGGCAGAATGCCTGCTCCGCCAACGGCAGCCATTGCGTGCTGGCGTGCTCAGGATGTTTGACCGCCGCATCCACCAACACCAGGCCCAGCGCGAAACACAGATCCGGAAAATCCGGCCATGCATGGATGCTGGTATCCGCATGGGCCATCGCCTCGTCCAGTCGATCCGATTTGCCCAGGCTATACAGATAGCGCAGTGCGAGGCTGCGGCGGTACGGTGCGTCTTGCGGCGCGAGGGCGAAAGCGCGGGCGTAATAGTCCGTGGCTCGAGCGTAGTCTTCCTGATGCAACTCGATTTCCTTGCCGAGCTGGAATAGCACGTAAGGATCATCAGGTCGATGCTTGAGTTCGTCGAGCAGGAGCTGCGTATTGCGCTCGCCTTTCTTCTGCATCTTGGCGGCGGTATAGCCATCGTGCCGCAGCACGATGGACAGGCGCTGCGCCGGCAGTGAAGACACCGGCTGTTCATGGATGCGGCCCACATAGCGCACGCCACGTGGCAGCAGGCGGGGGAGCCATGCAATCAACTGGCTGGCGGAGTTGGCCGCATCGGTATCGTTCTTGATGCAGAGGATGCCCAGCATCGGGTTGGCGTTGCTGAGGGCGCGCAGATGTTCACCACCGCTTTCCAGCCATTCATCCGCATCCAGGACGAGGTTCCAATCCGCATTGGCGGCCTCCAGCGCAGCGTTGCGGGCTGCTGAAAAATCATTCTGCCAAGTCATCTGGCTGACATGCGCGCCGCATGCCTGGGCAATGGCGATGGTGTCGTCAGTGGAGCCGGTATCCAACACCACCATGCGGTCGACAAACGGTTTGGCGCTGAGCAGGCAGCGTTCGATGCAGGTGGCTTCATTGCGCGCGATGACAACCAGCGCGAGGTTGGTGGGAGTGGATTGCACGGTGTGTCGGAAAAATGAAGATTCGGGATGCGTCCTGGCCTGTCGGTCAGGTGAGCGTGGCTAGCCGCGGTCGTCGGCCGCAGCAAGCGCATTCAGCAGCTTGTGCAGCACTTCGCGCGTGGCGCTGATCTCGTCGGGCTCAAGCGGAATCTTGCACGTGAGCGCTGGCGGCACCTTGGTGGCGCGCTCCTTGAGCGCGCGGCCGGTCTCGGTCAGCTCGATGACAACGCGGCGCTGGTCGTCCCGATCGCGCGTGCGTGTGAGCAAACCCTGTTCTTCCAGTCGCTTGAGCAACGGTGTGAGCGTGCCGGTATCCAGGTACAGCGTGCGTCCCAGATCGCCCACGGCGCACGGTGTCTGCTGCCAGCAGGCGAGCATCACGAGGTATTGCGGATAGGTCAGATCCAGCTCGTCGAGCAGCGGACGGTACAGGCGCGTCAGCAGATGGCCGGCGGCGTACAGAGGAAAACAGAGCTGCTGATCGAGCGCCAGCACGTCGTTCACGGAAGACTCCCGGGGACGGTCCTGGCGCCTGTGCGGCGCGTGCCGCAGCAGCCTGGGCAGGCGGCTGGCGCGTGACCGAATGCAATGGGACGTCAATATTGCCACGGACGGCATGCGAATTGGGCACGCGCAGGAGGCGGCAGTTGTAAGCGCTTTTGCCGTCGCTCGATGTGGCCGCGCAGCGCAAGCGACGGCAGGGTCACGTCAGATCGACATGCCCATGATGCTCTGGTATGCCGAGACCAGCTTGTTGCGCACCTGCACGGCGGTCTGCAGGTCGATGTTGGCCTTCTGCAGCGAGAGCATCACGTCGTGAAGGTCCACATCGTTGTTGCCCATCTCAAAGCTGCGCGAGATGGACTCGGCCTTCTGCTGTGAAGCATCGACCTTGTCCAGCGACGACTTGAGCACCGAGCCGAAGTCGACACTGGGTTGCGTGGCGCTACCGCTGGCAGTGCCGCTGCCGACCGCGCTGGATGGTGCCAGCACGCTGTT
This sequence comes from Ralstonia sp. RRA, assembly GCF_037023145.1. NCBI lineage: Bacteria > Pseudomonadati > Pseudomonadota > Betaproteobacteria > Burkholderiales > Burkholderiaceae > Ralstonia > Ralstonia sp. RRA. Next base: position 138,968 of record NZ_CP146092.1, on the reverse strand, counting down.
CATCAGCGAGACCACGGAATTGGCGTTGGAGAAATCCATGCTGGGTTCAACTCAGGGAAATTTGGCGAGCGTTTCGAGTTCCGACACGAAGCGGACTTCGCGGCCGGCTGGCACCGGAATGTCCATCGGAATTGGCGTTACGACGATGGTGTGATGCGGAATGGCTGCGTCGTCGTCGAGCACCAGGAACTCCGTCCCGGCAAAACCGTGCGCGTGATGGAAGATCTGCAGCGGCGCGCGGCGCAGGGTGGCGTACTTCGGCGGCTGAGGCTTGAACGGATCGAGCTTGGCCAGGTATTCAAACGCGGCGTTGACGCGGTAGAGGTCATAAGGAGCGGGCAGATCAGCCACCTCACCCAGCGCGCGAACGCGGTTGGCGATGTAGTAGTTGTCGATCCAGTTGCCACCTTCATTCGTGCGCAGGCGCAGCGCTACCTTCATGCGCGTTAGGACGAACTGGTTGATGGCGTTTAGCCACTCCTGCCGCTCTTGCGGTTGCAGTGTGTGCGAGAACTTGCCGAACACGTATTCCAAGCCGCCACGATAGCGGTCCCATGCGTGCTTGACCTCTTCCGTGCCTGCCTGGGCGCGGGTTTCGTCAGCAAAGTAACGCGTCACGGATCGGTAGAACGGCGTCTTGCTGAAATAGAGCGCGTACGACCCCAGCATTTCCGCCGAGTGCGCGAATGCCCAGAACGCGTGTTCCGGTGCGCTGAAGTACAGTGTGTCGAGGACTTCGCGGCGCGCCAGGTAGATCTCCGGGAAGATGTGGTGCGACAGGATCAGCGCCAGCAGCTTGGGGTAGTCCCGCTGCTCGATCAGATAGTCGTCGTCCTGGTGGTAGAAGGGCATGATGTCCCGCCGGTCGGGCAGGTCGTGAATCATCCACGGCGCGAAGATGACGCCTACTCCAGGGTTGCGCTCGAAGATATCGAGGTTGTTGTTGATCTCGGACAGAATCGGCAGGTCGTCATCGGCGTGGTAGAGGACGTATTTGCCCTGTGCGCTGCGGTAGAGCTGGTTCAGGTTTTCAGCGGAACCGAGGTTGGACGGGCGCCGGAAATACCGGATGTTCAGCCGATCCTGGTAACGCGCCACGACCTGTTCGGTGGCGTCGCCTGAGCAGTTGTCACCAATCAGCAGCTCATAGCTGTGTTTCAGCACGCCGATTTGTGCGACCAACTCTTCCAGCAAATTTTCCAGGTAGCGCGCCCGGTTGTAGGTCGGGATGCAGATGCTTAGCGCGATGGCGTGGGTCGGCGTCGTCTTGGTGGAGTCCATCTCAGGAACCTATGCGTTGACAACGGGTCAGGCAACGCGCTTCAGATAGCCGTCCGGTGCGACGGTAATCAGGAGCTTGTGGTGGATGTCGGCGTCGATCACGAATTCCGGGTGGTCACGCAGGTAGGCATGCACGGCGGTCTTCGGGTTGTTGCCGACGCCCCACGGGCGATCGTGGAACATCGCTTGCGGCATGTCTTCGACGGCGGTGTCGAACACCACGCAGTAGCTGCCCACGCTGGTGAGCGGTGCGTAGGCTTCCAGTTCGGCCAGTACATGGTCGTGGGTATGGTTGGAGTCCAGCGCCACCAGCACCCGTTGTTTGCCCGCGGCAATCTGCTTGACCTGCTCGATGATGCCCGCATCGATGCTGGAGCCTTGCAGCATCTGGATGCGTCGCGCCATCGGGTGCGCCTCGATCGCCTCGCGGTTGTGCTGGCGGATGTCGATGTCGATCCCCAGCACCTTGCCGTCGCCATGGCCGCTCTGGGCCAGCAGTTCCAGCATCGACGCATAGAAGATCATCGAGCCACCGCGCGCGATGCCGGTTTCGATGATCAGGTCTGGTTTCACTTCCCAGATCAGTTGCTGCATGGCCAGCACATCTTGCGGGCACTGGATGATGGGCACGCCCATCCACGTGAAGTTGTAGTGGTACTTGTGCGTGGTCACTTCACGCAGCCAGATGCGCGACAGTGCCTGCAGGTCTTTGTCCTGCCCCAGCGAGCGGATGTTCTGCTGGACTTCGCCTTGGAACTTTTCGATGTCATTCATGGGTAAATTCGCGCCAGTTGAGGGTCTGTGGGCTCAGGTATTGCTTGCCTGCCGTGCCGTGATTGGCAATCAGGTCGAGGCTGCTGACAAAAGGGGTGAATGCGCCGTGGAGTTGCTGGTACGGGCGCATGGCGTAGTTCATGTATTCGACGGTGATGCCGTGCTGCTCGAATTCGGCGTGGGCCAGGTAGTTCTTGGCACCGTGTCCGGTGATGTACTTGGTGCCTTGCAACTTGCGCACGATGGCCAGCACGCGGTCTGTGTTGCGGCCGGGGATGTTCAACGCAGGCGAGTCGACAAACTTGCGGTCCAGTTCGATGCCCAGATAGCCGCACACCGCACGCATGGAGGCCAGCGCCAGCGCACCCATGTTCGGGTACTCCACCGCGTACACCGTGCCCACCAGCGCCAGCATGTCGCCAGCATAAGGCGCGGCCTCGTAGGCCTGCTCCAGCATGCGCAGATGCTGCGCGCGCCAGTCGACGTTGACGGCGGGTTTGACCTCGTCAATGCGCGCGCCCAGGTGAAATTTTTCCAGCGGAACCGTCATCCAGCGCGTGCCGGCGGGCTCTTTGATCTGCACGCGGTTGGTGAAGCTGCCCTTGGAGAACTGCACGTCGGCATAGTTGACGAGCACGTCCGCCAGCACGATCTGCTCAAGCAGGCCGACCCAGGGGAACAGCATCGGTTGGGTAATGACGACGTTCATGGCGCCAGCATCCGCTCCATGAGAACAACGTCATGCCAGCGATTGGCTTGCAGGTAGTGCGCATGCAACGTGCCGACATGCCGGAAATCGAGCTTCTCGTACAGTGCGATGGCGCGCGTGTTCTCGGCCAGAACTTCCAGCGTGATCTTGCGCAGGCACAGTGTTTCGCTGGCATAGGCAAATGCCGCTTCGCATGCGGCGCGCCCATACCCTTGACCCTGTGCGGCCTGCGCCAGGCAGATGCCAAGCGAAGCATGCCGGTTGACCGCATCGATGTGGTTCAACTGGAGATAGCCCAACACGCTGTCATCCGTCTGGCTGGCAATGATGAACAGCACTACCTCGCTCTGCTTGGATTTTCCGATCAACCAGTCGCGCACGCTGGCCACGGAGTTGGGCCGCGGACGTGTCATCAACTGGAGCTGCATTGGCACATCGTTGCGAAGCGGCAGCAGTTGCGCAATGTCGCTCTCGCGCCATTCCCGAAGCAGGAGTTTGCCGCGCGCAATCATGGCTGGAACTGGAAGTAGCGGAAGCGGTTGGGAAATGCCGCCTCCACGGTGTGTTTGACCTCATCGGCAATCACCGGGTTGACGGCCAGATACACCAGTTCAACTTCCGCCGGAATGTCGGCCAATGCAATCACCGGCTTGCCTGCCAATGACGAACCTTGCAGATAGGGGTTCTGATCCACAAAGGCACGCAGCGCATGCGGGTGCTGCAGGTTGTTGGCTGTGTAGGTGCCGTAGAAGCCTGCGCCATAGATCACCGCGGGGGCGCCTTGGTGGCGCGATTCGAAATCGCCCAGATGGTTCGCCGCGTGCTGCCAGAACCGGGCCAGGTGGTTGGCAGCCGCGATCGTGTCTGCCAGCGGCTGCGGCTCGATAGCGAACGGGGCACGGTCAGCCACCTCGGTGCGCATGGCCGTGACGACAAACGCGCCACGATGGCTACGCTCATCCAGGTCAAGCAGATCGAACCCGTGGGTTGCGAGCAGGGCTTGCAGCGATGTGCGCGTGAAATGGTTCACGTGATCCGCCACCAGGAAGTCGGCGGTATTCGTGAACGTGTTCGGCACGATGGCGTAGAGCCGCCCGCCTTCGCGCAGCAGGCTGCGGATCGTGCGCAACGCGGTTGTCAGGTCCGGAATGTGTTCGAGCGAGAAGAACGAGCTGACCACATCGAACGAGACCTGCCATGCCGGCGGGATGGTGTACGTGGCCCAGTGTTCCGGGCTGACAAATTTCTCCCAGAAGCCGACATAGCGGTCGCTGATGTCAAACAGGTGGACGTTGACGTCCGGCCGCTGCTGCAACAGCCGCCGCATCGTGGCGCTCTTTGCGCAGCCGAAGTCGAGCACGCGCGCGCCTTCGGGCAACGCCAGCTTGCGCTGGAGGAGTGCCACCTGATGATCGGCACGGAAGATCTTCTCGCCGTGCTCGACCGCGTAGATCTGATCTTCCTCCTCGCTCTTGACGAGGATGTCGTACTCGGTGTCGTAGAAACTCCCGTTGTCACACAGCTCGACGGTCTGGATGTGGCCGCACGCCGCGCAGCAGAACACCTCAAGCGTGCCCTCCATCGACCGCTGCAATGAAGACAGCGAGCTTTGCGGGGCCGCGGTGTAGATCGGGGCTGCCAGTGGTGTCTGGCAAACGTTGCATGGTTGCGCACTCATGATGGGTTTTCCGCGCAAAGTTCGGGGTGGACGGTGCGGAAGTCGACACCGTTCGCATACGAGCCTTTCCAACCGTGCGCACGGCCAGTCGGCTCGCGGAAGTTGAAATAGCGGAACTGCATTGACCAGCGAGACCGATGGCTGGTGTTGTGTCCCGATGCGTGCAGCACCAGAAAATCGACCAGCACCAGATCGCCGGGCTTGGTCAGCGGCGATACATGCGGATAGCGCGCGAGATAGTCGGCCTCGTCCTTGAGCATGAGCGCGTAGGCGCCTTGCTTGCCGGCGTTGTCTGGGTCTGCGCTGACGACCGGCAGCGGCCCTTCGCGGTGCGAACCGGGGCAGAACTCGACCGGACCGATCTCGGGGGTGATCTCCACCAGCGGGCTCCAGAACACCACGCCATCAAGGCTGCGCAGCTGCGCGGGGTACTCCTGATGCCAGTTGGCGCGAAACTTCTCTTCGCGTGGGTTATCGATGCGAATGCCGTAGCCGCCGCCGGCAATGCCAGGCAGCGCGCCGGGGCGCAGTTCCGATACCAATTGCTCATGGCGCGGGTCGGCCAGCAAGCGTACAAACGCGGGGATCTGCTTGACCGCGTCGTACACCTCGCCGCCGTAGGATCGCTTGGCCTGGATCAGCGCCTGATACCCGTCGTCAAAGCAGTCCGGTGCAAACGGCACGCGCGCGATGTCCAGCCGGTACTTTTCGATGATCAGACCGATCACGTTGTAGATGGCGCGTTGAATCGGTTCGATCTGCGCTGGCGCGTAGAAACCGGGCACGATCAGCAGGCCGTCGCGCCGGAAGGTCTCGACTTGCTCCGGGCTCAGGAGGCCAGGCATGACAGCTTCTCCTGATGTTCGCGCACGAGATCGAGCACCACCTGCGACACGGTCTCGATATTCTCGCTCGACATGTCGTGATACGACGGTAGGTTGATGGCGCGCTCCGCAATCGCGTAGCTGTTGGGCGTGTTGCCTGCCGGCTTACCAAAGAGCTCGGTCTGGCTGAGCGGGTAGAAGAACACGCGCGCATCAATGCCACGGCGCGAGAACGCTGCCAGCAGCCCGTCGCGCGTGATACCCAGCGACTCGTCAAACACAACCGTGGGCATCCAGTAGCTGTTCAGCGTGCCGGGTGCTTCCGGGTTGAGCGCAATGCCGCTGATGCCACCAAGGTGCTGCGCATATGCCGCGAAGATCTCGCGCTTGCGTGCGACCAGCGCATCGGCCCGCTCAAGCTGCGCGCAGCCGATGGCGGCCTGGATATTCGAAATCCGGTACTTGAAGCCAATGAAGTCAGACCAGAACTGCTTGCCGCCCGGCACGCGACCGTGATTGTTCAGCGTCATCACGCGGTCGTACAGCGCACGGTCGTTGGTGACGAACATACCGCCTTCGCCCGTGGTCATGGTTTTGGTGCCGTGGAACGAGAACGTGCCGAAGATGCCTTGCGCGCCCGCCGCATGTGCGCCCCAGCGCGAGCCAAGGGCTTCGGCCGCGTCTTCAATCACGGGAATGCCGTAGCGCTTGCCAATGTCCAGCAGGCGGTCCATCTCGCACAGGTTGCCGTAGAGGTGCGTGGCAACGATGGCCTTTGTACGCGGCGTGATGGCGGCTTCCACCAGCGCCGGGTCCACACACCACGTGTCGGGCAGGATGTCGACAAACACCGGGGTGGCACCCACGTAGGTGATGGGCGAGGCGGTGGCAATCCAGTTGGTGTCCGCCAGGATCACCTCGTCGCCTGCGCCGATGCCCAGCGCCGCCAGGCCCATGTGCATGGCACCGGTGCAGCTCGACGTGGCAATGGCGTACTGCGTGCCGACAAACTTGGCGAACTGTTTTTCGAAGCGGTTGATATAGGCGTAGCACTGGTCGCCCCAGCCGTTGCGGGCGGCATCGGTGGCGTACTCGACTTCCAGCTCGGTGATTGATGGCTTGGAATACAGAATCTTCTGGGTCATGGCTGTTCCTGTGGTTCAGGCGTCAGTGGCTGCGCAGGGCCGGCAGGTCAATCCCCGTGAACGCGTTGGTCAGCGGCGGATGGGCGCGGTCCCGGTCGGAACATTCGGTCATGGCGAGTGGCCAGGCAATGCCCAGCCGGCCGTCGTTCGGGTTGAGGCCGTCTTCAGCGGCCTGCGCATACGGTGTTGATGTCAGGTACAGCAGTTCGCAATCGTCTTCGAGCGTCTGGAAGCCGTGGGCAAACCCCTTGGGCACCAGCAGGCTGTTGTGCCGCTCGGCGGATAGTTCCACGGCGTGCCACTGCAGGAAGGTGGGCGAACCCGCGCGCAGGTCGACAGCCACGTCGAACACGCGGCCGCGCACGCAGCTCACCAGCTTGATCTCAGCATGCGGCGGGTATTGAAAATGGAGTCCGCGCACAGTGCCGCGCTTGGCAGAGTGGGAGTGGTTCATCTGCGCGACCGGGCTGTCGAAACCGGCGGCGGCAAGTTCTTCTGCGCAGAAGAAGCGGGTGAAGTAGCCGCGATGGTCGCCGATGATCTTTCGGTCGATTTCAACCACGCCGGCCAACGGTGTCGGCGCGATGGTGAAGCGGCTCATGCGGCGCTCCTGGATGTGGCAATCGATGCGGCGGCGGTGAAGCGGTCGATCTGTTGGTCGCACAGCGCGCGTGCATCTGCGGTCTTGTCATGCAGTTGGCGGTACCAGGCGGCGGTGTGCTCCAGCGCGGTTTCGAACGACCACGCTGTCTGCCAGCCTAGTTGCTGGCGTGCCCGGCTGGCATCCAGATGCAGCATGCCGGCCTCGTGCTTGCCCGTGGCGGCGCTGGCATCCAACTGCCAGATCAGCGCGGGCCAATGTTGTTGCAAGCCTTGCAGCACCTGCTCGACGGTGCGCGTAGCGGCGCTGTCCGGGCCGAAATTCCAGGCGGTGGCGCAGGATGCATCACCGGCCAACAGGCGTTGCGCGAGCACCAGATAGCCGTGCAGGCAATCCAGCACGTGCTGCCACGGCCGCGTGGCGTGCGGTGAGCGGATGACCAGCGGTGTACCAGCACGCATGGCGCGCTCGGCATCGGGGATGAGCCGGTCTTCCGACCAATCGCCGCCGCCAATGACGTTGCCTGCGCGGCCGGTAGCCAGCAGCGGGCCGTTGGCGAAGAACGCGCGCCGGTAGCTCGCGGCCACGAGTTCTGCACAAGCCTTGGAGGCGCTGTAGGGGTCATGGCCGCCCAGCGCGTCGGTCTCCCGGTAGCCCCAGGCCCACTCGCGGTTGTCGTAGCACTTGTCGGTGGTGGCCACCACGATGGCCGACAGGTTCGTGCAGCCGCGCGCGGCTTCCAGCACGTTCACCGTGCCCATCACGTTGGTGGCGTAGGTGTCGGCCGGGTCTCGGTAGGACGCGCGCACCAGCGGCTGTGCCGCCAGGTGGAAGACGACGTCGGGTCGGGCCGCAGCCATGGCCTCACGCAGGCTACCCGCATCACGAATGTCACCCAGCGTATGGCTGGCCAGAGCGGACTCCACCTCGGCCAGCATAAACAGGCTGGGGTTGGTTTCCGGTGCCAGGCTATAGCCATAGACTTCCGCGCCGAGTTGACACAGCCACAGCGCCAGCCAGCTCCCCTTGAAACCAGTATGCCCGGTCAGGAAGACGCGCTTGCCGGCCCAGGCAGCGGGGTGGAGCATCACCACTTTTTCCACGGTGCACTCCCCGATTGCCACATGGCTTCCAGGCTGTTCTTGTCGCGCAGCGTGTCCATCGGCTGCCAGAAGCCCTGGTGCTCGAACGTGTTCAACTCGCCCATCTCGGCCAGGCGATTCATCGGCTCGCCTTCCCAGTGGGTGTCTTCACCCGCGATGTATTCGATGACGGCCGGGTTCAGCACAAAGAAGCCGCCGTTGATCCAGGTGCCGCCGTCGCCGGGTGGTTTCTCCGTGAAACCGGTCACGCGGTTGCCATCGCGCTGGAGCATGCCGTAGCGGCCCGGCGGCTGCACGGCCGTCACGGTGGCCATCTTGCCGTGCGCGCGGTGGAAGGCGATCTCGCTGGTGATATCGACGTCGGACACACCGTCGCCGTAGGTAAAGCAGAACGGCTCGTTCGGGTCGAGGTAGGCGGCAACACGCTTCAGGCGCCCGCCGGTCATGGACTGCTCGCCGGTATCCACCAGTGTGATACGCCAAGGCTCAGCATGGCGCTCATGCACGGTCACTTCGTTCTTGGACATGTCGAACGTCACGTCCGACATGTGCAGGAAGTAGTTGGCGAAGTACTCCTTGATCACGTAGCCCTTGTAACCCAGGCAGATGATGAAATCGTTGATGCCGTGGGCCGCGTAGATCTTCATGATGTGCCACAGGATCGGGCGGCCACCAATCTCGATCATGGGTTTGGGCTTGAGGTGCGACTCTTCGCTGATGCGCGTGCCCAGGCCGCCGGCAAGAATGACTGTTTTCATGGTTCAGTGCTCGCTGATGCGCCTGCTTGTGCGTCCATTCATGCGGCCACCGGTGTGGCTGCGGATGCGGTGTTCTCCTGCATCTGCCGGGCAAGATTGGAAAAGTGGTTGGCTTTGATGGCCAGTGTGTCGGCCTGGGCGCGGTAGGTCAGCGCCAGATATTTCGCGGCGGCAAAGCTGCCGCGCCCGAACACGGCGGCGTCCAGCTTGGGCTGCTCGCCAATCTCCAGGCACTTCAAAAAGGCGGACTCCGCCATCGGCAGCCATTGCTTCTCGGCTTGCGCGGCGTTTTGCGCGGCGGCTTCGAACATCAGGTGGCCAAGCATGTAGAAGTAATCGGGCGAGCCGGACCACTCCTCCATCCACTCACCAGCCAGGGTGATGGCCGCATCCAGTTGCTTGGTTTTGGACAGACACGCCAGCAGGCAGATGCACAGGTCATGCCGATACGGCGCCGTCTTGGGTGCCGTCGTCAGGGCGCGCTGGTAGTGCGCGGCGGCCTGTGCGGGGTCTTTCAGGTTGATCTCGAAGTCTTTGCCAAGCTGGTAAAGGATGTACGGATCATTCGGATGCTCAGCCAGCTCTTGTTGCAGCAGGGCGTGATTGCGCCCGCGTTTCCGGTCCAGCTTGGCGTTCATGTAGCCGTCGTGGCCGATCACCAGCGGCAGGCGCACGCGCTGCAGGTTGGCGGCCGGTTGCTCGTGGATGCGGCCCTTGTAGCGCACGCCGCGCGGCAACAGGCGGGCAATCCAGCTGTTGGAGTGCTCCACGTGGCCCGAGAGGTCGTACTCGCTGCGGATGCACACCACGCCCAACAGCGGGCCGAAGGTGCAGGCGTCGCGCAGCTCTTCCGTGCCGCTCTCGATCCACTCGTCCGCGTCCAGCACGAGGTTCCAGTCGGCGTTGGCGGCGGCCAGGGCAGCGTTGCGGGCGGCCGAGAAGTCGTCAACCCAGGTGAAATGGTGGACCTGCGCGCCGCATGCCTGGGCAATCGCCACGGTGTCGTCGGTGGAGCCGGTGTCGAGCACGATCATGCGGTCGACATGTGGCTTGGCGCTCAGCAGGCAGCGCTCGATGCAGGCGGCCTCATTGCGGGCGATGACCACCAGCGCAATCTCGGATCGGGTTGACCCCGTGCGGCGGTGTTTGGCGTGTTTGGACATGCGGACTCCCAACGGCAACTGCCAGTTGGTGCAGACAAAAATAAAGATCCGGCGCGTGTGGCGTCAGATCGACATGCTCATGATGCTTTGGTAGGCCGAGACGAACTTGTTGCGCACCTGCACGGCGGTCTGCAGGTCGATGTTGGCCTTCTGCAGCGAGAGCATCACGTCGTGCAGATCCACGTCGCTGTTGCCCATTTCGAAACCACGCGAGATGGATTCGGCCTTGTGTTGCGAGGCATCGACCTTATCCAGCGACGACTTGAGCACCGCGCCAAAGTCGACACTGACTTTGGCGCCATCGCCGTCTGCGCCGCTGGCGCTGCCAAGACCGCCGACCTTGCTCGACGGTGCCAGCACGCTGTTCATCAGCGACACCACCGAGTTGGCGTTCGTAATATCCATGTGAAGAGGACTCCTCTTTTGTTGCGTCTCTTGCATGTGGCGCCGTCTGTTGGCCGGCGAAGAGCGAACTTCGGGCCGCTATGGCGCCACGGTGATGCAAAGGTAGCCGCCCGCCTGCCGTTCCCAAGCGCCCAAAAGAGCGGGAAAAGGCCCTCTTCTTGCCGAATTGCTTGCCTACCCACTGCCGATAATGGCAACCACGGAGCTTTGCCCTTTTTGCGGGTTTGGTTGCTCCAGCAACGCAGTCAGTCAGGAGATTTGGGATGCCAACGACAGCCGATTCGGTTGCTGTCGCCGACACGCTCGGTACGGTCGATATGCCGGCGGTGGGCCAAGGCGCGATGACGCGCCAGAACGGGGGAGCATTGGGCTCTCTGGGCCCGCTCGGCCGTTTGTCGCCGCGTCTGCTGATGATGATCGGCGGGGCCGCGCTGGTGGCTGTGATTGCGGCTGCGATGCTGTGGAGCCGCGCCCCTGACTACCGCGTGCTGTTCAGCAACGTCAGCGACAGCGACGGCGGCGCCATCATTGCTGCCCTGCAGCAGATGAACGTGCCGTACCGCTTTGCCAACGGCGGCACGGCCATCATGGTGCCCGAGGCCAATGTGCACGAGACGCGCCTGAAGCTGGCGTCGCAAGGGCTGCCCAAGGGCGGCCTGGCCGGCTTCGAGCTGATGGAAAACCAGAAATTCGGCACCAGCCAGTTTGCCGAGCAGGTCAATTACCAGCGCGCCCTGGAGGGCGAGCTGGCCCGCACCATCCAGGCCATGCAAGAGGTGCAGTCCGCCCGCGTGCACCTGGCGCTGTCCAAGCCCTCGGTGTTCGTGCGCGAGCAGGCCAAACCCAGCGCCTCGGTACTGCTGACGCTGTATCCGGGCCGTATGCTGGATCGCTCGCAGGTGCAGGCCATCGGCCATCTTGTTTCCAGCAGCGTGCCGAACCTGCCGCTGGCCAACGTGACGGTGGTCGACCAGTCCGGCCGCCTGCTGTCGACCGCGTTCCAGGACAACGCCTCGGGCCTGGACCCGACGCAACTGAACTACGTGCGCGAGATCGAGCAGGGCTATATCAAGCGCATTGAGGCCATCCTCGGCCCCGTGGTGGGCGATGACAATGTGCGTGCCCAGGTGACGGCCGACGTCGATCTGGACAACACCGAACAGATGGCCGAGACGTACCGTCCGAACCAGGACCCGGCCAACGCTGCCGTGCGCAGCATGCATACCGCTGAAGCCACGCAGAACAAGGCCGACGCCCAGGGTGGTGTGCCGGGTGCGCTGTCCAACCAGCCGCCGACCGCGCCGCGCATGCTGCCGACCGCGCCGGCACCGGCATCGCAACCGGCCGCCACGGGCCCGAATGGCCAGCCGTTGCAGCAGCCCGCTGCCGCAGGTGCGAATACAGGCGCCACCGGCACGACCACCAGCGGCAACTCGTCGAGCACCCGCGACACCACCACCAATTACGAAGTCGACAAGACCGTGCGCCGCACCCGCGCCGCAGTCGGTACCGTGCGCCGCCTGTCGGTGGCCGTGGTGGTCAACTACCGTGCCGATGGCAAGACCTGGAAGCCGCTGTCTGACGCCGATATGACCAAGCTCAACGCGCTGGTCAAGGATGCCGTGGGTTTTGACGCCAAGCGTGGTGACTCCGTGAACGTGGTGAACAGCCAGTTCTCGGGCACGCTGCCGGTGGCCAAGGACGACCTGCCGCTGTGGAAGCAGCCGGACATGATCCAGTACGCAATCCAAGGGGCCAAGTACCTGGCGCTGGCGATCGGCTTCCTGATCCTGGTGTTTGGGGTGATCCGCCCGGCGATCCGCTCGATGGGCAAGAAGGCCGAGCCCGCCACGCCCACCTTTGTGGGCCGCGAAGGCGAAGACCCGAACGCACCGATCATCACTGGTGCCGCGGCTTCGGCCGGGCCGGAGCTGGAAGGTCCGTCGGCGGCCACCGGTGAGGAAGGCGAAATGCCCGACAGCCTGCCGCAGCTCAAGAACAACGACTTTGAGAAGAAGCTGGAGACGATGCGTCGTGTCGCCCAGCAGAACCCGCGCGCCGTCGCGGCCGTCATCAAGCAATGGGTGAGTAACGAATGAGCGCCGAAGGACTCCAACGCAGCGCCATCCTGATGATGTCGCTGGGCGAAAGCGAAGCCGCCGAAGTGCTCAAGCACCTGGGCCCGCGCGAAGTGCAGAAGCTGGGCGCCACCATGGCCGCGCTCAAGAACGTCTCGCGCGAGCGCGTGCTCGACGCCTTTGACGCCTTCTTTGTCGAGGCTGAAGACCTGCCGCTGGACGTGGACTCCAACGAGTACATCCGCACCGTCTTCCGCAAGGCGCTGGGCGACGACCGCGCCGCCAACATCATCGACAGGATCCTTTCGGGCGGTGACACCAGCGGCATCGAAGGCCTGAAGTGGATGGATGCATCGTCGGTGGCGGAAGTGATCCGCAACGAGCACCCGCAGATCATCGCCACCATCCTCGTGCACCTGGACCGCGACCAGGCTTCGGAAATCCTGACCTATTTCACCGAGCGCCTGCGCAACGACACCATCCTGCGCATTGCCACGCTCGACGGCATTCAGCCGAGCGCCCTGCGCGAACTGAACGACGTGCTGACCAAGCTGCTGCAAGGCAACGACCACCGCAAGAAGAACGCGATGGGTGGCGTGCTCACGGCGGCAGAAATCCTCAACCTGGTGCCGAGCGCGGTGGAGTCCGCCGTCATCGAAGGCGTGCGCTCGCGCGATCCGGAACTGGCCGACGCCATCGTCGAGAAGATGTTCGTCTTCGACAACCTGATCGACCTGGACGGCCGCAGCCTGCAGACGCTGCTGCGCGAGGTCAGCCAGGAAGTGCTGGTGGTGGCGCTCAAGGGGGCCAAGCAGGAATTCCGCGACAAGGTATTCGCCAACATGTCGCAGCGTGCCGGCATGATGCTCAAGGAAGAGCTGGAAGTGCTCGGCCCGGTCAAGGTGTCGGAAGTCGAAGCGCAGCAGAAGGAGATTCTGGTGATCGCGCGCCGCTTGGCCGACGAGGGCGAAATCACCATCGGCCGCAAGGCAGAGGACGCGTATGTCTGATCGCGCGCGCTTGGCTTCCTTGTTCGTGATGGAGCGCTGAGATGCCGCGCCCGCCGATCATTCCGCGCGATACGCTGGTCGAATACCAGCCATGGGAGCCGACCGACTTCGAGCGCCAGGCTAAGCAGGCCGCCGCTGAAGCCGCGCCGCCGCCCCCGCCGCCGGAGGCCGAACCCGAAGAGCCGCCGATGTCCGAAGAGGAATGGCAGGCGATGCTGGATGCCGAACTGGCCACTGCCCGCGACGAAGGCCGTCGCGATGGTTTTGCCCAGGGCTTCCAGGATGGCTTCGAGCAAGGCCGTCGCCAGGGCGAGGAAGATTCCAAGCAGATCGCGGCGCTGATGCAGTCCGTGCGTGACGCGATCGATCAACTGAATGGCAACGTTGCCGACGAGCTGGTGGACTTGGCGCTGCAGCTCGCGCAGCAGTTTCTGCGGGGTGCGTTGCATGCGCAGCCCGAGCGTGTGTTGCCGCTCGTCCGCGAGGTACTGGGCGATGCGCCCACCGCACCGGCACCCGCCATGCTGCGCGTGCATGCGGACGATGCCGAACTGATTCGCCAGATGCTGGGTGCTGAGCTGGCTGCCGCCGGCTGGACCATCATCGTTGACGCCGCCATCGAGCGCGGCGGCTGCCGTGTGCAAACCCGCTTTGGCGAGACCGATGCCACGCTGCAGACCCGCTGGGCAGAACTGACCCGCGCGCTGGGCCGCGATACCGCGTGGATCGCCAGTGAGCGCGCCGAAGCAGAGCGTGTGGCAGGAGGCGCGCTCCATGTCGCTTGAGACCGTGCACTCCACCGCCCAAGCCGCTGCCAACAACCCCAACGTGCGCGTGTGGCAGGCGCACCTGCGCCAGACCGCGCAGCGTGCCCGCCTGGCCCGCCCGGTGGTGACGTGCGGCAAGCTCACGCGCGTGGCTGGCCTGGTCATGGAGGCGGTCGGCCTGAAGCTGCCCGTGGGCAGCGCCTGCCGTGTGGAACTGCCGAACGGAAGCGGGGCAGCACGCTACGTGCTGGCCGAAGTGGTGGGCTTTGCTGAAGAGCGCGCCTTCCTGATGCCGCAGACGGATCTGGTGGGCGTGGTGCCCGGCGCGCGCGTGTTCCCGCTGGAGCCGCAGCACGTGCCGACCGACGCCGCCGACCCGACCATCGCGCACAGCAAGTTCCTGCCCGTGGGCCCGCGCCTGCTGGGCCGTGTGGTGGATGCCAACGGCGAGCCGCTGGACGGCAAGGGCCCCTTGGGGCCGCAGGAAGATCTGGCCTGGGGCACGCTGGCCCCGGCACCGCTGAACCCGCTCAAGCGCAAACCGATCGAGCATGTGCTCGACGTGGGCGTGCGCGCCATCAATGGCTTGCTGACCGTGGGCCAAGGCCAGCGCCTGGGCCTGTTTGCCGGCTCCGGCGTCGGTAAGAGCGTGCTGCTGGGCATGATGGCCCGCTACACGCAGGCCGACGTGGTGGTGGTTGGCCTGATCGGCGAGCGCGGCCGCGAAGTGAAGGAATTCGTTGACGAAATCCTCGGTGAGGAGGGTCTCGCCCGCTCGGCCGTGGTGGCCGCGCCGGCTGACAACTCGCCGCTCATGCGCCTGCAGGGCGCCGCCTACGCACACACCATCGCCGAGTACTTCCGCGACCGCGGCTGCAATGTGCTGCTGATCGTCGATTCGCTCACACGCTATGCGATGGCGCAGCGCGAGATCGCCCTGGCCATCGGCGAGCCGCCGGCCACCAAGGGCTATCCGCCTTCGGCGTTTGCCAAGCTGCCCGCGCTGGTGGAGCGTGCCGGCAACGGCATGGTGGACGCCAGCGGCCGCGGTGGCTCGATTACCGCCTTCTACACCGTGCTGGCCGAAGGCGATGACCAGCAGGACCCGATTGCGGACGCCGCGCGCGCGATTCTGGACGGCCACTTTGTGCTCTCGCGCAAGCTGGCCGAGCAGGGGCACTACCCGGCCATCGACGTTGAACAGTCGATCAGCCGCGTGATGTCGGCCATCGTGCCGCGCGAGCAGCTCGATACCGCCCGCCGTTTCAAGCAGCTCTACGCCCGCTACCAGCGCAACCGCGACCTGATTGCGGTGGGTGCCTATGCGCGCGGCAGCGACCCGATGACCGACCAGGCCATCGCCCGCTATCCCGACATGGAGGCGTTTCTGCAGCAAGGCATGTTTGAGAACGAAAGCCGTGAGCACACGCTGGAGAAGATGAACGCGGTGCTCGCTTGACAGTGTGAAGACGTAAGCCTGGCCAAAGCCTCGGGCTAAAGCCAGGCAGCTTGTAACCGATGGGTTGATGTAGTGGAAATCTGGAGGTTCGACCATGACCACCATGAGTAAGCCGTTCCGCCTCAATACGGTGCTGGAACTGGCCCAGAAGGACACCGAAAAAGCCACGCAGGAAGTCGGCCGCCTGATGAACACGCGCGAGGCCGCCACCCAGAAGCTGGCCCTGCTGTCCGACTACCGCAACAACTATCACCAGCAGATGCTGAACACGGCCAACGCCGAGGGTGGCATCGACATCACGCGCCTGCGCAACTACACCGCATTCATTGACCGGCTGGGCGCCGCCGTGGACCAGCAGAAGGGCACGATCAACGCGCTGGAGAACCAGCTCGAAGCGAGCCGCGCCAACTGGATCGAGAAGCAGCGCCGCGAGCAATCGTTCGACATCCTGCGCCAGCGTCACATCGAAGAACAGCGCCTGGATCAGGAGCGCCGCGACCAGCGCGAGAACGACGAACACGCCGCCAAGGTGATCCGCATGCGTGCGGCGCAGGGCGGCAACTGAACAAGCGTACACGTACGCAGATGGAAGACGGAGCCAACGTGGGTTTGAGTGCTACCCCCAACACCGCCGCGCAAGACCTGAGCGGCATGCTGTCTGCCAGCAACAATGCTGCCGCCGACAAGTCGCAGAGTGCGTCGTCGTCCAACGGCGATATGTTCGGCAACCTGCTGTCAGATCGCATGGCGCAGGATGCCGCGCGTCGTCGTGCCGATGCACAGTCGGCGGCTGACGATGCCGCCAGCCGCCGCGCAGACATCGCCCGCAAGGACGCTGCAAACGCCAGCGCGCGCAATAGCCAAGACATCAAACCGGCTGCGACGGCGCTTCCTCAGACCGTGCCGGCAACCGGCACGCAGGACGCTGCCAGCGCCAAGCCGACGCAACCTGCCGATGCCAAGGACCTGGATGCCGCTGCGGCGCAAGCCGTTGTGGATCCGGCCGCGCAGTTGGCCGCGCAGATCGAGGCTGCACGTCAAGCGGCTCAACAGGCGGCTCAGCAAGTCGCCCAGCAGACCGCTGCCGCATCGGCAACAACACTGCCAGCGACGCGGCTCGGCACGCAGTCGAATACCAATGCCGATACGAACGCCACGGCTGCACAAGGCACCGGCAACGCAAACGCAGCCGATGCCGCCGCGCTGGCCGCACTGAACGCTGCCGCCAATGGCGCGCAGGGTGCCGCCGCCGCAACTACGCCGGCTGGTCAGGCAGCGCTGCAGGCGGCCAAGGGTGCCAAGACCGCAGGCGCCGCCGCCAACGACAACACACCAACGCCGCCTGCCACGCCGCTGCCCGACGGCAATACGCTGGCCCAGACGTTGGCTCGCACGCGTGCCGTGTCTGACAACACGCCGCCTGCGGTGCGCCAGCTTGGCAGTGCCGCGTCAACGCAAAACGCCAACGGCGAGCATGGCTTGCCCAAGCGTGCGGAATCCAACACGCAAAGCAACGTCTCGCAAACCGCCGCGGCTGCCGTGGCCGATGCCAACGGCCGCGCGGGCAATGGTGGTAACACCGGCACGCAGGCGGATGCACAGGGCAGTGGTACGCAGTTCCAGGGCGTTCTGGCGCGTGCGGATGGCAATGCCATCGCTGCGGCGCCGACCTTTGCGGTTGGCACCGCGGGCGCGGCGGGCAATGTTGCCGGCGCCGCCATCACGCCGGCGCAGGTTCACACGCTGCCCACGTTTGGCGACGCGGCCTGGCCACAGAGCATGGCGAGCCAGCTTGCCTTCATGCAGGTGCACCGTCAGTCGTCGGCCGAACTGCAGTTGAACCCGGCGGAACTGGGTGGGCTGCATGTCAAGCTGGATGTCGACAACGGTGCCGTCAATGCCAGCTTCGTATGCCAGCACCAGGCCGTGGCCGAACTCGTGCAGGACTCCATGCCGCGTCTGCGTGATGCCATGCAGCAAGGCGGCATGCAGCTTGCGCAAACGACGGTCAGCACGGGCGATTTCAGCCAGCAGCAGGGTGCCTGGCAAGGCGCGTCGGCACAGGGCAACGGTTCGGGCAGTGGCAGTGGTGGTAGTGGCAGCCGCTATGGCAGCAACGCGCAAGGTCGTGCGGATATCACCAGCACCGTGGCCGCCGCGCCGCAGCGTGCTTCCGGTCACGACGGCGCCATCGACACGTTTGCATGAGCGTAGCGAGCCCATGCCTAAAGTTCTGTTAAGGCCTGCCGTTACTCCTCAGAAGTGCCATGACAATGGCCAGCCTGAGTGACGAAAGTTAAGGCGACGAAAGTAGAGAAAAGGACGGGAAATAACAACGCGAATGCACCGGCAGCAACGGTGGCTTTGCGATGAATAACAAGGGGGTCAAGTCCGACCGGCGAAGACGGGATCAAACGGGGATCACTTCGCCACATCCGCCCTCGGGTGGATGCAAACGGACCGATGCGGCGTGTCCGAGCCGGGGGGCTGGCGCACCGCATGTTTGCCGTACTTACGGGAGAGCGCACTGAAAGGTGCGCTTTTTGTTTTTGTGGCGCCCGACTGTGTGGCGCCACAAAAGGCGTGAACTCAGGCGCGCGCTTCGGCCGCGGTGAGTGTGTCCGGCGATACGGAGATCACGTGCTCCACGCCGTAGCCGCGTTCCACCCAAGCATCGATGCCGCCGTGCAGCGGGCGCACGTGCTTGAAGCCGCGGCCCATCAGCGTGCGCGCCACCATGATGGCGGAGGCTTCGTTGGGGCAGGCGCAGTAGATGATGACTTCGCGGTCGGGGCCGTCGATCTCGATGGCGTTGTGCTTGCTCGACATGTCGTACAGCATCGCGCCCGGAATGCGCTGCGGCTGCAGTTGCCGCGAGCTGTCGCTGCGCACATCGATGATGACCGGCGCTGAGCCCGATTCGATCAGCGCGTGCAACTCGTCGGGCGAGATGCGCACCATCTCCAGCATCTTGCGAAAACGCCAGCGCTGCAGCCAACGCCCAGCCACGTAGAGCGCTGCCAGCACCACGATCAGCGCGATGGCGCGGCTGCCAAGCTGGTCGAGCAAGCGCAGCGCCTGGTCGATGCTGTCATGCGCCATGCGCCCGAGCATCAGCCAGATTGCCGCCCAGAGTGCTGAGCCGGCCAGGTTGTACCCCGCGAATACGCTGAATGGCGTGCGCATCGTGCCCAGCAGCGCGGAAGACACCGTCGACAGCCCCGGTACAAACTTCGAGATCAACAGCAGCGGCGCACCCCAGCGCTCGAACTGCGTGCGCGTGCGCCGCACACAGGAATCTGGCGACAGCGACACGCGGCACAGCAGCGCCATCACGTGTCGGCCGTAGCGCCTGCCGGCCACGTACCACAGGGCATCGCCCAGCAGCGCGCCGGAGACGGCAGCGGGCAGCAGCTCCATGAAGTGCAGGGGACCGATCATGGTGAGCGCGCCGCCCACCAGCAGTGTTGGCACCGCGGGCAGCGGTGCACCGGCCTGCGTGAGCAACACGTTCAGGAACACGGCAAGTGCACCGTATTCAGCGAGGAGGGGAAACAGGTCGTGCATAGAAAGACGGGAGGGCGCGCTGCGTGGCAAATGCGTCTGCCAAATTACCGCATTCCGGCGTCGTCCGATAGACATACCTGCCTGCCACGCTGGGGGACATGTCTGCCATGTGAAATTGGCACGACAATGATGCTTTCGCGCTCGCATTTGTCGCCATGTCCTCCGCATCGCCCATTCACGCTTCCGCTGCCCTCGCCATCAGCATCCGCCCGGCCACGGTGGCTGACTTGCCGGTCATCGTCGCCATCTACACGCAGCACGTGCTGTTCGGTTCAGCCAGCTTTGAAATCGACCCGCCCGACCTGACCGAGATGACGCGACGCTTCCAGGCGCTGCAGGATGTTGGCATGCCCTACATCGTGGCCGAGGCCGACGGTCAACTGCTCGGCTACGCCTACGCTGGCCCACACCGCGCGCGGCCGGCGTATCGCAATACCGTGGAAGACTCGATCTACCTGGATGCGGCCGCGCAGGGGCGGGGTGTCGGTACGCTGTTGCTGCAGACGCTCATTGCGGAATGCCAGGCGCGCGGGTTCAAGCAGATGGTGGCCGTGGTGGGCGGCGGGTATGAGAACCCTGGGTCTGCCAAGCTGCACGCGCGCTGCGGGTTTCGCGAGGTGGGCGTGCTGGAGAAGGTGGGCTACAAGTTCGAGCGTTGGCTCGACTGCTTGCTCATGCAGCGAGCGTTGTAATAGGTCGTGGCGTGAATTGGGCACCGCCGTGACATCGCTATTAGGGAGCGTGATATTCACTCCGTTGCGCTTACTCCCAAATTGCGCATCGACAAGCTGTAGATTCCGGTGTCGCGGAATCTCATGGTCACCTCGAGCGGGGCCTCTATGTTGCGATCGGCACTAGCCATGCCTGCGGTCTGCGGTGTTCTACAGACCTATCCCAAGAGCAGGCGGACGAAGTGACGCTTATCGACTCGCCACAGCCCTCTTGGGTATCGCTGTGGCTGGCCTGGCCCTCAGCCCACACGATCAGTTCGCGAATGCAATTTTGTCGCTCCCGGATAGGTGGGTACGCAGGACTATGACGTGCGCCTCTTGTTTTCAATCGATGATGTCCGCACAGGCATCGGTGGGGGCTGCGGCCACGTGCCCCACCAGCGGCACCATCTTCAGCCCAGCCGAGGCGATCCGGCAAGGCGCTGCCACCACGCCGCAGCCAGAGAGGAGTGCGGTGCCAAGAAGGACTACGGCCAGCAGAAAGCGTTTCATCGTGTGGGGATAAAGAAGTCGAAAGCGAATGTCGCGCAGTGTGGCACAGGCCCGCCTACAAACCTGTGCGTGTTTGTATCGGGAAATGACAATCTGTGCGGCGCACATGCAGTTGGTGCGCCGCACGAAGGTGAAGCAACCCGAACCGTTCGGCGGGCGCACAAAGCTGGCTTTTGCCAGAAAAGTCACATCTTCCGTTTGCGCAAACAAACCCGCTACGCCTTGCTGCAAGCCACAAAACCAATGGTGATGCGGGTTTTCCCGTAATTTCTAATATAGCAACAATAAATTGTCTGTCGCGACATTTATTGTCTGAACAGGCTCGCCTACGATGACTCCATCGAATGCGGCGCCGCAGCGAAACAGTCCAAGAGAAGTACCGGATATCTGCCCGACGCGCTGCGCCCATCTGGAGAAGACATCATGAAAGCCCAACGCACCCTGATCGCTGCCCTGATCGCCCTGGCCACCGTGCCCGCCCTGGCCGCTACGAAGTTCGACGTGTACACCCAAGGCGCCGCAGCCGGCCAACGTTTTGACGTCTACACGCAAGGCGCCAAGGCAGGCAGCAAGTTCGACCCGTACACCGAAGGTGCAAAGGTGGGCGACAAATTTGATGTCTACAGCCAAGGCGCACTGGCACGTGCCGGCAAGTTCGACACCTACACGGAAGGCGCCAAGGCCGGCAGCAAGTTTGATCCGTACACCGAGGGTGCACTGGCCCGCGCCGGCAAGTTCGACACCTACACGGAAGGTGCCAAGGCTGGCAGCAAGTTTGATCCGTACACCGAAGGTGCACTGGCCCGTGCTGGCAAGTTCGATACCTACACGGAAGGTGCCAAGGTTGGCGACAAGTTCAACACGTTCACCGACGGTGCCAATGCCTGAGGCCGTCGCCTGGGCGAAGACGCCCAGCGCACATAATTCGTAAGAGCGCCCGCATTTGCGGGCGTTTTTGTTTTTGTGAACCGATATAGTGTCGCCGCGTCTGACTGGCATTCACGCCTGGAGCTCTCGATGACCCGTGCCCGCCGCCTTGTTGGCAAAACCCGTTCTATGCTGTGCATCGCTCTGGCTGCGGCGGCCACGATGCTGGCCGGTTGCACCACCTTCGTCACCCCCGGCCCGTTCCAGATCACCGTGCGCGATACGGATGACACGGTGCTCGAGCAGTTCGAGTTCCAGGCCGGCTCGTCGGACTCGCTGGATATCGCCATCGTCGGCATGTGCCGCGTCTATCCGGAAGCCATCATCACTGCCGAGCAACTGAAGACGCACGAGCGCGTGAAGGAGAAGTGCAAGCGTTCGCTCGCGTCGATGCTCACGTCGTCCTGACGCGCCCCTGAACCGGCATTGGGCGTTCAAGCCTGAGCAGCTACCATGTCGCCTTGCCAGAACGCACGCACGAGGCCCATGTGAACCCGCAGGACGAGTCCTTTCCGATCCCCCGCTTCGCCTCATCGCGGCCGCGCCTGCTGGGTGCGTTCGCGCTGGGCATCGTTGTTGCTGTGCTGATGCCGACCGCGCACGGCTGGCTCACACGCGCGCTGCTCGGCTGGGACGTTGCCGTGTGGACGTATCTGGTGCTGGTCTCGGTGATGATGCTCAAGGCCGACCCGCGCCGTATCCGCGCGGTGGCCCGTCGTGAGGATGAGCGTGCCTCTGCGGTGCTGGCGGTGGTCTGCCTGGGCGTGGTCGCCAGCATGGTGGCGATTGCCTTTGAACTGGTGACGGCCAAGTCAGCGGGACACGCACAGGCGTGGCACTACGCGTTGACCGGCGTGACGGTGGTAGGTGCCTGGCTGATGGTGCCGATGATGTTTACCGTGCACTACGCGCATTTGTACTACCACAAGCCGAACGAGCCGACGCTGGTGTTTCCCGACCGGGAGATCGAGCCCGATTACTGGGATTTTCTCTACTTCTCCTTTACGATCGCGGTCGCTAGCCAGACGGCCGACGTCGCTATCCGCTCGCGCGCCATGCGGCGGGCGGTGCTCGGGCAGTCGCTGCTGTCGTTCTTCTTCAATACGAGCATCCTCGCGCTCTCCATCAACATCGCTGCCGGCCTGTTCTCATGACGATGCTTCCTCCGCCCATGCATTCCCGCACCATTGATACCGTCAGCTATGTGCTGGTGGCCGCCATGATCGCGTCTGTGCTATGGCTGCATCTGCTGCCGGCCGCCATTGCCGGCTTTCTTGTCCATGCGCTCGCGCGCAAGCTGGAGGTGCGCCTGCGTGAGCGGCGCACGCTGTCCAAGAGCGCCAAGGCGATCGCGGTGGGCGGTGTGTTCCTGATCGCGGCACTGATTCTTGCCGGGCTTGGCATCGGGATCGGCCGCCTGGTCGAACACGGCCACGGGCTTGAGGGCATGCTCACGCGCATTGCCGATGTGCTCGACAACCTGCGCGAATCGCTGCCGGCGGCGGTGGTCGACTATGTGCCGCAGTCCGTGTCTGAGCTGCGTGTGCAGCTCGTACAGATGCTCAAGGAGCACGGGCACCAAGTGTCGACCATCGGTATCGACGGGTTGCGTGCCAGTGCGCTGATGCTGGTCGGGCTGATCCTGGGGGCGATGGTGGCGTGGTCCGATACGCCGGATCCGGCGCGTCACAAGCCGCTGGCTGCGGCCCTGCTGAACCGATTGGGGCGGCTGACGGCCGCGTTCGAGGCGGTGGTGTTCGCGCAGGTGAAGATCTCCGCGCTTAACACGGCGCTGGCGGCCATCTACCTGCTGGGGGCGCTGCCGTTGTTCGGGCAGCACGTGCCGTATTCCAAGTCGCTGATCCTGCTGACCTTCGTGGCCGGGCTGGTTCCGGTGGCAGGCAATCTGATCTCCAACACGGCCATCGTGCTGATGAGCGTGACGGCGTCGCTGGAGCTGGCGGTGGCGTCGCTCGTCTTCCTGGTGGTGGTGCACAAGCTGGAGTACTTCGTGAATGCGCGCATCATCGGCAGCCGCATCGATGCGCGTGCCTGGGAGCTGATTCTCGCGCTGATCGTGATGGAGGCGCTGTTCGGGGTGGGCGGTGTGATTGCCGCACCGGTGCTGTACGCCTACATGAAACGCGAACTGACGGATGCCGGGCTGATCGGCTGAAGCGTCTGTTCCGGGGTGACCCGCCAGCGCCCCCGCGCTGACGGCATCGGCAGAAAAGAGCGCGCCCTACGGGACGAGGGGCGCGCAATAACTCGCTGACCGAGAGACGTCAGCGAGCCGAGGGTCGGTACACGGGGAGGCGGTGGCGGGCGACGGATGCATGGCGTTGCCGGTCACGTCCACGGCTTCGGAGGTCACGAAGCAGCAGATGACGCGGTCGTCGAGCAAGGCCTGATAGAAGAGGTCTCCCATCGCGCGGCAGTGCTTTCCCGTTATCAGGATCTTCATGGCTCCCCTCCCATGGCTGGCCGGCGTGCGGCAGCCAATTCCTGGCGTGCCGGTCGCCGATTCGGTGTGCAGATCGTGCGCGTGCCTTGGCTGATGTGCTGGGCATGCGCCGGGTCCGTCTGGCTGTCGATGCTGGCGTTGTTCGCGTTGCTTGTGTCGCACCGCAGTCCATGCTGGCGAGTATAGAAAGCGCCTCCTAGCGAGCCATGCTACGAACGGACGAGCCTCGTACACGAAAATGGCTAACGGGTTAGCTGTCTGCCGAGGCAAGCGCGGCGCGGGTTTGCGGGCGTTTGAGCGAGGGATTGCATTGAAACGGCGCCGTGTATGGTGACGCTTCTGCCTGGACAATAAATTGTCTGGTTTGCACTAATCATTGTCGAATTTGCGGCAACAAGCCTGCACCGTTTGAGCGCATGATTGAGCGCTCCTCGCTTGAATTCCTTTCTCCAAAAAAACATCATGCAAACCACCGCAAACGGCACGGCTGCTGACTTGGCCAACCCCGCGGCGCCCCCGGCCGCGCAGGCAGACAAGACCGGCTTTGGCGTGATCGGCGCCATCAGCTTCGCGCACTTCCTCAACGACATGATGCAGTCGTTGATCCTGGCGATCTATCCGCTGCTCAAGGGCAACTTCCATCTCGA
The DNA here is from genome assembly GCF_037023145.1 of Ralstonia sp. RRA. NCBI lineage: Bacteria > Pseudomonadati > Pseudomonadota > Betaproteobacteria > Burkholderiales > Burkholderiaceae > Ralstonia > Ralstonia sp. RRA. The sequence continues at coordinate 114,385 of NZ_CP146092.1, read as the reverse complement.
TTTTTCGCAGATCGGGCTGATCACGCTCGTGTATCAGATCACGGCGTCACTGCTGCAGCCGATGGTCGGGCTGTACACCGACAAGCATCCGAAGCCGTATTCGTTGTCGGTGGGCATGGGCTTTACGCTGGTGGGGCTGCTGCTGATGTCGGTGGCGCCCAACTTTGGCACGCTGCTGCTGGCGGCAGCGCTGGTGGGGACGGGCTCGTCGATCTTCCATCCGGAATCGTCGCGTGTGGCGCGCATGGCTTCGGGTGGCCGGCACGGTCTGGCGCAATCGCTGTTCCAGGTGGGCGGCAACGCGGGCAGCGCAATGGGTCCGCTGCTGGCGGCGCTCATCATCATGCCGTATGGCCAGCACAGCCTGGCGTGGTTCTCGATCGCGGCGCTCATCGCCATCTTCGTGCTCTATCACGTGGGTGGCTGGTACAAGCGTGAACGTGCCGCGGGCCATGGCCGAAAGGCGGGTGGTCGCGCGCATGCGGCGGTCAAGCTGTCGGGCCGTCAGGTGGCGTTTGCGATGACGCTGCTGGTCGTGCTGTTGTTCTCCAAGTACTTCTACCTTGCGAGCCTGAACAGCTACTACACGTTCTACCTGATCACCAAGTTCCAGCTGTCGGCGCAGACCTCGCAGCTGTTCCTGTTCCTCTTCCTGTTCTCGGTGGCGGTGGGCACGATTGTGGGCGGGCCGATTGGCGACCGCGTGGGCCGCAAGGTCGTGATCTGGGTGTCGATCCTGGGTGTGGCGCCGTTCACGCTGATGCTGCCGTACGCCAACCTGTTCTGGACGGCGGTGCTGACGGTGATCATCGGGCTGGTGCTGGCCTCGGCGTTCTCGGCCATCCTCGTGTATGCGCAGGAGCTGATTCCCGGCAAGGTGGGGATGGTGTCGGGCATGTTCTTCGGGTTTGCGTTCGGGCTGGGCGGGATCGGCGCTGCCGTGCTCGGCAAGCTGGCGGACGCCACCGACATCTACAACGTCTACCACCTCTGTTCGTTCCTGCCGCTCATCGGCCTGCTGACGGTGTTCCTGCCGGACATCGAGCGCAAGCAGCGTCTGCAGACCGCTTGATGGCTCAATGAGGATTGCGTTGCGCGACGTCTGCCAGCAGCGCAATCACTTCACTGTCTTCGGTCTGATCGAAATTGCCGTAGTACTGCCCGACGGCCTGGAAGCTGAAGTCGGGCGGGGCGATGAGGCACCGGCCGTCATCCACTTCAGCGCGCAGCGTGTGCCACGTGGTCTCTGGCGCAGTGGGAACCGCCAGCACGAGGCGCCCGGGTTTGGCACGGCGCACCGCAGCCAGGGCTGCACGCATCGTCGCCCCCGTTGCGATGCCGTCGTCCGTGACGATGACTGTTGCACCGGCCAGCGGCAAAGGCACGACGCCGTAGCGTGTGCGTCGGCGTTCCAGTTCTGCCAGCTCTTGCGCCGTCACCTCGTCGAGGTAGGCCTGCGATGGCCCGATGGCGTCGAGTAGTTCAGTGTTCCACTCGATATGCGGCGGTAGACCCGCACCGCAATCGGCCAGCGCGCCGAGTGCCAGCTCCGGTTGCCACGGCGCACCGAGCTTGCGCACCAGCAGCACGCCGAGCGTTGCATTCAACGCCCGCGCAATCGCATAGCCGACCGGCACACCGCCGCGCGGCAGTGCCAGCACGATGCGCGGCGCGGGCAGATCAAGCGTTGCGAGCGCAGCGGCGAGTTGCCGGCCGGCATCTGCGCGATCACGGAATCGATCACAAAAAGGCGCGCGCATGACGGCACGACGCTAAGCGAAGGCGCGTGCTGAGCCGCTGCGGCCCCACTTGCGCACACGCAGCGCCGCAAAGATCAGTGCGATGCCCCACACGATGGCCCACGCGCCAATCCACCACAGTACGGCCAGCACACCCGCCTCGGGGCGCCACAGCAGGATGCCCGCCAACAGCACGCTGGCGATGCCGCCAAGGATCAACCACCATTCGCCGTGCAGTTCTTCACGCAGGCGCACGGCCACCACGATCTGCAGCACGCCCTGCGCGAGCAGCCACGCGGCGATGTACAGCAGCAGCCCCAGCGCAGTGATGGCCGGATTGAACAGCGTCAGCACACCCACCGCCACGCCCAGCAACCCTTGCAGCAGGGTGGGCCAGCGATCGTGGCTGCGGTGCTGGCCGCCAAAGGACGTTGCCAGCAGCAGGCCGCCCTCTACCAGCGCGTAGACCCCAAATACCAGAACCAGCGCAGCCAGCGTTGCCGCCGGCACCATGAACGCGCCAACACCGATGGCCAACGCACACAGCCCGCGCAACGCGAGCACCCACCACAACTTGGAAAGCGTATGCAGCATGAACAACACTCCTTGGTCGAAAACGAAAAGCGACCGCGCGCCGGGCGCGGCGTGCGATCGCTGATGGTTCCAAGGTAGTGCAGAGTGTTGCGAGCCTCAATGCAGGTGCGGTGATTTTGTGCGCCTACGGGGTCACATTTGGCGAATTCCCTCGCGCAATGTGCACGCGGCGCAATACCGCACTACATCTTGATGCTCATGCGTGCCCACGCGGTGCGCCCTGGTTCGGGGATGGGCGTGCGTGCCGGAAAGCCGAAACCTGCATCGCCGGCCAGGTTCAGGTGCTCGGTGTAAGCCTTGTTCAGCACGTTGTCGACGCCCACCGCCACGCGCACGGTCTTGCTGACGGCATAGCCTGCATGCAGCGACAGCACACCAAAGCCAGCGCTGGGCCCGAAGTCCTGGCCGACCACGTTGCCCTGGTTCAACGCGTAACGGTGCTGTGCCGCTGCCACGCGCCACAGGCCACCAGCCGACCATGGCCCGCGCTCATACTCGACGCCCAGGCGCAGATCCAGCGGTGGCATCTGCGGCAGCGGCTGGCCGGTGCTGCCGTTGCGTCCCCATGCATACGCGAGCGCACCGTCGACGCGCCATGCATTGCTCACGTGCCATGTTCCGCCGATCTCGCCGCCGGCAATGCGAGCATCTACGTTGGTGGCTTGTGACTTCGGCCCCATCATGCCGGGGCGGTAGTTGAAGAGGATGAAGTCGTTGACCACACCCGCATACGCCGACACCCACGCATCAAACCGCGCGCTCTTGTACTGCGCGCCCATATCGAGCTGCGTGGTCTTCTCTGGCCGAATGGCGGAGAACGCGTTGACGGAGCCCGTGGGGCCCATGCTCGTCGAGATCAGCTCCCAGTAATCCGGAAAGCGCTCCGCATGACCAACGCCAGCGTACAGCGTCGCGGGCACGCCGGACATGTCGTGCTCGTAGCGTACGAAGCCGCTGGGCAGTGTGCGTGAGCGGTCTTGGCCCGCGGTGGGGTTGGGGCGGCTGCCCATCATGCCGCTGATCGATGTACGGTCGTCGCGGGCGCTGGCCTGGTCGATGCGCGCGCCGGCAATCACGCGCTGGTGCTCGGCTGCAAACCAGGTTAGCTCTCCAAAGGCGCCGGTGTTGAAGAAGCTGGCGCTGGGCACCCACGATTGGCTGCTGTACGACACCATCTCTGTGCCGCTGCGTGAGCGCAACCGGCTCGTCTGCATGTCCAGGCCGGTGACGAGCTGCAGCGCATCGGCCCAACGCAGTGTGGCCGCCACGCGCCCACCGACCGTGCGTCGGCCCACGTCGGCGGCCATGCCCATCGGCATGCTGCTCATCGGGTCGGGTTTGCGCAGCGTGAAGTTGTCCATCACGTGGTCGGCATCGTTGTAGTAGACCTGCGCTTCGACGCGCTGCAGGACTTCACCGATGTGCGATTTTTCGAAGCGCAGGCCCACGCTCTCGCGGCGGAAGTGTGCGCCGTCCATGCCGCGCCCGGCATAGCGCGCATAGCCGTCACCGGTGCCGGCGGTCAGCTCCAGGCGTGTGTGGTCGTCAGGGGTGAGGCCGAGCGCGGCGTCGACGTTCCACTTGTCCCACTGCGAGGGGATGGTGTTGCCGTTGCCGTCTTTGTAGTCCTGCTGGTGCGCGTGGTTGGCGGTGATGCGCGCGTACGCGTCCTGTGTGCCGGCGGTGAAATCGGCGTTCTGGTCATTGCGGCCGAAGGATCCGCCGACCACGCTGCCGTCAAAGCGCGTGCCGGGCTCGGTAAAACGTTTGGTATTGCGCTCGAACAGCACGGTGCCTGCCGAGCCGACCGGCCCGTAGATCACCGATTGCGGCCCTTTGATGACGGTCAGCTTGTCGTAGCTCTCGGGCGAGATATACGAGGTGGGCGCATCCATGCGGTTGGGGCACGCGCCCAGCATCGACGTGCCGTTGGTGAGGATGTTCAGCCGTGAGCCGAACATGCCGCGCAGCACAGGGTCGCCGTTGGTGCCGCCGCTGCGGATGGAGGTAAAGCCGGGGATGGTCTTGAGGTAGTCCGCACCGTCGCTGGCGGGCAGCGGCTGGCGTGGGGATTTCGGGTCGGTGACGATGGTCAGCGGCGACGATGGCGGCGGTGCAATCACCATCGTGGTCGCCAGGTCGATTTCAGGTGGCGTGGGCTCCGCCGCGTGGGCGACGGACATGGACGACAGCGCGGCAACCGCCAGGGCAACAGCGTGCCGGCCGGAGTGTGGGTGATCCAGCTTCATGAGAAAGACAAAGACGAAATGGGTGAAGCCCGCCGCCGCAATCACGGCGCGGGCGAAGGTGTCTTGAGATGGGGGATCAACCCAGCGGTGGGCCGCGGGCGCGCCGTTGCGGCGCAGGAGTGGCAAGGTGAGGTGTGAGGATGTCCGTTGCGCTGACACTGCCCAGCAAGGCCGGCGCGTTGGGCGTATCGATATCGAGCGTGGGCGCGATGTCTGCCATGACGACGCACGCGCCGCAGCACGCCGGCGCCGACATGGATTGTTCGACGCGCTTGCGCTCACCCGGATCGGACAGCGGGATGATCATCACGCCCGTGCCGTGCGCGGAGCACAGCACCACGGGCAATTGCTCGGCATGCGCGCGTGCGGCATGCGCCAGCGGCATCCATGCGGTGGCCAGCAGGTAAGCCCACAGCAGTACCCACGCAACCGCACGCCCACCGGCAAGATGCAGGCGGGGCACAGGTTTCCAGACAAGGCGGCGGGCGGGCATCGCGCGAGGATACTGCCGGCTCAGCAATCGATAACTTTGCTGCGACGCCGTGCCGCAGGCACTACGCCAGCCGAGCGAACCCCAGTGCCAAGCCTAGCCCGATCAGGATCATGCCGATCACGCGATCAACCATCTGCTGCCGTGCCAGCAGCGAGCGCCGCAACGCGCCCGACGCAAAGACCGTTGCCACCAATGCAAACCACGCCGCGTGCGCAACCGACATGAAGAGCCCGTAGCCGAACTGTGCCGCCAGCGGTGTGCCGGGGTGAACAACCTGCGTGTACGTACTGACGACAAACAGCGTCGTCTTCGGGTTGAGCGCATTCGTGAGAAAACCCATGCGCAGCGCCGCGCCGGCCGACAGCGTGTGGCTGCCCGTGCCGTCATCCGCTGTCCTGCCCACGGACATCGGTTTGGCCGACAACGTCTTCCAACCGATCCACACCAGATACGCCGCGCCGACCAGCTTGATGCCATGCAAGAGCGCCGGCGCATGCGCAATCAGCAGACCCACGCCGAACATCGTGTAGAACACGTGTACCTGCACGCCCAGCGCAATGCCCAGTGCGCAAAGCACGCCAGCACGCCGGCCATAGAGCAGGCTGTTGCGCGTGACCATGGCGAAATCCGCCCCGGGGCTGATGACGGCCAAGATGGTGATGACGGCAACGGCAAAGAGTTCGGCCATGTCAGGCGCTCGAAGGAAAGTGGGGATGCGCCGATTCTGGGCGAGTGGGACGTCGCTGAAAATCGATTTATGATGCTGTATTTCGGTGAGAAAAACTGACAGATGGCACTTCCACCGCTCAATACCTTGCGTGTGTTCGAAGCCGCAGCGCGACACGGCAGCTTTGTGCGCGCCGCGCAGGAATTGCACGTAACACATGGCGCCGTCAGCCGACAGATACGGCAATTGGAGGAATCGCTGGGGGTTGACTTGTTCGAGCGACGCAACCGGGCCGTTTTCCTGACGCCTGCGGGAGAGCAACTGCGCTTGGCGGCAGTCGATGCGTTCTCCATCCTCACAGAAAGCCTTGACCGGATTGCACGCCGCGCAACGTCTTCCGCGCTGGTGGTTTCGTGCGAACCGACGCTGGCGATGCGGTGGTTGATTCCGCGCCTGTCACGCTTTCAGGTGCGGCATCCATCCATCCAGGTGCACTTGTTCGCGGCGGGTGGTCCGATCGATTTCGCGCGCACGGGTGTCGACGTTGCCCTGCGCCGCAATGACTTTGCATGGCCAGCACACGTGCACGCCGAGCCCATCTGCGAGGAATGGATTGGCCCCGTGCATGCGCCGCATGCCGATGCCGCCGCGCGCAAACGTCTGTTGCACACCGCCACGCGCCCTGACGCTTGGCAGACGTGGTGGCGCATCAGCGGCATGCAGCGCCCGCGCGGGCGGTTGCCCGAGGCGCGCTATGAACACTTCTATTTGAGCTTGCAGGCCGCGTTGGCCGGGCAAGGCACCGCTATCGCGTCAAAGCTGATGGCGGGTGACGACCTGAAAGATGGGCGACTGGTGGCGCCGGACGGCTTCCGGCGTGATGGGTCTGCGTACTGCCTGCTGTCGAGCGTGCCGATTACGCCCGACAGCCCGGCTGCTGCATGGCTCGCCTGGCTGCGTGAAGAGACTGCCGCCTCGTTGTCAGACTGACGCTGCCGTTATGCCGCCGCGTGCCGGCCCGCGCCCAGAATGCCGCGGATGGTGGCGAGATACGCCTCGCCCACGGCACGGTTGAGTGGCCGTGCGCGCGAGACTCGTTGATATGGCGGACGCGTCACACCCAGCGTGCGGCACACCTCTGACACATACGGGCGACCGTGTCCTTGCATACGCATGATGACTTCGCAGAGGGCCTGGTCGCCCAGGCGATTGCGCAGCCACGTCACGGTTTGGCGGTCGTACTCGTTTTCGATGCGGATGAGGTCGTCCATGGCGATTAACTGTATGAATGTACAAGTACTGTAAATATATACAGTTATTTGCGGAATTCAAGGACGGTGTTGTATCGGGTGACTCAACTCATGCGATTGGCGACTCAATGCCCGGCGCTGGTGGACACATCAGACGGCGCCGTAAAAATCCGCGCACGCAACCCGTGAGCTTTATTCACCGGCGTTTGCGTCTTCCGATGTGCCACGCCGCCGATTTGCAAACGACAATAGCGGCAACCGTGGCGAGCCGCCTGCACAAGAGAGGTGGCTTGGCAGCGACTTGCATCGTTGATCAGGTAATCAGAATCCGCGGCTGCAAGCACGACGCGCCGGGTGTCTGAATGTTGATGCTGGCGCTATTCTTTCTACAGATTGACTTCATGTGCTCGCGCGATGGCGGACGACAATCTTCCTCATGTGCTGGTCGTCGATGACGATCCCGCGATCCGCGAACTGCTTACCGGATACCTTGGCGAAAACGACATCCGGGTCACTGCTACATCCAGCGGAAAAGAGATGAATGTGGCGCTCGAGATGTTCGCCATTGACCTCGTGATTCTGGATCTGCGCATGCCTGGCGAGGATGGCGTGCAGATTGCGCGCGCACTGCGTGAGCAGTCAAACCTTCCCATCATGATCGTCTCGGGCAAACGCGATGAAGCCGACCGCGTGATGGCCCTCGAACTGGGTGCGGACGACTATCTGACCAAGCCGTTCAGTTCTCGTGAGCTGCTGGCACGTGTGCGTGCGCTGCTCAGACGCGCCAGTGCGATGGCGCCGTCGGTCGGAAGAACCACCGATGCGAGGGCCTATCGGTTTGCAGGGTGGGAACTCAATATCGGCACCCGAAAGCTGACCGATCCGGCAGGTACCGCTGTCGAGCTGACCAACGGCGAGTTCTGCCTGCTGAACGCGTTTCTCGCTGCGCCGGGGCATGTGCTGTCCCGAGACCAGCTTCTGGAATCGAGCCGGCTCTACGATGACGTTTATGACCGTTCGATCGACGTCCAGATTTTGCGTTTGCGGCGAAAGATCGAGCCCGACCCCGCGCATCCCTCGGTCATCCGCACGATCCGCGGTGCAGGCTACGTGTTTAGTGTTTCCGTAGACAAGTTGACAGGAGCTGCCATCCGAACGACGGCCAAGGAACTGGGTTGACGGTGAGGCTACCGCTGCGGTTGTTGGGCCTGTCTAACCGTCACAAGCGCGGCAACCAAAGCGGCGAGTGCATCAGACGTGAAGGGTTTGCCCAACATGCCGTCGGCTCCTAGCATGTCGGCCAGTTGGGGATGACCTGCGGCATGGGCTGGAAAGTAACCCGAGATTGCGATGATCGAGGCAAACGGAAACTGTGCACGTAGGCGCCCAATTTGGACACGCGATGCGGCTGTGCCCGGTAGGTTGCAATCGACGACCACGAGCGAAACAGCGCGTCCATCGACCGAATCCTTAACGTTGAGCGCAGTGCGTTCAATGACGTGATGCCCTGCGTCGCGCAAAGACATCGCAATCAGCTCGCGTATCGAAGGATCGTCTTCAACGACCAAGATGTTCAGGCGGTTTGGAAGAGCCACAGGTCAGTCCAACAAGTTGGGAGCGCGGACGGTCTCCGCTGTGGCTTCGATTGCAGCGCTGGCCGATTGCTCAAGCGTTTCGTGCTGGCCCGTGAACATTACATTTGAAATGTCGGCCTGACGTCCAGGTCATCACGCTACCGTCAACATGTCCGATCCAGACGTGCTTGCTCGCGCAGGATTCCGCGCGCAACCGCTGTGGCGCTTCATCATCGCAGGGTGGCTTTTTGTGGCGGTGCTAGCAGGTGCTGCCGGAATGGAGATGTGGCGTTCACGCGCCCGAGCGCTCGACATGGGGGACCGGGAGCTTGCCCTGCTGGCGACCGCTGCAGCCGAGCATGTGGCGGGCGCGATGCAAGTGGGGCAGCGGATCCTGGTGTTGCTTGAGTCGACGCATGTGCTGACCACCCAGGACGCGAACCGCGCCGCGATGGCTTTACTACAGCGGCAGATGGCTGACGCGCCGCAACTCGAGGCACTCCTTCTTTACGATGCATCGGGCCACCTAGTGGCAAGTTCCTGGGAAAAGGGCGCCGCTTCCGGTCACGACGACGCATCCATTTCAGAACTTCCCGGCAACGTAATCCACGGAGCAAACGGGTCGTTTGTCATCCTTTTGCATGGCAGGCCAGCATTGGCAATGGGTCGAGTACTGCGTGCGGAAGATGGACAGGTGCTAGGCAAGGGCGTTGCCGTTTTAGATACGTTGGAATTCGACCGCGCTTTCCATGCGATGGCCGGAGCCACTGGGGCAACCCTGGCCATTCTCGACTCTGGCGGCGCGACGATTGCTGCCGAGGATGGTGGGCATGCGGCTCCGGCTTCCGAAAAAATGCGGTCGGCCTTGCATGCTGTCGAACGGGGTCCCCTGCAAGTACGCGTCACGCGGAGCGAGGAAGCAATGCTGGCCGCGTGGCGCCGGACAGCTACCGACGTATTGCTACGAACGGCGTTGCTTTCCGTGTTGGCTGTGTTGCTCATGACCGGTGCGGTGGCGTGGTTGCGGCGGCTGGAGGCAGTCAATCGTTCCATGCGCGCCAGCGAGCTACGCTGGCGGACGGTTTTTGAGAACGCGCCCGTCGGGATTCTTGTCCTGCACGCCCACGGCCGCTATTTGATGGCCAACCCGGCCTTCCAGAACATGGTCGGATACAGCAACCAGGAGTTGGCGGAACGGCGTGCCTTTGACATTACGCATCCGGACGACAGGTTGCTCACCCAGGAGCACATTGATCTGCTCGTGCGCGGTGACCGTGACAAGGTGCGCTTCCAGAAGCGCTATGTGGATCGCAGCGGCAAGGTCGTCTGGACAGACATGAGCGTCGCACGTGTGTTCGCGCGGCATCAGCCTTCAGAAGCGGGGTCTGAAGATCTGATCATTGCAACGGTCGAGGACATCACGCAGCGTCTTGCAGACGAACAGGAAAGGCGGCGCCTGGAGAGCCAACTGCGGCAATCGCAGAAGTTGGAAGCGCTTGGCACGTTTGCCGGTGGGGTGGCACACGATTTCAACAATATTCTGGCGGCGATTCTTGGATTTGGAGAGCGTTCCCTCGTTGCTGTGGAGGAAAACCGGCCTGCGCGCCAGTACATCGAGCAAGTCATGAGAGCGGGGGAGCGGGCCCGGCTGCTTGTGGAGCGCATCCTGACGTTCAGCCGTAGCGGGCTGACGGCACAACTGCCCGTTGATGTGCGCGCGGTGGTGGAGGAAACCGCTGAGTTGCTGAAAGCCACGTTGCCCACCAACGTCACACTGATCCTGCGGATCACGCAACAAGAGGCCTATGTACTTGGCGATGCCACTCATCTGCACCAGGTCGTCATGAATTTATGCAGCAACGCCGTGCATGCGATGCCGCAAGGCGGGACGTTGGGCTTGGAAGTTGAGCGTATTGCCCTTGCCGAGTTGCGAGCCTTCTCACACGGTGTACTCGATGCCGGAAACTATGTTCGCTTGGGGGTGGCGGATGACGGCGTCGGCATTGCGCCCGACGTTCTCGAACGGATGTTCAATCCTTTCTTCACAACACGGCGCGCCGGAGAGGGCACGGGGTTGGGGTTGTCGTTGGTGGACGGCATCGTGCGGGAGCACGGTGGCGCTGTGCACGTGGCGTCCAAACTGGGACACGGAAGCCGGTTCGACATCTATCTGCCTGTCACCGACGCACGCCCAGTGCCATCTCAAGAGAGCGTTGCCAGCCTTCCGCATGGCAGCGGGCAAGTCATCCTGTTGGTCGACGACGAAGAGGCGCTCTTGCGGCTAGGTGAAGAGGTACTGGCAGAACTCGGCTACGAACCGGTCGGTTTTTCCTCAAGCGAGGCAGCGTGGGAGGCGCTTCAGGCAGCTCCGGAGCGCTTTGACGCTGTCATTAGCGACCACACCATGCCCGGCCTGACAGGGTTGGAGCTGGCCGCTCGCATTGCGGGCGCCCATCCCCGGTTGCCGGTCATTCTGTGCAGCGGGTTCAGCACGCCGGCACTCGAACGTGAGGCTGCAGCGATCGGCGTGAAGGCCGTGCTCCGAAAACCGGTCAGAACAGCGGACCTGGCTACCGCGCTGGCGCAAGCATTGCCATGACAAGGGCAGGCTTCGAAGCGTAGTCGGGGCCTAGCCTCTTCGCCAAGCCGGCGCTCACGTTACGGATGTAACACAACGCGCCGCTATCGCAACGCCCGGGAAACAGCCGGCGCCGAGACTTCACCGTGACGCAAACAATCAATGGGGCGTATACGTGGAAGCAACAGCGCTGGTGTTGTCGCGAATACAGTTCGCGGCAACGGTCTCGTTTCACATCATCTTTCCGTCATTCACGATTGGCTTGGCAGCTTGGCTTGCCGTGCTCGAGGCCATGTCGCTGTCCACCGGAAACAGGGTGTATCGCCAGGTCTTCGATTTCTGGCTGAAGATCTTCGGTGTTGCGTTTGGCATGGGTGTGGTGTCGGGCATCGTCATGGCGTTTCAGTTCGGCACCAACTGGAGCGAGCTATCGCGCGCCAGCGGGCCGATCCAGGGGCCGCTGCTCACCTACGAGTCATTCACGGCCTTTGCGCTGGAGGCCACGTTCTTTGGCGTGATGCTGTTTGGCCGCAGCCGTGTGCGCCCTTGGTTCTACCTGATGTCGTGCATTCTCGTTGCGGCAGGAACCACCCTGTCGGCGTTCTGGATACTGGTCAACAACTCCTGGATGCAGCACCCAGTGGGGTTTGTGGTCCAGGATGGCGTGTATGTGCCGACGGATTGGCCTGCCATCATCTTCAACCACGTCGTATGGGTACGTTTTCCACACATGCTGCTCGGTGCGTATCTGACCACGGCATTCTGTGTGGCGGCAGTCGGAGCTGGGTATCTTGTCAAGCGCCGCTATCGCGTTGAGGCGATGGTCATGGTGCGCATGTCGCTCGGGCTTGCGGCGGTGCTGGTTCCCCTGCAGATTCTGTTCGGCCATTTGACTGGGGACTATGTCCACGATGACCAACCGGCCAAGTTTGCTGCCATCGAAGGGCGTTGGACAGACGAACAGCCTGCCGCCGAAGTCATCTTTGCTGTTCCCGATGTCGCTGCACAGCGCAACCGGCTCGAATGGAAGATCCCTGTGCTCGGCAGCGTGGTTGCGTCGGGCACGCTCGACTCGCGCGAAGTGGGTCTTGCAGATTTTGCTGCCGCCGACAGACCTCCCGTCCTGATTCCCTTCTTTGCGTTTCGCATCATGGCTGGCTGCGGGGCCGTGATGCTCGCGTTGTCATGGCTTGCCACGGCGTTTTCGCGACGCGGCAGCCTTGAGAAGCAACGCTGGCTGCTATGGCCGGTGGCCCTGAGTTTTCCGCTCGGTTTCATCGCCGTCCTGGCGGGGTGGTTTGTGGCCGAAGTCGGGCGACAGCCCTGGACGGTTTGGGGTGTGCTGCGAACCGCTGATGCCCTCACACCAGGCTTATCCACGAACTTCGCGGCTGCCTCGCTCGCCATGTATGTGCTCGTCTACACGTTCATCTTCTTGTTTGGCGTCTATTACATCGTGCGCATCGTGCGGCACGGGGTGTTCAGCGGTGCCGTCCTGACCATGTGGAACGGCCATGTCATTCCGCTGACGTACCACGGCCTGCAGCCACAGCCACAACCGGTGAAGGCCGTGCGCCGTCATCCGAATGCGTAACAGGAGCGAACAGCATGTTGAACTGGTTCTGGTTTGCCGAGTTGGCGTTCGCCCTCGTGGCCTACGTGGTGCTCGGAGGGTTTGATATCGGCGTGGGAATGCTGACCGCGTTCGCGGGAAGCAAACGCGACGAAATGGTGGCCTCCATCTCCCCCGTCTGGGACGGCAACGGTACGTGGCTTGTCATCGCAGGCACGATCCTCTTCGGTGCGTTTCCGCTCGTCTATTCCATCGCACTGCCGGCGTTGTACGTGCCGCTCTCGGCCATGCTGGCGGGGCTGGTCATGCGGGGCGTGGCGCTGGAGTTTCGCCACAAGGCCGTCAGCTCGCGCTGGGTGTGGGATCTGTTGCTGTTCGTCGGTTCGCTGTTGACTGCGTTGACGCAAGGTATCTGCGTGGGGACGTATGCACGCGGACTGCCAGTCGAACACCTGCACTACGCGGGCAACGGGTTTGAGTGGTGCGCTGTGTTCCCCGTCCTGTGTGGTGTCGGTCTGGCGCTGGGGTACCTGCTGCTGGGCGCTGGTTGGCTTGTCCTGAAGGGGCAGGGCGATCTGCGTTACATCGGGCAGCGTTCGATGCGTGATCTCACGCCGCTGGCACTGCTCGTCGCCGCATTGATTCTTGCTTTGACGCTGTTGACAGAGCCCACAGTGCAGACCCGCTGGATTGCCCATCCGGTGCTGTTCGTCCTGCCCGTGGTTGGCTTGTTGGCCCTGGCACGTGCGCCCTATGCAGCCAAGCATGACGGTCGTGCCGCCTACATCTGGGTGGGCATGGGTTGCATCTCGATGGTGCTCATGCTGGCCGCGTCGTATCTCCCTTACATCGTGCCCTTTGACGTCACGTTGAGTGCCGCTGCAGCGCCGCCGGCAAGCCAGTCGTTCATGTTCTGGGGCGCCGGGCTCTTCGTGTTGCCTGTCATCGTGCTCTACACCTATGTCGCGTATGCGGTGTTTCGCGGCAAGGTTTCACAAGACCATTTCTACCACTAGTCCCTATTTCTACAGAGAACCCCATAGGAGTTCCAATGAAAGTCGCCCTGTTTGTTCCGTGTTTCATCGATGCCTTCTTCCCGGATGTCGGCATCGCCACGCTCGAGCTGCTCGAACGCGTCGGTTGTGAGGTGGACTATCCACTCGATCAGACCTGCTGTGGCCAGCCCATGGGTAACAGCGGTTGCGAAAAGGACGCCGCCGCGACCGAGAACCTGTTCGTTCGCAACTTTGCCGGTTACGACTACATCGTCGCACCCAGCGGCAGTTGCGTGCACCACGTACGCGACCACCTCACCGCCGCAGATCAGACCAGTGAAGCGCGGGCCGTACGCGCCAATACCTATGAGCTCGTGGAGTTTCTGCACGATGTGCTGGAGGTTCGTGCTTTTCCATGGGCGGAGTTCCCACACAAGGTCGGTCTGCATAACAGTTGCGGCACGCTGCGCGCGCTGCGCACCGCCAAGATGTCGGAGATCGATGAGCCGTTCTTCTCAAAACCGATGACCCTGTTGAAGGGGGTCAAGGGGATCGAGTTCATCCAGCCCGATCGTCCAGATGAGTGCTGCGGCTTTGGCGGCACGTTCTGCGTTTCTGAAGAGCCGGTGTCGGCGCGCATGGGTGCCGACAAGGTGCGCGATCACAAGCGCAACGGCGCGGAGTACATCGTCTCAGCCGATTCATCGTGCCTTATGCACCAGAAAGGCTGTTCGGACCGGCTCGCTCTGGGCCTGAAGTTCATCCATATCGCACAAATCCTGAATGGAGCACGAGCATGAAGCGCGTCGACCATGTCGGTGCTTCCGAGAAGTTCATTGCCGACGAGAAACATATCCAGTTCCACGACAAACGCCTATGGGGGCTGCGCACCGCTCGGGATAGCGAAGTACACGGCGTACGTGAATGGGAGGAACTAAGGTCTCTTGCCTCGGGCATCAAAGAACACACGCTCACGCATCTCCCGGAGTACCTGGAACAGTTTGAACGCAATGCCACGGCCAATGGGGTCATCGTTCATTGGGCAAAGGATGCCGAGGAGCACAACCGCATCGTGTACGAGATCCTCAGCGGGCGGAAGGCGAAGGTCTTGGTGAAGAGCAAGTCGATGCTTACGGAAGAGTGCGAGATGCGGCCGTATCTGGAGGCACGCGGTATCACCGTGGTGGAGACCGATCTGGGTGAGCAGATTCAACAACTCGACGACGAGTTGCCTTCCCATATTGTCGTGCCGGCCGTGCATAAGCTTGCCACTGACGTGGCCAAGATCTTTGCCGAAAAGATCGGCACGGACCCGAACGAGAGCAGCATCCCCAAGCTGGCCGAGGCACAGCGCAATGCAACGCGACCGCTGATCCTCAATGCCGATGCCGGCATGACAGGCTGCAACTTTGCGGTGGCCGAAACGGGCGGCATCACGGTCTGTACGAATGAGGGCAACGCGGACTTGAGCGCCAACGTTCCGTCGCTGCATATCGCGTCAATCGGTATCGAAAAGCTCATTCCGCGCCTGGAGCACCTGGGCGTGTTTATCCGCATGCTGTCGCGCAATGCGATCGGATCGCCGATCACCCAGTACACCTCGCATTTTCGTGGCCCGCGCAAGGGTGGCGAGATGCATTTTGTGCTGGTAGACAACGGCCGTTCCGAGCGCCTTGGCATGGACGATTTCTGGTACTCCCTGAAGTGCATCCGTTGTGGCGCTTGCATGAACACATGTCCGGTGTACCGGCGCAGCAGCGGGCTGAGTTACGGCGGTGTCTACTCTGGCCCGATCGGCGCCATCATCAATCCGACCTTCAATCTCAAGAAGTACAGCGCGCTGCCATTCGCCTCGACCATGAACGGTAGCTGCACGAGCGTATGTCCCGTCAAGATCAACATTCATGAGCAGATCTATAAGTGGCGTCAGATCGTGGCGGAACAGCACGAACTCCCGTTCGTTAAGAAGGAGGCCATGAAGGTGGCCGGCAAGGTGCTGTCTCGGCCGGCGCTGTACCGGGCAGCCATCAAGACAGCGGGGACGGCGGTGTCAGTGCTGCCGCGGGCGGTGCTCTACAACCCGCTCAACGTTTGGGGCAAACATCGGGAGGTGCCGGACGCCCCGAAGCAAACATTCCGTGACTGGTACCTGAAGAGGAAAGTGAAATGAACAGCCGAGATTTGATTTTGTCGCGCCTGCGCGAAGTGCGTCCGGAGCGTCGCGCGCTGCCTGCCGTGCCGATGTTCGATGCTGAACTGCCCCCTGCGGTGCAGACCTTCCGGAAATCGCTGGACCAGCTAGGTGGCCAATGGTGCGAATTGCCCGCGGGAGCGAACCTTGAGCAGTTCATCCGCACGCGTTTTCCCACTGCAACGGTGTGGTGCTCGGCGACGCCGGAATTCAACGGCACGCGCGATATCGCCTCAGTCAGCGACCCGCGTACGCTCAACGATGTCGACGTCGGGATCGTGCGGCCGGCATTTGCCGTCGCGGAGACGGGATCGATCTGGTTGAGCGAGGCCCAGTATCACGTGAACGCGCTGGGGTATCTGTCGCAGCATCTGGTGGCGTTGCTTGATCCGGCGGATATCGTCGGCAATTTGCATCATGCCTATCATCGGCCGGAGTTCTTTGGGGCCAATTATGCTGTGCTGATGAGCGGACCCTCCGCCACCGCAGACATCGAAGGTGTGCTGATCCGGGGCGCGCAGGGCATTCGCTCGCTGACCGTGATCCCGGTCCCGCGCACGGACGCTTCCAGCCAGGAGTGAAGGCATGTCAGTGACAGGGGGGCTGGTCAACCGTGAAGCGCTGATGCGCGTATTGCGGCAGGGCCGACATCATTTGCCTGTGTCGGAAGCGCTACGCAGCGGGCTTATCTGTGCGGCCCCAGCTGTGCTCGCGGCTGTCCTGCACGAACCGCTATTGTGCTGGACGGCAATCGCAGCGTTCTGGACGTGCCTGTCCGACGAGCAGAATCAGACCACGCTCGCGCGCGTGCGCAGTGGTCTTGCGTTCGGCGTGCTAGGAGCGCTGCTATCAGCATGCGCCATCGCCGCTGCCCGAGTGCCCTGGGCTGCCGTCGCGTTGACTGGGGTCGTTGCGTATGTCGGTGCGCTGATTCGAACGCGCGGTGCGGGTTCTGGCTTGCGGGCGCTGCTATTGGTCACCGCCTGCGCGGTATCGGCGTCGTTTCCTGTTCACCCCTGGCCTGCTCCGCTGGAGTACGCGGCCTGTTTCTTTGGCGGAAGCATCTGGGCCGTGGTGTGCATGGTCGGACTGTGGCAGTACAGCGATGCGCATCGTGCCAGGCGCGCGACATTCGCCTATCTATACGCCGTGAGTTCATTCCTGCGTCGTCTTGGCGACGTGGCGGACCAGTATGCCTCCGGTGAAAGCCTTGGCCGGTCGGGACTGCGTAGCCGGCTGGATGTGATGAAGCAGGTTGTTGACAGTGTCCCGGCATCACATGACACATGCGGCGTATGGCGTGCAAATGGCGAGCGCATCGTTGCCCTCCTTGCCGGCTTGGAGACACTGCTAACCGGGAACACGCTTGGCAAAGCCCGTGCGGCTGGCCCGCTGTTGGCGCCGACATTGCGTCATCTTGCCGAGCTCTTTGACTTGCATGCCGACGCGGTCCGAAGGGGGGTTCCTTCGTCTACTGCGATGAGTGGAACGCTGGGTAGCTTGATTGGGCAAGTTCGCCGGGGATTGCGCCGTGCGGCAGCAGAGCCGCTCGCGCAAGACGATTCGGCGTGGGTCCGCGCATGCGAGACGCTGGTGCTGTCCCTTGTCCGCCTCACTAGGAGGCCGGGCGCGACGGCGAGCGTGGCGGTCACAGGGGTGCAACCTGCCAGGTGCGACGCTCCCGTCATCGGAAGAATGGGCCTTGTCGCGGCTGTCGTGGAGGAGATGCGTGCCGGCGGGAGCATCGCTCGCTACGCTTGTCGCTTGTCTGTTGCTGCCATGGTGGCGGTTGCTACAGTGCATTTCAAAAACATCGAGCAAGGCTACTGGCTTGTGTTGACAGCACTGTTTGTCGTGCAGCCGACGGTGTCGCAGACGGTGAAGGTGTCGGCCCTTCGTGTCACCGGAACTGTTCTTGGTGCGGTGGCGGCCTCGCTGGTTGCGTTGATCTTCCGCAACCCGGTCCTGGAAGCACTCTCCATCATTCCGCTTGCGACGGGCACGTTTGTCGCCCGTGGGTTGAGCTATGTGTCTTACATCCTGTTTCTGACCCCGCACTTCATTCTGGTCGCGCATCTGGGCATGCCCACAGGGTCGCCTTGGACGTTGGCGGCCTTGCGCATCGGGAATAGCGTGGCCGGTGCCATCGTGGCGGTGCTTATCAGCCTCATCGCTTGGCCGGAGTGGGAAGCACGCAAACTGACGCCGATGACCAGTGCGGCAATCGATGCCGTGTGTGCTTACCTAGATGCCGTACGTAACGCGGCGTCACAGGGGCCAGCCGGAGCCTTGGAAGTTGAGGCCGCAAGGCGTAACGCCTGCGTTTCCATTGACAGACTGGATGCACTGGCCTCGGCGATGCGTCGGGAGCTCATATGGTCGCGTCGGCGTGGTCAACGCGTTAGCGAACTGGTGTGGCACCTGAGGCGTCTTGTCGGTATTGCGGCCCCCTTCGAATGCATCGCAGCCACGCTGCCAGAGCAGGAGCGGCTGCGCATTGCACTGCTCTCTGCCTCGTGCATGCGGTGGTTGCGGGGTTCGCGTGCCATGTATCGATTCCTGGAGCCGACAGCCCGCGTGGCAGGTACGCCGTCGCACCACTTCCTGCACGTGTCCGAACGCCGCGCAGCCGAAAGCGCGAAGTTCGCGGGTGCCATGTACGCAGAACTCGCTCAGTCGAGGTTACGACGCAACGGGCTTGCTGCTGGTTGACTGGCGTCCCGGGGGGAGACATGCCCGCTTGGCGGAGTGTGGCCACTTTGCCATGCAGAGGCGGGAGATCGATCTTGCCGCGAAGGTGAGTGCACTCGCACACCTGGCACCTGACTCGCGAACTCCAAACCGTTGTCCCGCCAGGTAGGCGTCGGCAAGCTGCGCCTCTCCTTCAGTTGTTCAAGCCCGCATACACCGCAACGAGGTGTCTACCTCGATTGTCGTGCGCACGCACGTGCAAACACTGGCGCTTGAACAGTCGCGACTGCATGTCCCGCAACACGCCCAACTAACGCGACGCGACATCGTCTGCGCCTGATTTCGTTGGTGTTTTCCCTAACCTTTGTTGCCTTGAGTCTAGGCCGGTGAGCCGCTAATATTTGGCCGTTGTAACGTTATTTGTAGGCCGAAGAAACGTAAATTAAAGGTGGTTTGTCGAGACGGACATCTTGCATGGTGGTGCTCAACCGACGGTCATCTTTGCGGCTGTATCAGTGCGTGCGGCGAGGAGCCGGGGCGTCCGATATCTGTTCGCCAGCCTCTGCATAGCTTGCCCGGCTGCTTTCTGCGAAGCGTCATCCATATCATCTGCAGTCCAACGTAATGAACTACGACACCCAAGCTTCTGCAGCGCTCCAAGACCGCCTGCGCGACCCTTCACTGCTGGAAACGCGCGCCTGGTTGGCCTCGGGATGGCAAGAGGCATCCGGCGGACGCTCGTTTGCGGTGACCAATCCTGCCACCGGCGAGATCCTGGCCCGCGTGGCCAGCCTGAGCGGTGCCGAGGTTGAATCGGCGATCACGGCCTCCGCACAAGCGCAGGCCGTGTGGCAGCGCCGCAGCAGCCACGAGCGGGCCAAGCTGCTGCGTGCCTGGTTCGATCTGATGATTGCCAACGCTGACGACCTGGCGCTGATCATGACCTCGGAGCAGGGCAAGCCGCTGGCCGAAGCGCGCGGCGAGATCCTATACGCGGCGTCGTTTGTGGAATGGTTCGCGGAAGAAGCCAAGCGCATCTACGGTGACGTCGCAGCGCATCCGCAGACCGACAAGCGGATCCTCGTCATTCGCCAGCCGGTCGGCGTGTGCGCGGCCATCACGCCGTGGAATTTTCCGGCGGCGATGATCACCCGAAAGGTGGCGCCCGCCCTTGCCGCGGGCTGCTCGATCATCGTGCGGCCGGCCGACCTGACGCCGCTGACCGCGCTTGCGCTGGCAGTGCTGGCCGAGCGTGCCGGCATTCCTGCCGGGGTGCTTCAGGTGGTGTGCGGCCCGTCGCGCGAGATCGGCGCGGTCCTGACGGCCAGCCCGGTCGTGCGCAAACTGTCCTTCACAGGCTCGACCGAGGTTGGCCGGGTGCTGATGAGCCAGTCGTCGCCGACGATCAAGCGCCTGTCGCTCGAGCTGGGCGGCAACGCGCCGTTCATCGTGTTCGACGATGCGGATCTCGATGCCGCCATCGAAGGTGCGATGGCGTCGAAGTACCGCAACAGCGGCCAGACCTGCGTATGCGCCAACCGCTTCCTGGTGCAGGACGGTATCTACGATCGCTTTGTCGAGGCGCTGGTGCGCCGCGTGGCGGAGCTTAAGGTCGGCAATGGCATCGAGCCAGGCGTGCAGCAGGGGCCGCTGATTCAGAAGTCCGCGTGCGAACACCTGCAAGCCATGATCGACGATGCCGTCGGTAAGGGCGCGAAGGTCGTCGTCGGCGGCAAGGGCCATGCATTGGGCGGCACGTTCTTCGAGCCGACCGTGATTGCCGGTGCCACGCCGGACATGCGCGTGGCGCGCGAGGAACTGTTCGGCCCGGTCGCGCCTGTGTTCCGCTTCCGCGATGAGGCTGAGGCGATTGCGATGGCCAATGACACCGAGTACGGCCTGGCCGCCTATCTCTACACCCGCGACAACGCGCGCATCTGGCGCGTTGGTGAAGCGCTGGAGTACGGCATGGTGGGCCTGAACACCGGTCTGATTTCCAACGAGGTGGCCCCGTTCGGCGGCGTGAAGCAGTCCGGCCTCGGCCGTGAAGGCTCGCGATACGGCATCGACGAATACCTGGAAATCAAGTACCTGTGCACACAGGTCTGAGCACGGCGCAACCGACAGCACCAGCGAGCAAGAGCATGGATCAATTCCCACAGCCGGTACGTTTCGACACGGTTCCGTCCATCCTCCAGGAATGGGGCGCCGCGCGCCGCCTGGGAGAGATCCTGGCCGCATGGACCGAGCGCCGCAGCGTGCTGGTCGTCACCGATGGCGGCCTGCACAAGGCCGGGGTGCTGGAGGGTGCCAAGGCATCGCTGGCGGCCGCCGGCTTCTGCGTGACCGTGTTCGACGAGGTGGTGGCCGATCCGCCTGAGGCGGTGCTGCTGCGCTGCGTCGAGCATGCGCGTGCGGCCCGTGTCGATCTCGTGATTGGTCTGGGTGGCGGCTCGTCGATGGACATTGCAAAGCTGGCGGCCGTGCTCGTTGTCTCCGAGCAGCCGCTGGCGGAGATGTACGGCATCGGAAACGTCAAGGGCGCACGCGTGCCGCTGGTGCAAATGCCGACCACGGCGGGTACCGGTTCGGAGGTGACCAATATCTCCATCGTGTCTGTCGGCGAGACGACCAAGATGGGCATCGTCGCGCCCCAGCTTTACGCAGACCGCGTGATTCTGGATGCCGAGCTGACCGTCGGCCTGCCGCGGCAGCACACCGCGGCCACGGGCATCGACGCCATGGTTCACGCCATCGAGGCTTACACCAGCAAGCACAAGAAGAACGCCATCTCCGATGCGCTGGCGCGTGAGGCGCTGCGCCTGCTGGCGACCAATCTGCTACCTGCATGCGAGAACGGTAACGACCGGCGCGCGCGCGAGGCAATGCTGCTTGGCGCGACGCTCGCGGGCCAAGCCTTTGCCAATGCGCCGGTTGCGGCTGTGCATGCGTTGGCGTATCCGCTGGGTGGGCATTTCCATATCCCGCACGGTCTGTCGAACGCGCTGATGCTTGGGCCGGTGTTGCGCTTCAATGCCGCAGCAGCGGCTGCGCAGTACGCAGAGTTGGCCGATGCGCTGGGCATTGGCGAGGCAGATGGCGATGACGTCGCCCGCACCGCGGCCTTCATTGGATTCATGGAGGATCTGATGGATCGGTCCGGTGCGCCGCGGCGGCTGCGCGATGCAGGTGTCACGCGCGAAAGCCTGGCGATGCTTGCTGCGGACGCCATGCAGCAGCAGCGCCTATTGCAGAACAACCCGATCGAAGTGCAGCAAGCCGACTCCCTGCGGCTCTACGAACAGGCGTACTGAGGCCGGAGTGGGGCGCTCGTTGGACCGGTGCAGACCGGCGCGCCACGGCCTGAAGAAACGCGTGCTGGCCCCCGCCAGGCGCGAAGCTCGTCTTTTGCCTGCGGTGCGGTCGGGCACGTGGCGGGCCGGCATCTACCAATCCATTGCAATAGAGGGGCCTGTCTTCCGACGGGGCCCGCAGCACAGGAAGTGAAGCACCATGAATAACGTGGAAACCAACGGTCACTACAAGGTTGTCATCCTCGGCGCCGGATTCGGCGGGTTGGGCATGGCGGCCCAACTGAAGCAGGCGGGCATCGATGATTTCGTCGTGCTGGAAAAGCGCCCGGCGCTGGGCGGCGTTTGGCGCGACAACTCGTACCCCGGCGCGGCGTGTGACACCGAATCGCACCTCTACTGCTACAGCTTCCATCCGCATCTGCGCGTGAGTGCCATGTACGCGGGCCGCGACGAGTTGCTCGGCTACATGGAATCGCTCGCAGCCCGTTTCGGACTCGATGCTCACTTGCGCTTCAACAGCGAAATCCGCAGCGCGGTCTGGGACAAGGCCGATCGCCTCTGGTGCTTCGAGCTGGCCGACGGCTCGCGCCTGACCGCGCGCTTCTTCGTGCCGGCCTGGGGCCAGCTCAACCGGCCGTTGATTCCCAAGGTGCCCGGACTGAGCACCTTCAAGGGGGCGTACTTTCATTCCGCCGACTGGCGCCATGACGTGGACCTGCGCGGCAAGCGCGTCGCCAGCATTGGTAACGCGGCCAGCGCGGTGCAGTACGTTCCCGAGATTGCCCCGGTGGTGAACCATCTGACTGTGTTCCAGCGCAGCGCCAACTGGATCATGCCGCGCAATCAGATTGTCTTCGCCGCAGATCAGCTCGATGAATTTCAGCGCGATCCGGTACTGTTCGAGAAGAGCCGCGAGCGGCTGCATGCATTCCGAGAGTCTGGCTTCGAGCGCACCCGCGTCGGCACCGATGCGCAGCGCGAAGGCAAGCGCCTGGCGCTGGAGCATCTGGAGCGTAGCGTGGCCGACCCAGCCCTGCGCGCCAAGCTCACGCCAGACTATGAATTTGCCTGTAAGCGCATTCTGCGCTCCGACGACTACTACCCGGCCCTGACGCGCGACAACGTTACGCTCGAAACGGCCGGAATCGAAGCGTTTGTCGAAGAGGGCATCCTGACCAAGGATGGCCGCGTGCACGCTTTCGACGTCGTGGTGTTCGGCACCGGCTTTGAGAGCCAGGCATTCCAGGGCGACCTGCAGGTCAGCGGCCTCGATGGTTCGCTCGCCGATGCCTGGGCCGATGGCCCGGAAGCCTACCTCGGCATGGCGGTCCCGGGCTTCCCGAATCTGTTCATGATCTATGGTCCGAACACCAACCTGAACCACAACTCCATCCTCTCGATGCTGGAGATCCAGCAGCGCTACATCATCGATGCGATTCGCGGTATCGAGGCCGAAGGCGCTGGCGGGTTCCAGGTCAGCAAGGCGCTATCCGACGACTACAACCGTGCGCTGCAGGCGGCGATGAACGGCTCGGCATTTTCGGCCGACTGCTCGAGCTGGTACAAGAACGCCCGGGGCAAGGTCATCAACAACTGGTCCGGCACGGTGGACGAGTACCGCGCGGCGGTGCGCTGGGATCTACGCGCATTCGAGCAGGTTTGACGGGGGCAGGGACTTGTCTTCGGAACTCTCCTGGCAGCCGCTAAGCGAAGTGGCGGAGGATGCGCGGCCCGTGGTACAGGCGTTCCGTGAAGCGGGCGGCCTGCACTACGGCAGCCTGGCGCCGGAACCTTCGCGCACGAACTTTGCCCGGGCCTGCCGCCTGAATGGCTTGAACGACATCGTCGGCGTTGCCCACCGCGACATCATGGTGCCGGTGACCGACGGTGAGATCCGGGTGCGGCTGTACGAGCCGGACGAAGCGGAGGGCGCGGGCGGTAACGGGCCGTTGGTCGTGTTCCTGCATGGCGGCGGGTGGGTGATCGGCAGCATCGACACGCATGACGGCATTTGCCGACTGCTGGCGCGGCAGAGTGGCTGCATCGTCGCGTCGGTGGAATATCGCCTTGCCCCGGAACATCAATGGCCTGTGCCGCTGCGGGACTGCGAGCAGGCACTCGGCTATCTGGTGGCGAATGCGGCCGCGTTGTCCATTGACGCCAGCCGCGTGGTGCTGGCTGGCGATAGCGCGGGCGGCAGCATGGCGACCATTATCGGCAACGCGCCGGCTGCAGGGGCATACGAGGTCGTAGGCCAGGTGCTGCTCTATCCGGTGACGGACCTGACAGCAAGCCGGCCGTCGTACGGCCGCTTCCAGGGCGGACTGCCGCTCGTCGCAGAATCGATGCAATGGTTCTGTGATCTATACGTGCCAGCCGGTACACCGCTTGACCAGCCCACCTTGTCACCGCTGCTGTATGCAGAGGGCCGCCGTCAGCCGCCGATGTTTATCGCCACCGTTGGCCTGGACCCACTCTGCGACGAAGGCATCGAATACGCGGCAATGGCGGCGCGGGCAGGCGGCTTGCTGGAGCATCACCACCTGCCTCGTCACATGCACGGCATCTTTACGGCGGCGGGGCGCATCAGCACGGCGCAGAACCTGCTGGAGCTTGCCGGCTTATTCATTCGTCGACTTTCTCGGCACTCGTAAAGCGTTGCTTCTGATGAGCAACGATGAGGTCGCCTTCTTCTGATGGGTGGCACGTGCGCTAGCGCGTGTGCTGATCGCTGCGTCTGCAATGCCGCGTCGACCTGTCGGTCTTGACTCGTACTTCGGCAATTAGCCAGGCCTGCACGGCATGAACCCATTCGCCTGCCCATGCGCGGATCGGTTCAGTCGACCGCCCGCGTGAATCCGAGCTCCGTGCGCCTCTCTCGGTCGCTCCTGTTCCGGCCCTTTGTCTGATGGCAACGCGGCACGTGCGCGTGCTGCAGCGTTGCGCTGCGGCGATCGAACCGCCGAATCCACACCAGCACCTGTAATGAACCGGTTGGACATCGTTTGCGTCCCGCTTGGTTGGTATTTTCCCTAGTTTGTCACACCTTGATGATAGGCCGGTGCAACGCTAATATTTGGCCGTACTAACGTTATTTGTAGGCCGTCAATACGTATTCCTAAGGCGATGCTCAGGTGGGCGTCGCTCAGGTCGGTGCCCGCACCGCGCGTCACGCGGCCGTGCTGGCTTTCTGGGCGGCGAGACGATCTTCAAATGGCAGCCCGAAAACAGGTGCCGGGGCTACAGCGCTGTTGGCGTTTTCTTCTGCTCCGCACACCTGTTTCCATCAACGCATCTAGCAGAGAGGCTCAGGCCATGGCTGCAAGCAATAGGCGTCAATCGATTGTCCCGGCCCCTTTCCAAGGGCACTACGACGCGTATCACTTCTCGCCGGCAACGCGCGTGGGCGACATGGTGTGGGTGTCTGGCCAAGTTGGCGTGGACGCCGACATGAAGCCTGCGCAGGGGATGCACGCGCAGGCGCGCATCGCATTCGAATGCCTGAAGCTCGTTCTCGAAGAGGCGGGCGCAAGCCTGGCCGATGTGGTCGAGCTCACGACGTTTCACACGGACCTGCATGGCGACATCGATGCGTTTATCGCCGTCAAGGACCAGTACTTTCCGAGCCGCTATCCGTCGTGGTCAGCCGTGGGGGTGACGCAGTTGGCCTTGCCCGGATTGCTGATCGAGATTCGCGCAATGGCCGTGGCCGGATCCGGAGAGGAATGAGCGCTTGAAGCGGCCGGACATGCCGGCTGCAAGGCGAGAGAGATATTGGAAGGAGCCCATGATGAAGAAGCAACGCATTGGAGTCGTATCCGCTATCGCGGCCGCAGTATGTTGTGTGATCGGCACCGCCGCCATGGCGGAGGACCTCACTCCCGAGGGCGGTGATCGCTCGGCCAGCAAGGACGGTAGCGTCTCTGCCTATGTTGGCAAGCAATCCCCCGAAGCCGGATGGGAGTGGGGCAAGGTTCGCGGCGATTTCTGGAAGCACAAGAATGAGAAGCCGCTGTACTCGATCGATGCGTCAAACATCGACAAGTACGCAGACAAGCTGACGCCAGGCCAGATCCAGCTCCTCAAGCAGAAGAAGGGCTATCGCATGGACGTGTATCCGTCGCATCGCGAATGCCAGGTGCCCGACGTCGTTGCGCAGAACTCCAAGGCAAACCTCACGGCGGCCAAGCTTGATTCGACTGGCGAGCAACTGCAGACGGCAGTGCTCCCGGGTGTTGCGTTTCCGCAGCCCAAGAACGGCGCGGAAGCGATCCTGAATTACATCTATCGCTACCACGGTGAGGGCTTCGAATGGCCCAAGATGATCACCACCATTTCGCCGCGCCCGGGTAGTAACGAATGGATCGATGTCGTCTCTCCGCAGCACGCGTACTTGCCCTGGGGCAAGCCGGGCAAGACGACGCCGCAGGATGTGGATCAGTTGAGCACCGCCGCCTTCTTCAAGATGGAATCCCCACCGGCGCTCGCTGGGCAGGCGTTCGTACAACGCCAGTATTTCAACAAGGCGTCGGAGACGTTCTATTACTTCCCGGGGCAGCGTCGCGTGCGCCGCATGCCGGCCTATACGCACGATGCGCCGGTCATCGGCATGGAAAACCAGTACCTGATCGATGAGGCCAATATGTTCTACGGCACGATCGACCGGTTCAACTGGAAGCTCGTCGGCAAGAAGGAGCTGCTGGTGCCGTACAACGCGTTCGGCATGTACAAGTTCAAGACCAACCTGCACGACGTTGCCACGCCCGACGGCGTTGCTTCGGCCAACCGTCGCTATGAGACCCACCGCGTCTGGGTGGTCGAGGCCACGCTCAAGCCCAGCGCGCGCCACGTCGCATCCAAGAAGGTGTTCTACCTGGATGAAGACAGCTGGTTGGCACTTGTCGGCGAAGACTACGACGCCCAGGGCAAGCTCTGGAAGGTGCGCGAGAGCTACCCCATTCCGGTGTGGGAGCTGGGCGGCACGTGCGACAACCTGCCGTTCGCGATGTACGACCTCAGCAACGGCCGTTACGTGATGGACCAAACGACGTTCGGGCAAGGCAAAGACATTCGTTGGTACGAGCAGATCAATGATCCGCGCTTCAAGACGGACTTCTTCACGGCCGAAACCCTGCGCGCGGTGAGCGAGCGCTGAACGTGGCCGCATGAGCGGGGGCCGGCACGCGCTTGAGGAGGGGCGTGCCGGTATCAAAACGGGTTGGAGGAAAACATGAATACCAAGAAGATGTCCACGCGGACAGCGATTTCGCTCGCCGTGTTGACGGCAACAACGTCTGCAGCGTACGCCTACGACTTCACCATGGGCACGGACGACGCGGTGAAAGGCTCGCTGGTGAGCAACGTCACGGCCGGTGTGGCAACGCGGACGAAAACCCCGAGCTGCGCGCTCACGGGTGATCCGAACGCAAACGGCTGCGGTGCGGCGGCCAATACCGACCAGTGGGGCGCGGGCGACAACGGTGATTTGAACTACCGCAAGTGGAAGCCCTACAGCGCGTACCTGAGCGCGACCAGCGAGCTGCTGCTGACGATGCCCAGCGAGGGCCTGAAGTTCATGGCGCGCGGCACGGGCATGTACGACTTCATGGCCAAGAACACCGAGCGCACGCCGCTGTCGAGTGATGCGAGGGCGCAGGTGGTTTATGACGCGCACGTGCTTGATCTATGGGCGCAGAAGGACTTTACCGTGGCGGATCAGAACGCCCACGTCCGTATCGGCAACCAGGTCATCAACTGGGGCGAGAGCATGTTTGCCATGGGCGGCATCAACGCCACCAACTCGCTCGATATCCAGAAGCTCCTGATTCCGGGCTCGCAGCTCAAGCAGGCGCTGCTACCTGCACCGATGGTGAGCTTTGCCACGAATCTCTCGCATGGCTTGAGCACCGAGGCGTATTACCAGTTCATCTGGAACGGCAACCGCTTGCCGCCGGTTGGCTCCTTCTGGTCGGCGTCCAACGCTGTGGGCCGTGGTGCTGAGCCTTTCACCGCGAACACGACCAACTTCAACGCGAACGGCCCGAGCGCAGGTACGGTCGCAGGCCAGAACGGTTTGAACAGCCATGACCCGGGCACCATTGCGGCGATCAACAACGGCCTGGTCAATGGCGACTTCGCTGGCCCCCCATCGTTCTCGTTCGGGCAGCCGGTCTCCAACAAGCTGCCTTCGAAATACAAGCCACAGTTCGGTGTGAAGTTCAACTATGTGCCGACCTCCATCGACGCGAACTTCGCGTTCTACTACGAGAACTACACCGACAAGTCGCCCGTGTTGACCTCGTTCGCGAATAGCACGGCGCAGTGGTCGTATCAGCAGAATCGTCAGTTGTTTGGTATCAGCGCGAACTTCCCGGTGGGACCGTGGGCAGTTGGTACCGAGCTGTCGTATCGCCCGCGTGACGCGGTGGCGCTCTCGGCCTGCTACGGCGCAGGCGGACCGATGGACCTGAACGTGAACCCGGGCGGTGTCGACTGCCAGCAGTGGGTCGACCGCAAGAAGCTGCAGTTCGGCATCAATGGCATTCTGGCGCTCACGCGCAGCGAGTATCCGTTCCTCAAGATGATCGGAGCAGATTCGGCCTCGCTGACCGCAGAAGCGACGATGGTCTACTACCCCGGCCTGGGCGGAAGCGTGACACGTACCGTCAACGGCGTGCAGGTCATGCAGGCGCCCCAGGCTGGCTACGGGACGTGGTTGAACTACAACTCGGACACGGGTTACCCCATCGGCATGCGGCAGGGTACGGCCGCCTCAGGCGGAGTGACCGTCGACTTCAACTGGACGTATGACGGCACGCTCATCCCCGGTTGGCAGGTGACGCCAGGCGTGACATTCAACGCGGGGCTCTACGGCTACACACCGACCTTCAGCGCGAACTACATGCAGGGCGCGAAGTCGGCCAACTTCTACGTGCTGTTCAACCAGAACCCGACGGTGTGGCAGGCGGGCATCAACTTCACGGCGTTCTGGGGCGGGCACAACACGGTGGGCAATCCGTACTCGGATCGCAACTTCATCGGCGCATTCATCACGCGCAACTTCTGACGTGTCCGTGCCGGGCGGTGGCGCACGCGGTGCGCCGCCAGAAATACTTGAAGGGGTAGTGTCGTGTTGAATCGTCTTGTTGCGGGGCTGGAAAAAGCCTTCTTCGGCCACCGCGCGATCGTGCTGGTGGTGATTGGCCTATTCACTGCAGGCATGGCCGTGTTTGCTGTGCAACTGCGCATGGATGCGGGCTTCGAGAAGCAAATGCCGATCGGCCATGAGTACATCCAGACGTTCCAGAAGTACCGGAACGATCTGCTAGGTGCGAACCGCATCACGGTGGTGGTGCGCGCCAAGAAGGGCTCGATCTGGACGCCGGAGGGGCTCACAAGGTTGTACAACGTGACCCAGGCCGTCATCTACCTTCCGAACGTGGACCGCATCGGTGTGCGCTCGCTGTGGACACCCAACGCGTTCGTCAACGAGATCACCGAAGAAGGCTTCCGCGCCGAGCCGATCATCTCGGGCAACATCACACCGGATCAACTGACGCCAGAAGTCGTTGCGAGCATTCGTCGCGCGACCACGCTCGGCGGCTACGTGGGCACGCTGGTCTCGCACAACGAAGACAGCGCGATGATCACCGCGGAGCTGAACGAGCGCGACAGTGCCGGCAAGGTGCTCGACTACGTGGCGTTCAACCACACGCTCGAAGACAAGATCCGTAAGCCGTTCGAAGATGCCGGCTACGAGGTCCAGATCATCGGCTTTGCCAAGCAGATCGGTGACATTGCCGATGGCGCCAAGGGCGTACTCGTCTTCTGCGCGATCGCGCTGCTGCTGACGGCCCTTTCGGTGTACTGGTACTGCCACTCGGTGCGCTTCACGGTACTGCTGATCGTGTGCTCGTTGAGCTCACTCGTCTGGCAGTTCGGCACGCTGCGGCTGCTGGGCTTCGGGCTGGATCCGCTGGCCGTGCTGGTGCCGTTCCTGGTGTTCGCCATCGGGGTGTCGCATGGTGTGCAGCAGGTCAACTTCATCGTGCGTGAGATCGCTCGCGGCAATAGCTCGTACGACGCCGCGCGCCACAGCTTCAGTGGTCTGCTGATCCCGGGCGTGCTGGCGCTGGTCACCGCGTTTGTGTCGTTCGTCACGCTGCTGCTGATTCCGATCCCGATGGTGCGCGAACTGGCCATCACGGCATCGCTGGGCGTGGCCTACAAGATCGTGACGAACCTGATCCTGTTGCCGGTGGCTGCCTCGTGCTTCAACTTCACGCAGGCGTATGCGCAGAGCGCGCTCAAGCGTGCGGCTTGGCGTTCGGCGGTGCTGCGTCCGCTGTCCAAGGTGGCGCAGCCAAAGTACGCTGGCGTCACGCTGTTGATCACGCTGATGGTGTTTGGGCTATCTGTCTGGCAGAGCCGTGACCGCGTGATCGGCACGCTGCAGCCTGGCGCACCGGAGTTGCGCGAAGAAGCCCGCTTCAACCGCGATGCGACGTCGATTGCGGGCAACTACGACATGGGCCTCGACTGGCTGTCAGTGGCGATCGAATCGACCGGCAAAGCGTGCGATAACCCGGCCGTCGGCCTGTACGAGGACGAGTTCACCGCCGCCATGCGCACCGAACCGGGCGTGGTGTCCGCGCAGTCGTACTCGGGGATGCTGCGTACCTACAACGCGGGCTACAACGAAGACTATCCAAAGATGAACGTCGTGCCGATCGACCCCGAGAACTACGGTGCGGTGTCGGTGGACGTGGCGCGGCTGAAGGGCTTCATGAAGGCCGACTGCAGCATGACCGCGGTGCACCTGTACCTGACCGACCACAAGGCGACGACGATCAACCGCATCCTGGACGACATCAAGCAGTACCGCGTGTCGCATCCATTCCCCGGCGTCAATATCCGCCTGGCGGCAGGGAATGCAGGCGTGCTGGCCGCCACCAATGACGAGGTGGAGCACAGCGAGCTGCCGATGATGCTGTACGTATACGCGGCTATCGTGATCCTGGTGTTCCTGGCCTACCGCGACTGGCGCTCGATGTTGGCGTGCTGCGTGCCGCTGACGGTGGCGACCTTCATTGGCTACTGGTTCATGAAGGAACTCAAGATCGGCCTGACCGTGGCTACGCTGCCGGTGATGGTGCTGGCGGTGGGCATCGGCGTGGACTATGCGCTGTACATCTACAACCGCCTGCAGCGGCACCTGGCCGAGGGCGACCCGATCGAGCGCGCGATGGAGCGTGCGTTGGAGTTCGAATGTGTGGCGACGATCTTTACCGCCATCACACTGGCCGTCGGTGTGGCGACGTGGAGCTTCTCTGCGCTCAAGTTCCAGGCGGACATGGGCAAGCTGCTGGCCTTCATGTTCATCGTGAACCTGGTGATGGCGATGACGGCACTGCCGGCGCTGGCTTCGGTGCTGGAGCGCTGGTTCCCGCGTCGCAAGCCGGCGCGTGCGCCGGGCCTGCTGAGCCATTGAACGGGAGACAGCCATGATGAAAACGATCCTGACCAGCATCGCACTGTGCGCGGCGTCTGTAGCCCTTGCACAAGCACCCTCCGAAGGCACGGTCGCGACCTGGAGCGCCAAGCCTGCGCATACGTGGCCAGCGCCGACCAACAGGATGCTGCTGGACGCCACGCGCGCCGGAAAACGCGTCGTCGCCGTGGGCGAGCACGGCATCGTTCTGCTCTCCGACGATGAAGGCAAGACGTATCGGCAGGCACGCACGGTGCCGGTGTCTGCCACGCTATCCGCTGTCTCCTTTGCCGATGAAAAACACGGCTGGGCAGTCGGGCAGTGGGGTGTGATTCTCGCGACTAGTGATGGTGGTGAAACCTGGGTCAAGCAGCGCATGGACACGGCCGTCGATCAACCGCTGTTCTCGGTGGTCTTTACAAACGACCGCGACGGCATTGCGGTCGGCCTGTGGTCTTTGATGCTGCAGACCCACGACGGCGGCAAGACGTGGACGAAAACGACGCTGCCGAAACCGCCCGGCGGCGGCAAGGGCGACCGCAACCTGTACCACGTGTTTGCGGATCAGAAGGGCGCGTTCTACATCTCGGCTGAGCAGGGGACGGTGCTCAAGTCGACGGACGGCGGCGCCACCTGGGACTACCTCGCCACGGGCGGCAGGGGCTCGCTGTGGTCGGGTGTAGCCATGCCCGATGGGCGGATTGTGGTGGGTGGTCTGCTCGGCAGCCTGTTCCAGAGCAGCGATGGCGGGGCGACCTGGCAACCGTTGAAGGCCGAGACCAAGAGTTCGATCACCGGTCTTGCTGCGTCGGGTAAAGAGCTCGTTGCGGTTGGGCTGGATGGGCTCGTGCTCAAGCAGCGTGAAGACGGCGCGCCGCTGGCGGTGGCACAGCGTGAAGACCGCGCGGCACTCACCGCCGCTGTGATCGATGCAGGTGGCAAGCCGATTCTATTTTCGAAAGAGGGCGTGCTGGCTGGGCTCTGAGGCCAGTTAAAGCGGACACACGTCTCCCCGTGTCTCCCGACATCTTCGAGACGGTTCGTTATCCAACGAGGTAAGAAGGGGTTCACATGCAAGTGACAGAGCAGATGAAGCTGGAGCTGGCGCGCGATGGTGCCACCGTCGCCCGGGGCCTGTTTTCACCCGAGCGCCTCAAGCAGATGCGCGAGGCGTTCGATTACGGGATTGCCCACCCCAGCCCGCAGCACGGTTATGCCTTTGCAGGCACGCCGGATGAGCATTTCAACGACTACGGCAACTTCGATAACCGCGATGTGCACGTCGCGACGGTCAAGGCGTTGGGGCTCGATGAATTTGTAGCGTCGCTCTGGGATTCCGAGCATGTGTGGTTCATCGGCGAGGAACTCTTCATCAAGAAGGGCGGCAGAGCGGGGCGGTCGCCGTGGCACCAGGACACTTCGTACTATCCGTTCAGCGGACCGCAGTTGCTCAACATCTGGACGTGCTTTGAGCAGATTCCCCGCAAGAACGCGCTGGAGGTCGTACGAGGCTCTCACCTTGGGGCGCAGTACAACGGTACGTCCTACAACGATCCCAACGATCACATCAAGCCGCTGTGGGCCAACACCGATTGGCCGCTACTGCCCAACATTGAGGCAGACCGTGCACAAGACCCAGCCTCGTGGGACGTTGTCTCCTGGGATCTCGAGCCGGGCGATGCGCTGTTGTTCCACTCGGGCTCGCTGCACGGCGGTGCGCCCGTGACCCCGGATTGCCCGGATCGCCATACGCTGGTCTACCGCTTCTACGGCGACAAGGTGTTCTAACGGCCCCTGCCAACCGGGGGATGCAACTACGGCTACGACATCAGCAATCTCAACGATCCGTCACTGACGCCGGGCGAGCCGTTCCGGGCGCCTTACTGCACGCAGGTGCGCTGAGGCGAGCAAAGTCATCGTCTCAGCAGCGTACGCCATCGCTACGCCCCCTTAAACCAGCGAACACAGTCATCCGATGCGATTGAAAACGTACGCTGGTGACGCCTCCTAGATCCTAGCTTTGGTCTCCTCTGGGGTCTTTCGATGCCGTGGCAGCACGGCATCCTTTTTTTTGTTTTTGCTTTACAGAGCGTCGTTGGGGGCGATCCGCCCTTGCGCGATGAGCGCAGTCATCACCATCACCAGCTCGAACGCGCGGTCCTCGCTCACCGATTGATGCTGGGCGTCAAACCTCAGCACCGTGACACCGTCCAGCAGTGCTGTGATGAGCGTTGCGCGAGCGAGGCATTCCCGCGCGGTTGCCGTCGCGTCGACCTCCCGGATGAGGTCGGCCCAGACCACCCGGTAGGCGGCATAGCCGTTTCTCACATGTTCACGCGTGATATCCGAATGCTGGGCCAGCGCCCACATCTCCGACCACAGCTGCTGCACCGCAGGAACACAGGTTTCCTCGAAGTTTTCTGCGGCAATTTCGAGCATGCGCTCCAGTGCCGGTTTGCCGCTCGGTTTGCCGATCTCTGAGTAGCGGTCCAGATAAGCCTGCCCCACCGCCCCCATCGTCGAGCGGAGCAAGTCGTCATGGGTCGGGAAATAGTTCTGAAGCGCGGATGGCAGAGTGCCGAGTTCTCTGGCCACCCGTGCCAGGGTGAAATTTGCATAGCCTTCCGTCGCCAGCAGGTTGGCGGCGGTGGAGATGATCTCGTTGATCTTGAGCTCTCTGCGTTTGCCCTGAGCTGTCGGCCGGTAATGGAAGGTGTCTTGAGTCGACTGACGCGCGCGCAATTCCAGTAGGGCCGGCTGCAGATATCCGTCAGATCCAAAAATGCTGACACGGGCATCGCTACCGTCGTGCAGTGTCCGTGGACGACGAAGAGGCACCTCGCTTTGCAGCGTTGCTGCTGAAGCACTCACGACCATCTTGACGGCGCGCTTCGCAACACGAGCGAGCTCGACATAGTCTCTTCCGGGGTAATCGCCATGGGACGCGAATAGCGTCATGCCGTCCATTTGGGCACCGATCACGGCGGCACGCACCAGACATTCTTCGTGACTCAACGTGGGGTGGAGTTCCGACAACAACTTCGCAAAGAGGTCTCGAAAACGCGCCTGCATATCGTCCAGCAGTTCTGCGACAAAGGCTTCATGCGAGGCGAACGCCCAGATCTCCACCATGAATTTCGGCAGATCGGTTTCGTTGATGTTCTGGAAGATGCGATTGATCAGCGCGGAGCAACGTTGAGCCGCTCCCGTGCCCGGACGATTCGCAATCGCTGTGTAGTCCTCCATGACCTGGCTCATATAGGCCGGGAGTGCGGTGCGCAGCAACTCTTCTGTCGTTCGAAAGTAATACTGCAGATTTCCATGGGTGATGCCCATGCGATCGGCTACACGGCGTATTGCGAATCCGGCATAGCCGTCTTCTTGAAAGACCTGGCGCGCGGTTTCGAGGATCTCGCGAATGCGCTGTTCCCGATTGCGCCGTGTTGACGGGCGCACGGCGGACTTGGCTCCCTCCGAATGGTCAGGGGTTCCTTGCTTGACCGCGCTATTTTGCACGTCGACTCTCCCATGGCTTGTACAAGACTTCTGCAAATTATAGGCCTATCCGACGGAATGGGAAAAACGCTGCCTCTTTCCCTCACGTCCTTGTGCGCGAGCGATGACTGCTTCGTGGCGCGCGGCGCTCGCGTGCGTCTTTAACGCGAGT
Source organism: Ralstonia sp. RRA (assembly GCF_037023145.1). Taxonomy (NCBI): domain Bacteria; kingdom Pseudomonadati; phylum Pseudomonadota; class Betaproteobacteria; order Burkholderiales; family Burkholderiaceae; genus Ralstonia; species Ralstonia sp. RRA. Next base: position 79,320 of record NZ_CP146092.1, on the reverse strand, counting down.
CCGTCGCAGAGGACGTTTCCCGTCAACCTCGCGTTGCGAAACGCTTCCGATGGTCTGCCGCGCCAGGCTGTCACTTGCAGTGAGCGAAGTTAGACCAGCTCGACAGCGTTTGCGTAGCGCTCGGTCGGTGTTTTCCCTAACGTGCTCGTCCTTGAGAGTAGGCCGTAGCGCCGTTAATATTAGGCCGTAATAACGTAATTTGAGGGCCGGTAATACGCTCATGTAAGGACGATGTCGGCCGCGGAATCAGGTGAGGGGTTTCATGCGTCGCAGGGCTGGTTGCGTGCGCAATGCTTTTCCGGAAGTGCTGAACGGCTTCCCAACTTGATGGTGAAACAGAAGACGGGCGGTGGCGCTTCTCTGTCACTCGGCGCATGGGGGCTGGCTTCAACTGATGTGGAGCGCACCGCCGCGATTGATTCACGTTTGGGCTTACCGAACCCTCAACAGAGGAAGTCGTAGGAGGAGGCAACCATGGAAAAGCACCCCGTCGTCGTGCATGGAGGGATGCAAGGCTCCGAAGAAGCCGCGCTGGTCGTCCACATCTTGCGCAGGGATTGAGGAAGTCCGAAATGAGTATGGATCTTGAGCGTGGTAAAGAGCGCGCCGACCTGGGGAAGTATCGGGCGCTGGGCGGGTGGGTTGAAAAGCCCGACAACATGCAGCACGCGCTCGAGGGCAACGTCAGCGCGGATGTTGTGATTGCTGGTGCCGGTTTCGCGGGTCTTTCCGCGGCGCTGGAGTTGGCCAGGCTGGGCGCGAACGTCGTTGTGATTGAGCGGGATTTCGCGGGCTTCGGCGCAAGTGGACGCAACGCAGGCTATCTGGCCGGCGCCATGGCGCTCGAATACGACCTCATGTTCAGGGGCCTGAGCAAGGAACGGGCGACGCAGATCGTCCGCTACTACGACGACGCTGTCGGTTTCGTGGAAGGCAAGCTCAAGGAACACGATATCGACTGCGAGTACGTGCAGTCCGGGTGGATCCGGGCGGGTGTCCATTCGTCGCAGGAAAAGAAGATCCGCGCGGATATGCAGGTCGGTATCGAACACGGCCACAAGTCGGAATTTCTGGACCACGCGCAAATGCGCGCACGCGGGATTCCACCGGCATTTCTGTTTGGCGAATACACGCCGGCCGGAGGAACACTGCACCCGGGCAAATACATCATGGGCCTGCGCCGTGCCGCGCTGCAGGCCCGCGTGAAGCTCTACGAGAACACGCCGCTGCTGTCTTACACCGAAGGCCCGGTCATCCAGGTGAAGACGCCGCGCGGTACCGTCAGCGCCCCGGTGCTGCTGTTGGCTACCAATGCCTACACCCCGCAGCTCGGTTTGCTTGCAAACAAGGTGGTGCCATTGCGGATCTCGGCGGTTGAGACCGAACCGCTGTCTGCAGTGCAGTTGGCCTCGCTGGATTGGCCAAGGCGCGAAGGCATCGTGACGGGTCACTACAGCATGGAGAGCTTCCGCCTGACAGCGCGCAACACAGTCATCTCGACCGTCAAACGCATCCACTACCCCTACGGCTCAGAAACGCCGAATGTGCCCGCCTACGACCAGTATCGAGCGTTGAGAGCAAACCTCCATGAGCGTTTGCCCACCTTGAAGGACATCACATTGCGGCACTGCTGGAGCGGCTATATCAGCACCGCCGGCAACGCGCTTCCCGTGGTCGGCACCACCGGCGCAAACCAGAACATCTACTACGCCGCCGGGTGTTCTGGCCATGGCTTGGCCAGTCAATCCATGCTCGGGAACATGCTCGCCCAGAAGATTCGCGGGTCCGAGCCGCCGCTGCTCGCAGCGTTGCGCTACGACACGCCCTCGCTGCCGCCGGAGCCGTTCCGCTGGTGTCTCCTTAATGGGGCGCTGGCCGCGGCAAACACATTGGACGATCGGTTGAACCGCAAGGTGCGGGGCGCGGCAGCCTGAAGGCGAGCGCTCTCACTGCAAAGCAACACGACGCCTTGGGCCGTTTCGCCGTTATTCAGCCATCAACATCAACGTGAGGTAACACCATGTCCGTCAAGCGTTTCCCCAACTCAGCAACGCCCTCTGAACTTGCGTCCGTCATTGAAGCGGACGGCGGTGTGATCGTGAAGGGCTTCCTCAGCCCCAGCCTGCTCGAAAACCTGAAGCAGGATCTTCTTCCGATGCTCGAAACCACACCGAATGGGGTGGACGAATACTTTGCCGGTGCACAAACGCGGCGCCTGTCACGTCTGTTTGCCCGCACCGACCATATGGTCGACGTCGCGCTGAACCCGCTGTATCTCGAAACCGCACGCCTCATCCTGCAGAAACCGATCGCGCTCTGGAGTGGAGAGAACCAGGTCGAGGTGGCGCCCGATATTCAGGTGGGTGTGACGCAGGCCATTCAGATTCACCCTGGTCAAGGCGTGCAACCGTTGCATCGTGACGATTCGGTCTGGCTGTGGCGACACCCCGGCTACAACCGGGAAGCGCGCGTGCAGATCATGATCGCCATCACCGATTTCTCCGAAGAGAACGGCGGGACCTTGGTCATCCCGGGCAGCCACAAGTGGGATGACGAGCGCATGCCAAAGCAAGAAGAGGCGATCCCGACCGCGATGGATGCTGGCGATGCACTGATCTTCATCGGTTCGACGTACCACGGCGGTGGTCAGAACCGCAGCAATGCGCCGCGCACGGGGCTGACCATGTCGTATGACCTCGCGATCCTGCGGCAGGAAGAGAACCACTACCTGACGTTGCCGATCGAGCGCGTCAAGCGCTTCCCTGAGGATATGCAGCGGCTGCTCGGGTGGTCGTGCAGCACGACCTATGCAGGATTTGTCGAGCGCAACGGGGTGATGACCGACCCGCAGGCGTTGCTCCAGCAGGACGACTTTGTCGAGGTCGGCCACTTCAACTGACTCCAGTGCATCCGTCCTACCCACGGAGCGCATGGGTAGGGCTCAACCGCTTCATGGGCGGCGATGTCACTGGCGCAATGCATCGCAAGCCAATAGATCACGCAGATTTTTCAAGTTAAGCCCGGGGGGCAAGATGGACGACATTGCAAAGAAACACGAGGAGGCGCCGGAGGCGGCCGCGCTCACGCGGCGCGGCTTTCTCGGCATGGCCGCATCGGTGACGGCTGCGGCGACGGCGGCGGTATTGCCGAATGTGGCGAGCGCAGTCACTGCAGCAAGCGATGGCCGCGATGTGCTCGAGGTGGCCATCATCGGCGCCGGGCTGGCAGGCCTGACTGCCGCACGTGACCTGAAGCGTGCGGGGTGCGAGTCCTTCGTGGTGCTGGAAGCGCGCGACCGCGTCGGCGGACGGACCCTTAACCACGATCTCGGCAACGGCTACTTCTCGGAAGCGGGTGGCCAATGGATCGGGCCGGGCCAGACCGCGATCGCCAATCTGGCTCGCGAGCTGGGTGTCGGCACCTTTCCGACGCACTGGGAGGGCGATTTGGTGATGCTTGCCGGCAACGCACGCACAACCCTCGCAAACGACGGCGGCTTTGACACGGATCCGAAGCTGCGGCGCGAGCTCGAGGAGATGGCCAGGAGCGTGCCGACCGCCGCACCGTGGACGTCACCGCGTGCTGCCGAGTTCGACGCCATGTCGCTAGCCGACTGGCTGGCAACCAAGCACCTCACACCGGAAGACCAAATCGGCTGGGCGCTTGCCGCGCAGCTGACGACGGGTACTGCACCGGAAAAACTATCGATGCTGCACTATCTTTCGCTGATCAACTCGGCGGATTGCAATTACAGGCAGCTCGAAGCAATCAAGGGCGGTGCACAGGAGAGCCGCATCTCGGGCGGTTCGCAGATCCTGTCAATCAAGATGGCCGAGGCGCTGGGCGACAAGGTGCGCCTGTCGACCCCGGTGCTGCGCATCGAGAACTGGCAGAACGGGCCGGTGACCATCCACACCGCGAAGGGCGTGGTTCGCTCGCGCAGTTTGATCGTTGCGCTCTCGCCATCGCTGTGCAACCAGATCGCCTTCGATCCGCCGCTGCCGGAAAAGCGCCGGGAAATGCAGCGCCGCTGGCCTGCTTATGCACCGATGCGCAAGACAGCGCATGTCTACAAGAAGGCGTTCTGGCGTGACAAGGGCTTGGACGGCATGCTCGTGCAATTGAAGGGGCCGGTCCAATTTGCCTTCGACAACTCGCCGGAGGATGTCTCGTTCGGCGTGATCTCGGCCTTTGTGAACAACGGCGTGCTGCCGTCCGACCCGAAGGCCGCCGAAGCCGAGCTCTCGCGCATCTATGCCCAGGCGTTTGGCGACGAAGCGCTGCATCCCGTCGCGTACCACGAGCACGACTGGGGCAAGGCTGACAACTGGTCATTGAGCTGCACATCCCCCATACCCCCGGGCTTTCTCACCAAGTACGGCGATGTGCTGCATCCGCCAATCGGCCGGTTGATCTGGGCGGGTACGGAAACCGCAGAAATCTGGATTACCACCATGGACGGCGCAATACGGTCGGGCCACAAGGCGGCATTGCAAGCGCTTCAGGCCGCGGCTGGGGGGAAAGCATGATGAACACGAATACGACAACGAAATCACGCGGTCGCGGCAAGCGGATTCTGGTACTGGGGGGCGCGCTGCTGTTGGCCGCAGCGGTGGTCGGCGGCGTCATGTACGGGCCGGAGTTCTATGGCCTGCTGCAGTTTGGCAAGCAACTCGACCAGATCACGCAGGAGGACGCGCGTGTCGGCGGTCCATGGCCACGCGTCAGCGAAGTGTGCGTGTCTTGCCATGGTTATGAGGGCAACGCACGCGCCCAGACCTATCCGCGCCTGGCGGGTCAGCCGGAGGCCTACCTCAAGAAGCAGCTCACCGCCTTCGCCAGCGGCGAGCGCAGCAATTCGACCATGACGTCGCTGGCAGCAAGCATGTCGCAACACGAGCTTGACGGCTTGGCGGCGCATTTCTCGAAGATGACGGCGCTGCCGAACACGACGTTCCAGGCGGACCCTGCACGCGTGGCGCGCGGCGAGGCGCTGGTCAAGGCCAACAACTGCGCCGCTTGTCACGGGCAGCAGTTGGAGGGCAAAGACCTGTATCCGCGACTGGCCGGGCAGGGTTACGGCTATCTGCGCGATCAGTTGAACAACTTCAAGAGCGGTGCACGCCGCGATGCCACGGGTTCGATGACGGCGGTCGTCGGAGCGCTGTCGCAGCAGGATATCGACGACCTCGCGCAATACGTCGCAAGCCGATAGACCACGCAGATTTTTCAAGCTAGGCGGAAAACAAGATGGACGATATTGCAAAGAAACGCGAGGAGGCGGCCGCGCTCACGCGGCGCGGCTTTCTCGGCATGGCCGCATCGGTGACGGCAGCGGCGACGGCGGCGGTACTACCGAAGGTGGCGAGCGCTGCAACGGCTGCGAGCGATGAGCGCGACGTACTTGAGGTGGCCATCATCGGTGCCGGGCTGGCCGGCCTGACCGCTGCACGGGACCTGAAGCGTGCCGGATGCGAATCCTTCGTGGTGCTGGAGGCGCGCGACCGTGTTGGCGGACGCACCCTCAACCACGACCTCGGCAACGGCTACTTCTCGGAATCGGGCGGCCAATGGATCGGGCCGGGTCAGACTGCGGTTGCCGATCTGGCTCGCGAGCTGGGTGTTGGCACGTTTCCAACCTACTGGCAGGGCAAGACCGTGATGCTGGCCGGTGGCGCGCGTGCCGCAGTCGATACCGAGGGCGGCTTCGGCACGGATCCGAAGATTGCGCATGAACTCGAGGAGCTGGCCAAGAGCGTGCCGTGCGGCGCGCCGTGGAAATCGCCGCGCGCCGCCGAGTTCGACGCAATGTCGGTCGGTGACTGGCTGGTGAAAAAGAACATCGCAAATGCAGACCAGATCGGCTGGTCGACCGGCTTGGCGATCACGGGTGGCGCTTCGCCGGCGCGACTGTCGCTGCTGCACTGGTTGTCGATGGTCAATTCAGCCGAATGCAACTACGACCGGCTCGAAGCGGTCAAGGACGGCGCGCAGGGCACCCGACTCTCGGGCGGCTCGCAGATTCTGTCGATCAAGATGGCGCAGGCTCTGGGCGACAAGGTGAAGCTGTCGACCCCCGTGCTGCGCATTGAGAACTGGCAGAACGGACCGGTCGCCATTCATACCGCAAATGGTGTGGTCCGTGCGCGTAACGTGATCGTCGCGCTCGCGCCGATGCTGTGCAATCAGATCGCCTTCGACCCGCCGCTGCCGGAGAAACGCCGCGAAATGCAGCGCCGCTGGCCGGCGTTTGCGCCCGGGCGAAAGACGTCGCACGTCTACAAGAAAGCGTTCTGGCGCGACAAGGGCCTGAACGGCTGGATTTTTCAACCGGGGGGGCCGGTGCTTTGGGCGTACGACAACTCGCCGGAGGATGTCTCGTTCGGCGTGATCAACGCGTTCGTGCACATCAGCATGCTGCCGGCCGATCCGAAGGAGGCCGAGGCCCAACTCTCGAAGATCTATGCCGAGGCGTTTGGCGATGAAGCGCTGCACCCCATCGCGTTCCATCAGCGTGATTGGCTCAAGGCAGACAAATGGACGCTGAGCTGCGTGTCGCCGATGCCGCCCGGTTTTCTCACCACCTACGGTGAAGCCTTGCATCCGTCGGTCGGCAAGCTGATCTGGTCGGGCACGGAAACGGCGGAAATCTGGGCGGGCTACATGGATGGTGCGGTGCGTTCCGGCCACAAGGCAGCGTTGCAGGCGCTGCAGGCCGTAGCCGGGGGGAAGGCTTGATGAATACCACAACGAAACCACGCAGCCGTGGCAAGCGGATGCTCATCCTGTCGGGCTGGCTGCTGTTGGCGGCTGCCGTGGTCGGCGGCATCGTCTATGGGCCGGAAGTCTATGGCCTGCTGCGGATAAGCAATGAGGTCGACAAGATCTCGGACAACAACGCACGTGTGAATGGTCCTTGGCCGCGCGCCAGCGATTCTTGCATTTACTGCCACGGCTTCGAAGGCAACGCCGTTACCCAGGCCTATCCACGCCTGGCGGGGCAGAAGGAGGCCTATCTCAGGAAGCAGCTCAAGGCATTCGCCAGTGGCGAGCGTAGCGACCCGACCATGACGTCATTTGCGCTCAGCCTGACGGAGCACGAGTTCGAGTCGATGGTGACGCATTTCTCGCAGATGACGCCGCTGCCGAACACGAGCTTCCATGCCGATGCGGCGCGCGTAGCACGTGGCGAGGCGCTGGCCAAGGCCAAGAATTGCGCCGCCTGCCACGGGCAGCAACTGGAAGGGAAGGATGAGTATCCGCGATTGGCCGGGCAGGGCTACGACTACCTGGTCGATCAGCTCACGAACTTCAAGACCGGTAAGCGCCACGATGCCACCGGCGCGATGGCGGCGATGGCCGGCCCGTTGTCGCAGCAGGACATCGAGGACCTCGCGCAATTCATCGCCAGCCGATAAGAAAGGACTGCTATTCGTGGATAAGCGCAATGGTGAAGACATTCATTGACACCACCGGAATGCATCATGGAACCAAAATATTATCTTTATTGCCTCGCTGATTTCACATTGATCACGACGTCATTGATCTATGGGATCAAGCTTCTCAAGAAGCGCAACTTCCTGCTCGGGTTCGAGTGGCTGGTTGTGGCGTTCTCTGCGACGAACCTATTGACCAATGCATTAACCGGCGAAAAGATGTTCTTGAACATCTCGCTTTTTTGCGATGCATTTTCCAGAACCGCCGGTGTACCGGTGATCGGGATCGCCGGCATGATGGCTGTGACGCATCGATACAAGCCATCGATGGGCGCTGATGTCATGTATGTGTTGGGCGCGCTGGCGGCAACCGTGGTGGTATGGACAGCAGATTTCATGGTGGGTCCAAAGCCTTACTTCTATCTGGTGATGTGGTCTTTGTTCTCGGTCTACGTCGCTTACGTGATCAAGAAATTGTTGAGCGCCGGAGAGAAGCGAATCGCTGTCGGTGTGACCCTGGCGCTGGTAGCCGCACAGACGATTGCCAGCATCTATGACTTCTACCATATACCGGGTGACGATGATCACGCGGTTTTCTATACGATTGCGATGCTTGTCTGGGCTTATCAGTCCGTGGTGTTTTATTACGCCTATTGCGCGTTGGAGCGCGCGCAGTCACAGGAATGGAACCTGAATCGGGGTTATGCCCTTGGCGGCTTGGAACGGACTTCGCAGTGATCACGCCGTTCTTGTAGACATTCCTTCTGCCGTGAAGCATCAAAGCCGCGAGCCGTCCGCTAAACGTTGGGTGCGACGTAAGGAAGCCCGGCCGCAAGAGCTGGTCTCCGCTGCGCTGGACCTGTTCGTTGTGCGTGGCTATGCGGCCACGCGGCTGGAAGATGTCGCCGCAGCCGCTGGAGTATCCAAGGGCACGGTCTACCTGTATTTCGCCGGCAAGGAAGATCTGTTCAAGGCAGTGATCCAGGAAAACCTCCTGCCTGTGTTGGCTGAAGGCGAAGTCTTTATTGATACCTTCGAAGGCACCAGCGAGGCGCTGCTGCACGAGATCTTGATGGGCTGGTGGGAGCGCATTGGTGAATCCCCTGCCTCGGGGCTGACCAAACTGCTGATCGCCGAATCAGGCAACTTCCCCGATCTTCTGCAGTACTACAGCGTGGAAGTCATAGAGCGCTACGATCGGCTGTTTGCACGCATCCTGGCGCGCGGCGTGGCCCGGGGTGATTTTCGAGAGACCGATGTGCACCAGACCACGCTGGCTCTGGTCGCACCGATGCTGTTTCTGAAGATGTGGAAGCACTCCTTCGGCATCTGTGCAGCCAAGGCGCTGGAGCCGAAGGTGTTCATCACGCATGTGGTATCGCTGCTGTTGCATGGGCTGCTACGCAATCCCTTTCCAGGTGCAGCACTTCCGGCGCCTCCGCCACTGACTGCCCAGCCCGCGGCCATCTAACCGCGAAGTTTCGACGTGCCAAAAGCCAACGGGGTGGCCTATCAGACCACCCCGTTGGCTTTCAGAGATCGACACAGTGCAGGTCCTGCATATCAGGACCCGCATTGCATCAGGAGTGTGCGATCGATCCGGAGGCCTCGCCGCTGCGACGTTGTTCAAGCCAGCGCGCCAGCCGCCCGCCGAACAGCAGTTCGTACAGCACAGGCACCAGGCCCAGCGTGATCAACGTACCCAGCAGCAGCCCGCCGATGATGGTGAGTGCCATGCCCGCCCACAGGCTGCCGCCAAACAGCAGCAGGGGGATCAGACCCGCCACGCACGTCAGCTTGGTCATCACGATGGGCCGCAGCCGCGCCATGGCAGCCGACACCACGGCTTCACGCCTGGGCTTGCCAGCAGCCAACTCGGCCTCGATGCGCTCGAGCAGCAGCACCGCGTTGTTCACGATGATGCCCCCCAACGACAGGATGCCGAAGTTGGCCATGAAGCCCAACGGCTCGCCGCCGAGCAGCAGTGCCGGCGCCACACCGATCATCGCAAACGGGATGATGCCCACGATCAGCGTCAGCTTGCGGAACGAGTTGAACTGCCAGACGAACAGCAGCAGCATGGCCACCACCGCGAGCGGCAGGTAGGTCTTGAGCGACGCGTTGGAATCGGCGGCTTCCTCGATCTCGGCACCCATCTCGATACGGTAGCCCGGGGGCAGCGCGATCTTTGCGATGTCGGGCGCGGCACGGTCGACGATCTGTTGCGCGGTGGCCTGCGTGCTGCGGCCCTCCACGGTCAGCGTGCGCACCAGGTCGCGTCGGCGGATGGCCGACGGCTCAGAAGACAGCGACACACTCGCCAGTGCCGACAGGGGCACAGGGGCCGCGCCGCTGGCCGGGTGGATCAGCGTGTTGGCCAAGTCTTCAGGGCGGGCACGTTCGGCATCGCTGCCACGCACCACCAGCGGCACGAGCGTGTCGCCGTCGCGCAGGACGGAGACCTCGACGCCGGTATAGCGGGCGCCGAGCGAGGTGGCGATGTCTTCGCTGCTGATGCCCAGGCGGCGTGCCTTGCGCTGGTCGATCTGCACGTCCACACGCGGCACGCGCGGGCCCCAATCGTTGCGCACCTGCACCATCCCAGGCAGCGGCCGCAGTACGCCTTCGATCTTGGTGCCAATGTCGCGCAGTACGGTTTCGTCCGGGCCGCTGATCCGGTAGGCCACCGTGCCGGCATCGTTTGCACTGCGTGAGAAGCGCTTGGCATCCACGCGCACATCGGGATAGCGCTGCGCCATCCACTGGCGTGTGCGCTCGATCATGGGCGCAACATCTTTCGCGCTCTGCACGCTCACCGTGAAGTAGCCGACGTGCGAGGCCGGCAACGGCGGACTGAGCACCAGTACGACGCGGGGGCCCCCATCTGCCACGTAACCGATGCTGGTCGTGACTTCGGGGTTGGCTTTCTTGTCGCTCAGCCAGAGGCTCAGGTCGCGCACCACGGTTTGCGTGCGTCGCGCATCGCTGCCCGGCTGCAGCTCAATGGCAACCTGGTATTGCGGGCGTTCCGACGGCGGCAGGAACCCGGCCGGCACGCGGGAGAGCAGCACCATCGAGCCGATGAACAGCACCGTCATCGCGGCCAGCATCTTGCCCTTGTGCTCCAGCACCTTGCGGATCACGCGCGCATAGCCCGCGTAGAAGCCGGTCTCCTTCGGCGGTTCGTCGGCGTTGTGGTGGCCGGGTTTCAGGAAGAAGTAGCACAGCAGCGGCGTCACCGTCAGGCACAGTAGCCACGAGCTCAGCAGCGACAGCGCCACCACGATCACCAGCGGCCGCAGGTATTCATTGACCGTGGTATTGCCAAAGAAGAATGGCGAGAAGGCAAAGATGATGACCAGCGAAGAGGTCAGCAGCGGAATCCCCAGCGATTGCCCAGCGCGGATGCAGGCCGTTCTGCGGTCTTCGCCCATGGCCAGGCGTCGCTCGACGTCTTCGGCAATCACGATGCCGTTGTCCACCAGCAGGCCGAGCGCGATGATGATGGCCGCCATGGAAACGATATGCAGTTCGATGCTCAAGGCGCGCATCACCAGCAGCGTGGCGAGAATCGTGAGCGGCACGATGCTGCCGACGATAATGCCGGCGCGCCAGCCCAGGAACAGCACCACCACCGCCATCACGATGACGATGGTTTCTGCCATCACACGGTTCATACTGCCCATCTCGCGCTCGACCACGTCAGCCTGGTAGGTCACGAAGTCCAGCGAGAAACCGGCAGGCAACTGCTGTTCCAACTGGGCTACGCGCTCCTTGAGCTCCTGGCCCAGCATCTTGATGTTCTGGCCCGGGCGCATCGACACACCCAGCACCACAGCGTTATCGCCGCGATAGATGGCCGCAGACTCCGGTGGGTCAGCCGGCAGCACGCGGATCTGGGCGATGTCACCCAGGCGGACGGTGGCTGGCGCCGTGCCAGCGCTGGCGGGCACGGCCAGCACGAAATCGCGCAGCGCCTCCAGCGAGCGGATTTCACCTGATGCGACCACAGCACTGTTCAGCCCTGAGAGCACGACCTGCCCGCCCGAGAGCACGACGTTCTGCTGGTGCAGTTGCTGCAGCACGGCGTTGGCGCCCAGGCCCAGGCCTGCGAGACGTGTGCGGTCGAATTCGATATAGACCCGTTCGTCCTGCAGCCCGTGGAAGGACACGCCCTGTACGCCCTTGATGGCGTAGATGCCCTCACGCAGGCGTTTGAGCGGCTCGCGCATCTCGCTCATCGAGAAGCCCGGTGCCGTCACGGCGATCGAGGCGATGGCCACGCGGCCAAAGTCGTCGTTGATCTGCGGCGGCAGCGTGCCGGCGGGAAACAGTGGGCGAGCCTCTTCGATCTTGGCGCGCATGCGCTGCCAGACCGGCATCAGATCGCGCACCTCATCGCGCAGGTTGACCTGCAGGATGACGGTGCCGGGGCGCACCGTGCTGGTCACGTGCTTGAGCTCGGGCAATTGGCGTAGCCGCTCTTCCAGCGGACGTGCGACCAACTGCTCCATGCGTTCTGCGGGCAGGCCAGGGTTGGCCACGATGACGATCGCGTCACGGACGGTGGTGGAGGGCTCCTCTTGCGATGGGAAGCTGAGGAAGGCAACGACACCCGATACCAGAATCAGCAGCGCGGCGAAAAACGTCAGGCGGGTACTGTTGAACGCGCTTTCGGTGAGCTTCATTGCGCGACCCCTTCCGTTGCGCCTTGAAGCAGGGTCTGTGTCGGATGCGCTTGGGCAAGCTGGCCTTCATGCAGGAAGGCGGTACCTGCCACGACCACACGGTCGCCTGCCGTCAGGCCCTGGGAAACCGTGACGCGGCCCTCGCGCTGTACGGCGGTGCCGGCTTGCACCGGGCGACGCTGCAGCTTGCCAGCCTGGTCCAGCACAAAGACGGCAGCCTGGCCGGGCTTGTCGCCCCACATGACGGCAGGCGCCGGCACGGTGATGGCGTTGGGCGCGCTGCGGTTAGGCAGCTCGACCGACACGACGCCGCCGCTGCGCAGCTGTTTCGAGGTTGCCGCACTTTGCGGCACTCGGAAGATTGCCTGCACCAGCGAGCCGTTGTCGCTGCGGGCGGAAAGTCGTTCCAGCGCAAGCGGGAATGACTCGGAGCCGCTCTTGCCCTGGGCGCTGTCTCCGGACGAGAGGGTGGCGGCGACGCTGTCGGGCAGCATGGCAACCACCTCCAGTGCGTTGCCGGCCTGAATCTGCAGGACGGCGTGGCCCGGCGCAACATCGGAGAAAGGCTGCGTCAGACGTGCCACGATTTCGCCGTCAAACGGGGCAGTGATGTGGGTGAGCGCCAGATCTCGGCGGGCCGTAGCGAGTGCGGCATCGGCTGCTGCCAACTGACTTTGCGCAAGCTGGTGGGCGGCCCGTGCAGATTCCAGCGCCGTCTGCGAAATGATCTTGTCGCGTGCCAGCGCCTCCTGCTGCTGCAATTGGGCACGGCGTTCTACCGCGGTTGCGGCTGCGGCTGCGCGGTCGGCTTCAACCTTGTTCAGGCGCCAGCGGGCTGGAGACTCGTCCAGCCGTGCGAGCACCTGCCCCGCACGCACCCGGTCACCCACCTCGACGGGAATGGCGACCACTCGGCCGGCGGCCTCGAAGCCCAGGTCACTGCGCTGGCGTGCCCGCAGCGTGCCGACGAAGCTGTCGGCGGATGCTCTTGCCTGGACTGCGCCGACGACCTCGACTTTGACCGGCTTGGGCGGTGCGGCCACCGGTGTGGCGGATGGGGTGCAAGCGCTCAAGGCGAATGCTGACGCCACGGCCGCGAGGACCGTGAAGCCGACGGTGGGCTGGAAATGGGTACGCATGGGGCAACCTTTGAATCGAAGCGATGGGGCAGGGGTTAGGGCAGACCGCGCGCCAGTTCTTCCACCGTCTTGCGCATGGCGGCGCGCTGGTCGGGGGTGAACGCGTGCAGTTGAAGGAGTTCGAGCAGCAGCAGGCCGTCCAGCGCTACGGACAGCAGTTGCGCAAGACCGGCCTGGGGGCCGTGGTCCAAGGCTTCATAGCTGCGGGTAAACAGCGCTTGGACCGGCGGTAGCAGGTGAGGGTGAGCCGAGGCCGCCGCCAACATGTTGGCCATGAGCTTTTTCTGGCTGGCAGGCATGTCGAAGGTGAAACTTGTCAGCTCGGCCATTTTTGCCCGTAGCGAAATCGGCTCTGCATCGTCCGGCGCTGGTATGCCGACCTGTGCGTCCAACTCGGCCACCATGCGCTCGACCAGGGCAGTGAGCAGATCGTCACGTGTCTTGAAGTGATAGATCAGCCCGGCTTTGGTGATGCCGACGGCATCTGCCGTCGCCTGGATGGTCAGCTGGGTCACACCGCGCTCGGCCATCAGGTCTGCTGCGGCATCGAGAATTTTGTCGCGAGAGTTGGAGGACTCGTTGGGTACAGCCATGGGATCTCCTCATGTTGGAACTTTACTATACGTATAGTATAGTTAAAGAAATCAACTCGTCAATGCCCGGAGCTTTCGCATGCACCCCCTGATTTCGTCCGCTGCCCCCGTATTCCGCCGCACCACGCGCCAGACGCTACTTGGCGCCGCGGTGCTTACTCTGATTGGATTGGCCGGCTGCGCCACGGCCCCAGCTGGCTCCGCGCCCGCGGCAACCACCGTCAATGTGCCCAGCCAATGGAGCGAGAGCGCAATTGGCACCAAAGGCGTCGTGGCTGCGGAATGGTGGCGCGACTTCGGTAGCAATGAACTGGATGCGCTGATTGATACCGCGCTGAAGTCGAATCGAGACCTGAAGATCGCAGCGGCACGCCTGGCCCAGGCGCGCGCACTGACCGATGGGGCACAGGCGGATCGCCGGCCGCAGCTTGGCGCTGTAGCCGGGGCGCAACGCGGCCGGGAGACGGGCATCGATCCGCGTGCTGAACGTAGCTTCGCCGGCCTGCGCGCGAGCTGGGAGATCGACGTCTTCGGCCGAGGGGCTTTGGCGATCGATGCGGCCGAGGCGGACGCGCAAGCCGCCTCCCAGGCGTTACGCGCAACCCAGATCGCGCTGGCGGCCGATGTGGCAACCGCCTACTTCGAGCTGCAGACACTTGCGCACCGCGTGGCGTTGAACCGTCAGGCGATTGCCGTTGCGCAGCGCCAGGTCGAAGTGGTTCGCCGAAAGTTCGACGCGGGGCAGGCCACGTCGGTCGATGTGGACCGCTGGCAGGCAGAGCTGGCGCAGGAGCAAGCCGTTACCGAGCAGTTGGATGGCTCGCGGCGGATACGTCATCGTCAACTGGCGGTGCTGCTCGGCGTGAGTGAGGCGCCGGCGTTGAACTTGCAAGCGAGCGCCACCGCACCGCAGGCGCCGGCCACCTTGCTGCCTGGCGAACTGCTGGAGCGCCGCCCGGATGTCTTGCGCCAAGCTCGCGCGCTGGATGCTGCCCTGGCACGTGTGGGCGTGGCACGTCGTGAGGTCTACCCACGGCTGCAGATCGAGTGGGCCAACACGCGTGAACGGACGGCGATCGTTGGCCAATCGGCGTCTCCGCAGGTGGTATTGGGTTATGGCGTCTCGCTGACGTTGCCGATCCTGGATGGCGGGCGTATCCGCGCCAACATTGCGGTCAACGAGGCCAAGGCAAACGAAGCGATGGCCGAATACGAAAAAGCCATGCTGGCCGCATTGTCAGACGTCGAGGTGGCCTTGGCACAGTGGTCCACCTCAGAAGCCTCTTTGGCCAAGTGGCAGCAGGCGCAGGCTGCTGGCGAAACTGCGGCACAGCGCGCGGAACGGCTGTTCGACGCCGGCCTGACAGATGTGAGCTCGGTATTGGATGCACGGCGCAGCTACCTGCGCGCGCAGGATGCCGTCAGCCAGGCAGAAGGCGCGCGTTGGGCGGCTGCCGTAGGCCTTCGTCGCGTGTTTGCCGGCGCGGTTTGATATGACTATGAGACAGCTATTTAGCCATTCAGGAGGTCGCGCATGAGCCAGGCACAAGCGTCGGAAGACCGGCGACTCCGTTTTGAAGCCTGCCGCTTCGCGATCGATACGTTCGTGAAGATCCACCTGGAACATATCGAGGGCGCAAGACTGCTGCTCACGAGCCATCTGCGCATGATGTTCACGCTGTCGCTTGGGGCACTGGCAGGATTGATCACGCTGTATGCGTCGATCCTGCGCTTTGGCAGCGTCGACCTTCACGCGCCTGGAGGCATGGTGCGTGTGGGCTTTGCGATGGCCGCGCTTGCTTCCATGGTGGTATCGGCGCTGCTGTCCGCCGCGAGCCTGCAGCGCGCCAGTGCCGATGCGGCGCTGCTCCTGCGCGATCCGTTTCCGGATACGGACAACGCGTTGACGAACATCTTCGACAAGGTCGATGCGGACGAGCGTCAGATCCTGCAGTCGGTGAATCAGGCGTTGGAAGCGCGTGTGGCACGGCACCCTGGTTTCGATGCCAATACGCGCACCCCGACCGTACTGCTGGTGGTCGGGGTTGTCATGGCGGGGCTGTCGTTTTTTGAGGCCGCTATCTGAGCCACCGATCGATGTTTGCTGTCGGGGGCACTCCGCGATCAGCGCGCAGCATCATCCATCGGCTTCCAGTGCAGGACACCGAAAAGCAGCGTCAGCAGCACGCTATCGAACAGCGGCCCCTTGTGCAGGGCCACCTGTCTGAAGCAGATGAGCACCTCAAGCACATGCACGCCCAGCAGTACCGCCGCCACGATGCGCACCCCATGGATGATGTCCGGCGATACCGGCAGCGCCGTGAGGTAACTGCAGACTGCGGTGCCGTACACAACGAGCAGCAGCAACTTGCTGGGGAGAGTGAACACGGTCAGCGGCCCCGGCGCAACACGCGCATCCAGCACGTCGCTCCAATGCGTGACGCCAATGCGGTCACCACCGTCGATATGGCGTGGCGCGCTGACGAACGCCGGCGGCGTGATGCTGGATGGCTGCTTCAGGTAATCGCTGTACGTCGCGACGATGGTGTGCGCAAGCTGCCCGTCGGCATCGCCCATGAGCGGCGCGATTCGTTCGTACAGATTCTGCGCGACGAAGGCCGTGCGCGCGCCGCTGTCCTCGACGTAGTGGCGCAACTCATCCGTCATGTTCATCGGGTTGACGGGCACGACGACGGCGTTGGCGCGCAGGATGCCGTAGTAGGCGAGCATCCATTGCGGGCTGTTCTGCATGTACAGCAACACGCGGTCTCCGGCCTTCACGCCGCAGCGTTGCTGCAGATAGCCGGCAATCCGCTCGGTCTCGTCCTTGAACTCCGCAAACGTGATGGGCGTGTCGTAGAAGACGATGAACGGCTTGTCCGGATAGCGGGCCGCCGAAACCTCTGCGTTGAAGTACAGATTGGTCGCCGGCAGTGTCAGATGACGAGGCAGATGCGCTGGCCAATGCGGAGAGGTTTCCGTGGGCATGTTTCGATTCCAGACTTCACGTGGGGTGTCGACAAGGCATTAAGCCGGGCGGGCAGTCGGTACTGCAAGCGCGGGCGCGCGACGCAGCAGTTGCCAGCCGAATGTCAGCATCCAGAGCGGCAGGGCCAGGACGCCGACGGTTTCGCCCGCATCCGTGACTGCAGCAAGGCTAGGGAAGAAGCCGAACACGAAAAAGACGCCGAAGCCCCAACCGACGATATGGAGAAGGAACGATCCGTGCCAACCCGCCTTCTTGAGCAGTCTGGCGGCAATCGATGTCCAGAAGAACACGAGCGGGCCTTCCACCCACCAGAACCCGTTTTGCGTGGCATTGGCAATGGCGGTCCACACGGCGCCAGCTGCAACCTTCGCACCTTCGTCCCCGCTGGCATACACATGGGCGAGCGGATGGATGGTCGACAACTGGAGCACCGCCCCGGCGATGCCGCAGACGATATAGACCGCAACAGCAATGGCGATCATCTCGCGCAGCGCCCCAAGCTCTTCACGGAACGTGTGAACGAAGTAGCCGCCGATGGCCACGAACGGCAGATAGAAGCCCAGCACGTCGGCCAGCATCCACCAGCGGAACAGGTCACGCCCTTCGGCCGGCAACGCCAGCATCGCCGAGCCGTGGGGCACCATTTCAATGTCGCCGCCGGTGACGACCACCGAAAGGGCAAGGGTGGCGCAAGCCGCGAGGCCGCCCAGGATGGCGTTCCAGGCTGTGAACCTGGCTACGTTATACGAGTTCATATGCATCAATCTCCAGGGGTGCCTCAGGTGGTTGCATGACGGGTTTCTTGGTGAGGGGTCGCGGGCTGCGCGGTGGCGGCTTCCGCCTCCTTGCGCATGTCAGGCGTGACACGGCTGACACCGCGGATCAGATCGACGGCCTTCTCACCGATCATGATGGTGGGCGCATTGGTGTTGCCGCCGATCAGGGTCGGCATGATCGATGCATCGACAACACGCAGCCCATCCAGGCCGTGCACGCGCAGCTGCGGGTCGACCACGGCCATCTCGTCCTGGCCCATGCGGCAGGTGCCGACGGGGTGATAGACGGTATCGGTGCGCTGCCGCAGGATGGCGCGGATGTCGTCGTCGGTCTTCACGTGTGAGGTGAAGAGGTCGCGCGTGGCCCACTTGGCCAGTGCGGGCGTTTGCATGAGCCCGCGCGTGATCTTGAAGCCGGCCACCATGTCTTCGACATCGCGTGGGTCATCGAAGAAGGCGGGGTCGATGAGCGGTGCGGCGAGCGGATCGTTACTGCGCAGCGTGACCGCGCCCCGGCTGCGCGGACGCAGCAGGCAGACGTGGCACGAGAACCCATGGCCCAGGCGCAGGCGGCGCGCGTGGTTGTCCACCATCGCCACCACGAAATGCAGCTGGATGTCGGGTGCCTCAAGCTCGGGGCGCGTCTTCAGGAAGCCGCCACCTTCGGCGAAGTTCGTCGTCAGCATGCCGCGCCGCTCGCGGCGGAAGCGCAGGATCTCGCTCAGCATGCGCATACTGCCGCGCAGCGAGACGCCCAGCGTGTCGAGACTGCCGGAGCGGTAACCGAAGACGAAGTCGGGGTGATCCTGCAGATTGCGTCCCACGCCCGGCAGATGCCGCACGGTCTGGATGCCAACGCGTGCAAGTTCCTGTGCCGGCCCCACGCCGGACAGCATCAGCAGCTGCGGCGTCTGCAGCGCCCCGGCAGCCAGCACCACTTCGCGTCGCGCGCGCAGTGTGCGTACCGTGCCGTTCTGCAGCACCTCCACGCCAACGGCGCGCCTGCCTTCGAACAGGATGCGACGGACTTGCGCGTGCGTTTCGACGGTAAGGTTGGCGCGTCGGCCGATGTGCGGGTGCAGATAGGCACGCGCCGCGCTCCAGCGTTCGCCCTGCTTCTGCGTGACCTGGTAGATGCCGATGCCTTCCTGCTGGGGGCCGTTGAAGTCGTCGGTGAGTGGCAGGCCGGCCTGGCGAGCGGCTTCCAGATAGCGTGCCTGGAAGGGGTTGTCGCTGCGCAGGTCGCTGACATTGAGCGGGCCGTTGCGGCCGTGCCAGGCGTTGTCGAAGCGCTCGTTGTGCTCGCTGAGGCGGAAGTAGGGCAGTACGTCGTCATACGACCAGCCGCTGTTGCCCAGCGACGCCCAGTGGTCGTAATCGCTGCGGTGCCCGCGAATGTAGACCATCGCGTTGATGGCGGACGAGCCCCCCAGCGCCTTGCCGCGCGGCTGGTAGCCGATGCGCCCGTTCAGCCCCGCCTGCGGCACGGTATCGAAGGCCCAGTTATTGATTTTGGTCGGCAGCATGGCGACCGAGCCCGTCGGCACCTTGACCACCATGCCGTCGCCATGGCCGCCTGCTTCGAGCACGCAGACCGAGACGTTCGGGTCTTCGGACAACCGGCCCGCAACCACGCAGCCGCCCGAGCCGCCGCCGACGATGATGTAATCGAACTGTTGATTCATGATGTTTCTCTCGACAAGCAACGCACGGGATCAGGCAATGCGCGACAGCACGCGCAGCAGCCAGTTGAAGGTGTGGCCATAGGGCGGGTGGAACAGCCCCGTACCGTTCAGGCGAGCCTGACGGAAGACCGGCTTGCGCTTGCTGAAGGTGTCGAAGCCCCACTTGCCGTGGTAAGCGCCCATTCCGCTGGGGCCGACGCCGCCAAAAGGTTGGCTCTCCTGTGCCAGATGCCACAGGCAATCGTTGATCGTCACACCGCCCGATACGGTTTCGCGCAGTGCGCGGTTGCAGCGCGATGCATCGTCACCAAACCAATACAGCGCGAGCGGGCGTGCGTTGCGCTGGACGTACGCCAGCGCGTCGTCGAGATTTGCATATTCGACAATGGGCAGCACGGGGCCAAAGATCTCTTCACGCATGAGCCGCGTGCTGGCGGGTGCGCCAATCACGAGCGTGGGCGGGAACTTGCGTGATGCCGTATTGAACGCTTCGCCAGCCGGGTTGACTTCAATCACGCGAGCGCCTGCTGCGCGCGCTTCGCCGACCATCTCTGCCAGGCGCGCACGATGGCGTTCGCTGATGACGGCGGTGTAGTCGGGGTTGGCCGCGAGCCTCGGATACAGCTTTGCGATGGCCTGCACCAAATGCGAGGCGATCTTTTCAGCGGTGCCCGCAGGCACGAGCAGGTAATCCGGCGCGACGCAGGTTTGCCCTGCGTTCAGCAGCTTGCCGAACGCGATGCGTTGCGCCGCAACCGCGACATTGCACGACACATCCAGAATAGCCGGCGATTTGCCGCCGAGTTCCAGCGTCACTGGCGTCAGGTTGGCCGCCGCCGCTTGCGCCACGTCACGCCCGACCTGGGTGGAACCCGTGAAGAACAGGTGATCGAACGGCAGGCTGGCGAAGGCCTTGCCGAGTTCGACATCGCCGATGGCGACATCGAGCTCATCCGGGTTGAATATCTCGCGCGCCATCGAGGCGAGCAACGCCGACAGCCGAGGCGTGAGCTCCGACGGCTTGATCAGCACCCGGTTGCCGGCCGCAAGCGCGGCAAGCGCGGGCCCCAACGACAGCTGCAGCGGATAGTTCCACGGCGCGATGATGCCCACCACGCCCAGCGGCTGCGGCATGAGCCGGTTGTAGCCGGGGCGGAAGTGCAATGCGGTCGGCACGCGTTGCGTGCGCATCCACTGCTTCAGGTGGCGCCGCGCATGACGGATGCCCGCGCGCACGACAAACACCTCGGCAAGCCGGGTTTCGTGCGCCGAGCGGCCTTGAAAGTCGGCGTCGATGGCGCGCACGATGTCCGGCTCGTGCGAGTCGAGCCAGGCCGCGAGTCGATCGAGACGCGATAGGCGCGTGGCGAGTGTCGGGGCGGGGTCCAGCGCAAAAGCCTGGCGCTGGCGTTCAAAGCTGGCCACGAGCTCGGTTGGGGAGCCTTGCAGCATGGTGTCTCCTATGCGTTCTCGATTGAGAGATCGCAGCAACGGCTATTTTTTGTTTTGGTAATGCATGGATGGCGTGCCGACGAGTTGGTCGGACACGCCGAAGCGACCTCAGGCGGACTGCCGGCTGGCGCTCGTTTGTTCGGCGGCGGAGCCTGTCGTGTTGCGTCTCGCATGTCCGGCGATCAGGTCGACCAGCAGCGGCACGACGCCCTCAGAGAGGTCGTGGCCCATCCCGCGGATGGTGACCATCTCCGCATTGGGGATGGCAGCCGCAGTCGCGGTGCCGCCGCTGGGTGCCACCATCAGATCCCGATCGCCATGCACCACCAGCGTCGGTACCTGGATACGGCAGACGTCTGCCGTTCTGTCGCCCGACTTCATGATGGCCTCGAGCTGGCGTGCCATGCCTTCGGCATCCTTCGCCTGCTGGCCGCGGTCCCACGCGTCGGCGGCGTAGGCGCGTCGCGCGGCGTCGTTCACGGGGTACGTTTGCGTGCCGATGTGGGCCATGGCCTCGCTGTAACGCTGCACGGCTTCGTCGCGCGTGCGTGCGGGCGGCTTGATTAGCATCAGCATGCTGGACATGGCCAGTTGGCCGACCTTTCGCGAGCCGGTGCTCGAGAAGATCGAGGTGAGCGACAGCGTGCGCTGCGGATGGCGGCCGGCGATGATCTGCGCGATCATGCCGCCCATCGACATCCCCACGATATGGGCGCGCGCCACACGCAGATGGTCGAGCAGGCCAACCGTGTCGGCGGCCATGTCTTCGAGGCTATAGGCCGAAGGCTTCGGCAACCACAGGATTTGCCGCAGCAAGCCGGGCGGCTTCTGCGGGAAGCGCGAGGAGCGGCCGACGTCGCGGTTGTCGAAGACGATGACGCGAAAGCCGCGTTGCACCAGGCTGTCGATCATGTTCGTGGGCCATGACGTCAGTTGCAGGCTCAGGCCCGCGATCAGCAGCAGGGGCTCTCCGCTCTCGGGGCCGTACGTGCGATAGCACAGGCGGACACCGGTCGGCGCGTCGCAGAATTGATCGCGCGCTTCATCCATGGCGTGGATCGACATGATCAGGCTCCCACCGCTTGCCGGGCCTGCGAGCGCACCGTACTGCTCGCTTGATGGGCGTGCTCAAAACGCAGGAAGGGGCTTTCGACCGGGCTGTCCCGCAGGTTGGCGACGTCGAGGTTGTAGTCCTCTGACATGATCCAGGGCGATTCCACGCCCTGGCATGGCATGCTCTGGACGGCGCGCTTGACGTAGCCGGAGCCGAGTTTGAGCAGCGGAAGCTTGGGCATGTCGGCGTCCGGGGTCTCCGGCACGCAGATCTCGGCGCCGGTGCTGTCCATGTGGTCGAGCATGCGACAGAAGTGTTGCGCCAGCAGCCCCAGCTTGAGCGTCCACGACGAGTTCGTGTATCCGATGGAGAAGACGTAGTTCGGCACGCCGCTGAGCATCATGCCCTTGAAGGTCACCGTGCTGTGCAGATCGACGGGCTCGCCGTCGACCGTCAGCTTGATGCCGCCGAACAGGCGAATGTTGAGCCCGGTGGCTGTCACCACGATATCGGCGGGCAACTCTTGCCCCGATTCCAGCAGGATGCCGGTTTCCGTGAATGTCTTGATGTGGTCTGTCACCACAGACGCCTGGCCTTGGCGGATGGCCTTGAACAGATCGCCATCGGGCACTGCGCACAAACGCTGATCCCACGGGTCGTAGGGCGGGTTGAAGTGCACGTCGATCGGATAGCCCTTGGGCAACTGGCGCTTGTTGAGGAAGCGGATGAGGCGCCGCGCGAATTTTGGCCGCTTCTTGCACAGGTACCACATGCCGCGCGAAATGGCGATGTTCTTGCGGCGCACGAGCGAGTAGGCCCACGCGTGCGGCATCACCTTGCGCAGCGTGTTGGCGATGATGTCTTCCGAGGGCAGGCTCCAGACATAGGTGGGCGTGCGCTGGAGCATCGTCACATGCTTGGCCTTGTCTGCCATGGCTGGCAACAGCGTGACGGCGGTGGCACCGCTGCCGACCACCACGACACGCTTGCCGGTGTAGTCGAGATTATCCGGCCAATGCTGGGGGTGGATCACCTGGCCCTGGAAGCGTTCAATGCCTTCCAGCTTCGGGGTGAAGCCCTCATCGTGGTGGAAGTAGCCGGCGGCGCTGAACAGCCATTTGGCCAGCATCGTTTTGCGCTCGCCCGTGTCTGTGCGTTCGACTTCAACCGTCCACAGGGCTTGCGCGCTGGACCACGATGCTTGAATCACCTTGTGCTGCAGGCGGATATGGCGATTGATTCCGTACTCGGCGGCGGTCTCGCGCAGGTACGACAAGATATCGGCCGCCCCGGCAATCGACTTCTTGTACGGCCACGGCTTGAACTCGTAGCCGTAGGTGTGCATGTCAGAGTCGGAGCGGATGCCGGGATAGCGGAACAGGTCCCACGTGCCGCCGGTGACAGTGCGCGATTCCAGGATGACGTACGACGTGCCCGGGCGATCCGTCTCCAGGTAGCGCGCAACACCGATGCCAGACAGGCCGGCGCCTACGATGAGGACATCCACATGCTCTGTGGGCGGAAGGTGATGTACGGTCACAGCGTGTCTCCAGAGTGGGTCGAGGTGCCCAGGGGGTGGGGAGCATTTTGGCTGGCAGCGCTGTGGTCCGACCCGGGGTTTTCGGGCTGCGCTCCGAACCCCCGCATCGCTGCCATACGAAGGTCCTGCCCAAAGAAACGGCACCCCAAAGTACGTATTATCGGCCTACAGTTAACGTTCTAACGGCCAAATATTAGCGTTGAGTTGGCCTAGATTCAAGACGGCGTAGGGTAGGGAAAACACCCAGCCGATCGGGCGCAAACGATGTGCATGCCGTCTAGTCTGTGTGTGGAGGACATGCGCCAGCGAACGGCGCCGCCATGCCGCAGAATCCAGCCCCACCCGTAACGAGCGGCGTTGCTGGAGGAGGTCGATCAGTTGAACGTGGCCACTGGCTAGGTGACGGGTCGCCCCGTAGTGGCGGCAGTGGGCGCAATCGCTGTCCTGGAACGTTACGAGTTGGACTAGGCAACGCGTAGATGCGATGGATTTGCCCCTTCCGGCCGCACGCGCGAATGACGACGGCACGGCATTTGCGTACGGTCAGTGTCACACTCGCCAAACGCTATGCAAGAGCCTTTCGACTATGCGACATCGCGTACCTCCAGCGACACCCGCAATACTCCTAGAAGCAGGGGCCTACTGGGCGTGCAAGAGCCCGTACAGCATTTCGCCGCACTGTTCGTGGCAGTGGTCGGCATGCTGTTCTTCTTGCAATGGGCGCGAACGTTTCTCGTCCCGCTTGCTATCGGCGCAGTCTTGGCGATCGTGCTTCATCCGTTGGTGGCGCTGCAGAGGCGAAGGCATGTGCCGCGTGCACTAGCGGCGGGCTTTGTTGTCGTCGGACTCTGGTTGGCAGGCGGTCTGCTGACGTCCGCAATGCAGAGTAGCGTAACCAACATGGCAGCCCGTGCACCCGCTGCGGTCGAGCGGCTGGCGCAGTCGGCGGAGGCGATGCGTGCTGACGTTGGCGGGGTGCTGGACAAGTTCCGCCGAATGACGGCTGCGGTTGAACACGTCCTCGACGGCGCACAGCATACGTCCGCCAGCGTGCGCCCGAAGCCTGCGAAGGCAGTGGATCTATCTTCCGCGTTGCCAGCAAGCGGCGATCCGACGTTCATCCTAAGCAAATTTGTCTGGACAGGTTCGGCAAGCGTGTTCGCATTTTTCGTGCAGCTCGTCGTTGTTTCTTTCCTGGTGTACTTCCTGTTGGTTTCGGGACATGCGCTCAAAGGCAAAGTGATTCTTATGTCGAGCTCAACCATTGGCGAGAGAAAACGAGTGGCCCGCATGTTGGTTCTGATCAACACGCAGATTCAGGCCTCGCTTCTGGTGGTGTTTTCCACAAACGTGACACTGGGGGTGTTGATTGGTATTACGTTCGCCTTGCTGGGTGTCGACGACGCAGCCGCTTGGGGCGTGGCCGCAACCGTGTTGCATTTCGTGCCGTATCTCGGATCGGTTGCGCTAGTGCTGGCTAGTTCAGTCGGTGCGTTTCTGCAGTTTGATAGCTGGTCCACCGCCCTGATGGTTGCAGGAGCCGCTCTGCTGATCGCAACCTTGGTTGGAACAATACTAACGACGTGGTTGCAGAGCAGAGCAGCTCAACTGGATCCGTGTGTGGTCTATATCGGGCTGCTACTGTGGGGCTGGCTATGGGGTATTTGGGGTCTGCTTTTGAGCACAGCATTGACCGCTATGGTTAAGGTGGTATGTGATCATGTGCAGCCGCTGCACCCGATAGGTACCCTACTTGGCAGCGGGGGTCGCTCCAAGGGAAAGGGGGCGCGCTACCCACGCGTGACTCTGTAGGTGCCACCCTCGCACGTGCGCCAACCGTAGATGCGAGCCCTATTCGCGATGTCGGCCGCGCGTATGCGTACCGCTGCGGTCAACGTCAACACTGGAATCGTCCGAGTCAACGGCATCCGGGGCATCCGCGTCATCATTTTCACCGGCCAAGCCGATCGCATGTTCGAGCTGCGCATCGTCCGCAGGGGACTCTGCTGACGGGGCGTTCACGAGGTCAGCAGCCGATGCTGGTGCTGAGCGCGTGGCCGGTGTCCATCGCGCCTGGCGGCGACGGTTCAGCCGGAGACCACGCGAGGAATCTGAACGGTAAAGGTCGTTCCCCGGTCGGAGGATTGAACACTGATCGTCCCATGATGCGCTTGCGCAATGCATTGGCAGATGTAAAGGCCAAGCCCCAGACCGGCAGCACTTCCGGTGCGGTCCGGCCGAGTCGCTCGCGTGAGCGGGTCAAACAGCGTTGGGATGGCAGACGCCGGTATGGGATTGCCTTCGTTGGAGACCATGATCGTCATCTGTTCTTGATCGGCCCTCGCTTCGACCACGATTTCGCCAACGCCGTAGCGAACGGCGTTGGTCAGAAGATTGACAATCAATTGTCGGATTCGATCACCGTCCCATATGCCACTGAGCTCGCCGATAAGGCGAAGATGAATATGGGCGGCAGAATAGGATGCGCGCACCTCCTCAATCGCGTCGCTGCATAACGTGCCCATGTCCTGCGGAGTAAACGTGGCGGGCAGGACATCATCCAGGCGGGTGCGGGTAAAGGTCAGCAGATCGTCAATCATGCGCCTCATGCTCACGACGCTGCGCTGTATGGACGCAGCCGCCTTGGCGCCGCGTGAAGAGAGAGATTCTTCGCGCAGCAGCAATTCTCCGGAAGCTAAGATCGCCCCGAGCGGGGAGCGCAGGTCATGTGCCAGCACGCCGGCAAACAGATCTCGAATGCGCTCCGTCCGGCGCGCGTGCTGCCGCACGGATTCTGCAAGCATCTGATCGACCGCCTCACTAAACCGAACCATTTCGTCGACTGCCGAAGCGCCAAATTGTGGCGTCTGCAGCCATCGGCGCAGAACACTGGCACGCAACGCGCGGTATTCCGCCACGACATCGTTAATGCCGAAGCCCTGCGAGAGGCGGTCGTCGGCATGCTCATGGGCCGCCTCATTGAAGCCCGACGCCGACTGGGGGCGGTCGCCCCAGGATTTGGCCTGCTTGTTGATTTGCACGGAATCCTGACCCACCCGAGGTAGGTTTTTGCATCGAATGTTGACCCACGTATAGAACACTGTCCCGCTCGGCAACGAGCGGGAGATCGGAGTGATCGACGTGGCCATACTGAGCATCATTCGACGCTGGCATCTTCGCGACCAGATCCCGCTGCGCGAGATCGCCAGACGCCTGGGCATCTCCAGGAACACGGTCAGGCGCTATCTGCGCGCTGACACCACGGCACCGGCCTATCCTGCACGGCAGAGTCCGAGCAAGCTCGACGGCCATGCCGCCAAGCTCTCCGCTTGGCTCAAGACCGAGGCCAACAAGCCACGCAAGCAACGGCGCACACTCAAGCAGATCCACACTGATCTGTGTGCCTTGGGCTTCACCGGCTCCTACGATCGCGTTGCCGCATTCGCTCGCCGCTGGCGCCAGGAGCAACAGGAGCAAGCCCGCACGTCGGGGCGAGGCACCTTTATCCCACTGCGCTTCGCAGAGGGTGAGGCCTTCCAGTTCGACTGGAGCGAGGACTGGGCGGTCATCGCCGGCGAGCGCACCAAGCTGCAAGTGGCTCAGTTCAAGCTCAGCCACAGCCGCGCATTCTTCCTGCGCGCGTATCTGCTGCAGACCCACGAGATGCTGTTCGATGCCCATCACCACGCCTTTGTGGCCTGGGGCGGTATCCCGCGTCGCGGCATCTACGACAACATGAAGACCGCCGTGGATCGCGTGCGCCTGGGCAAGTTGCGTGACGTCAACTTGCGCTTCAGCACCATGGTCAGCCACTACCTGTTCGACGCCGAGTTCTGTAACCCGGCCTCGGGCTGGGAGAAGGGGCAGATAGAGAAGAACGTGCAGGACAGCCGTCACCGCATCTGGCAACGCATCCCTGCATTCGGCTCTCTGGCGGCACTTAATGACTGGCTGGCCGACCAGTGCGTACGGCTGTGGCAGCAGACCCGCCATCCTGAGCTGGACATGACCCTCTGGGAGGCCTGGTCGCTGGAGCGGCCACACCTGATGCCCGTGGGGCAGCCGTTCGATGGCTTTGTGGAGCACACCAAGCGCGTCTCACCAACCTGCCTGGTGACCTTCGAGCGCAACCGCTACAGCGTACCGGCGTCGTTTGCCAACCGGCCCATCAGTCTGCGCGTCTATGCCAATCGGCTCGTGTTCGTGGCCGAAGGCCAGGTGATTGCCGAGCACGTGCGGCACATCGACCGTAGCCATCTTCCGGGGCGCACAATCTATGACTGGCACCACTACCTCGCGGTGCTGCAGCGTAAGCCCGGTGCGCTGCGTAACGGCGCACCGTTCGCCGAACTGCCAGAGGGCTTCCGACGCCTGCAATCCACACTGCTCAAACGCCCTGGTGGCGATCGCGAGATGGTCGAGATCCTGGCGCTGGTGCTGTTGCACGACGAACAGGCCGTGCTCACTGCGGTGGAGCTCGCACTGGAGGCGGGTGCCCCGTCCAAGCAAACCATCCTGAACATCCTCAGCCGCCTCCTGGAAGGCGAGCCCGTGGCACCGATCACCTCACCACAGGCACTGGCGCTGCACGTCGAACCGCAGGCCAACGTCGGCCGCTACGACAGCTTGCGAGATCGGGAGGTGCATCATGCAGCATGAAGTCATGTTGGAGATGCTCAAGTCGTTGAAGCTGCACGGCATGGCACAAGCGCTGGGCGACCTGGCGGCGCAGGACTCGCCGGCCTACCAGTCGGCCGTGGCCATCCTGTCGCGTCTGCTCAAGGCCGAGCTCACCGAGCGCGAGGTGCGCTCGCTGGCCTATCAGATGAAGGTGGCGCGCTTCCCAGCCTACCGAGACCTGACCGGCTTCGACTTCAGTTGCAGCGAGGCCAACGAAGCACTGGTGCGGCAGCTTCACCGCTGCGAGTTCCTCGAGTCGGCGCACAACATCGTGCTGGTCGGCGGCCCAGGTACGGGCAAGACCCATCTCGGCACCGCCATCGGCGTGCAGGCCGTGGAGCACCATCACCGTCGAGTGCGCTTCTTCTCGACCGTGGAGCTCGTCAACGCGTTGGAACTGGAGAAGGTCTCAGGCAAGCCGGGACACCTGGCCACGCGACTCATGTATGCCGACCTGGTGATCCTCGATGAGCTGGGCTATCTGCCGTTCAGCCAGACCGGCGGCGCATTGCTGTTCCACCTGATCAGCAAGCTCTACGAGCGCACCAGCCTCGTCATCACCACCAACCTGAGCTTCGGCGAATGGTCCAGCGTCTTCGGGGACGCCAAGATGACCACCGCGCTATTGGATCGCCTCACGCACCACTGCCACATTGTTGAAACCGGCAACGATAGCTATCGTTTCAAGCACAGCACCACCCAGCCCAAGAAGGAGAAACGCACCGCCAAACAACCCGCACAAAGCGACACCTAACAGCCTTTGGGGTGGGTCAGTTTTCGATGCAAATCCTGGGTCAGGATTCGGTGCAAATCAACATTGCCGCCTCTGCGCCGGCATACATAGGTAAGGCCAAATAGATAAGCCAGAACATTCAGTTGTCTCGTCTGACTCAGAGATGATGAATGCGATGTGCTGCACGCCGTTGGTTGATGGCCATCTTGCGATGCCGACCTGATCCCGCCTGCGAGTAGAGAGGATAACGCTCAGCTACCCGCTGTGCCGAGTACGGCGTTGGGGCTGAGTCGGTCAACCGAATGGTTCGCGCGTGCCCAGTCGGCGAGATCCTTGGGGTAGAGCAGATGATCGCGGAAAGACGAGTCGTCAATGTCGTACAGCACGCAGATCGCGGCCGCTTCAAAAGCCCAGTAGCCATAGTAGGGCATGTACTCGCCCTCGACTGCATGGAGATGGCCGTTGTGCCATGGCGCACCTTCGAAGCTCTTGTACCAACCATCCAAATACTCCTTGATTTTTTCCTCGGCCTCTTTGGGGGTCTCGACCGTATAGTAGGCATCAATGAGCGGATCGTAAGGCGCGACGTGGAAGAAATCGGTGTTGTCGCGTGGATCAGTAACGGCTCGTTCGACTAGCGACTCGAAGAGGAGATCAGTGCCTCGATAGCGTTCTACACATTTGGCAATTTTACGCAGGCCGTCACCATCCCCGAGCAAAACGCCCAAGCTGGTGATATCCATGACCAGTTGAAATTGCGACAAATCTTCGAAGTACGCCGGAGTACCATCTTCGCGCAAGTCATCGCCACTTTCGACGGCGAGCGCTCGGACGTATTCCCTATAGCCATCATTCCAGCTTTCAAATGCTTGCAACACTTCAGCGTAGAGCGCCGGCAATTCACCCACCGCACAACCGGCCGTGTATCTTAATTTGAGGAGATTTAATTTCTCCTCGAAGACCCCATATTGACCCGCGGGTTCCAAGCTACCTTGCGAGCGGATATTAACTATGGCCCTATGGGAAGAGGCAATGTTGCTGTGGATAAATTCAGTATTGAGCTTGAAATAATCTTCGGAGAGAAATTTCTGTCGACGTGCGGCTCGGAAGTCTTGCACTTGCATGGCTTAGTCTTCTTTGCTCATTATGCTGAGATGGCAGGCCGCTTTATCACCCAATCTCTTGGGGTTGTCTCCTCCACAACCATGCATCGGACATGCCTTTAGCGTATTCATCGGGCTTCAGATTCTGACGGCCAGACGATTACGCGCTTGGAGCAGACTGATCAATGTCCCACTGCCAGATCGTGGAGCCATAGCTGCTGCCGTCGAACGCAGGCATGATTTCGCCAGACTTGAAGTGCCGGCGGCTGTTGGCCTTGGCTGGCGTTAGCCACCAGCCAGCCTGAGGGCAGGGTTGGCCGGCTTCACACCGCAGGCGGCTGAGGGGATAGCCGTCTAGGCCGAGTGGTGTGTCGAAGTCACTGGTGACGCGATTCTCTTCACGAAGCTTGCGGCCATACGCAACGAGGTCCTTTGGATAGACCATGTGGTCGATGGAGCTGTCGTCAATGTCGAGCAAATAACAGGTAGCGCCTGCCTCGAAAGCCCAGTAGCCGTAGTAGAACGCTTCGTCGTCTTGGATCTTCTTATGGGCGTCGTACCAGCGAGCACCATCTTGATAGCGATACCACTGCTTAAGGTAGTCTTGGAGGCGCGGGATGGCGGCCTCTGCGCTCTCCAAGAAGTAGGCTTCAAGCAGGGCTGAGTAGGGCTTCTCGAACTGCGCCACGTCCATGTCTTCCTGCGGATTCGTGACGTATTCGTAGATCAGTTGCTCATATAGCCCGTCTCTATAGCGGTTGCTCTCCATGGCCGCGATGATGCGCTTAATCGAGTGGCCATCTCGAATCAGCACGGCAATACTGAACAGTTGCAGCGCATTTTCATACTCGACTCTGTCACTGAAGTCGACAGCGCAGATGGTCAAGTCGGTGTCACCTTGATCTTTGAATTTCTCTCGCAAGAAGAGACGGTAAGGGACATTCAGCTCATTCCAGCGAACAAACTCATCGACGACGAGAGCGAACTGGCGAGCTAGCTTGTCTAGATCCTTGCCTGCCGTGTATTCCAGCATCCACAGGAAGAATCTCTCTTGAAAGACGGCACCTTGTGCATCCGCTAGATAGTACGGGTCAAGGTCACCACGCCGTACACTTCTGACGCAAACCTCGATACCTTTCTGCAGGCGAGCAAATACATTTCTGTACAGAGCTTCGTACAAAAATTTCTGGCGGCGCTTTGTAGGAAGGTCGTCCTTCTCAGGGAGGAAAGAGGGGGTGTTCTGATCTGCCATTGAGATGAGCTTGCGTTACTTGTTGTGTCCTGTTCTGCGCTTTGATCCGTTACCTGTCTTTGGCCGGTTGCTTACAAGGCGCCTCTCCAATGCTTGGTCATAGAAATTGGTGAGATCGTCGAGTTCGCTATAGGAGAACTGGTCAGAAACACCGTGTGTAGGCCGGTGCTTGTCGTGCAGGCTTAGATTGTAGTAGTCACCTCCTGTGGTCGCGATGGCGGTAACTTCGGCGCTAACTTCCACGTGCTCAAAAATGCCAGCAGCCACGTCTTTCTTTAGCGCGCCACCCGGCTTGGGTGCGTAGTCCTTGGGAGGGCTGGTGCTTGGTATCGCGAAGAATACATATACAAAGCGATTCTTCACATTTCCATCGACCATCGTGGACGCCGCGCTTCTGCGAAGCCATCGCATTGACATCTGCAACCCTTTCTGTCGCTGACCCAACATGCACCACAGCGCGTACTGCCGCTCTGTCATATTTGGCGGGGGCGGAAGCTTGGACGGCTGCTCTCCATCGGCTCGTTCCGCCCAACTTCTAGGCGATTGACCGAACAATGCCCCCGCAGACTCGGATGCCTTAGCCTCAACAAAATGGAAGATGTCGTTGTCCAGCGACCAGATACCGTCTACGCCATTTTGACTCATGCGTATTAGGTGTTCCGGCACCAACTCAGTGGGCGAAGTGTGCTTGTTCTGCCCCGTTACCAGTCGCTTGGTGCCTTTCCACTCGGCTCCCTCATGCTTCTGCTCCACCTTCCCGTGAGGCCAAGCGTTCGGCGCATGCAAGCTCATATGGTGGTAGTGAGCCATGTGCTCGCCGATGAGCCCCTTATACGGCGTGCCGATTACTTTCAATGCCGCACGTGTCACACGGCTGGCAGTAGTCTGCGGCCCACCGCCCGGCTCAACCTGCTGACGCTTGGTGTCCTGCTCATCCTTGTGCTTCGCCTGCTGCTTTTCAGCCGGCGGCGTCGTCGTCCGACTGGCTGGCGTCGGCTCCTTGGCAGACGGGTGGGACGATCCAGTCGACTTGCTTGGACGACTCGGTTCGTGGCCTGCATGCGCGCCTGCACTTCTGCTGCCTGAAGTGGCCGACGCAGCGGCGACTGCCATTTGAGCAACGCGATAGCCGTCTTCGCCGATCAGGTCGGTGACGAATTCCTGCAGCGCTTGAATGCCTTGTTGAATACCCGTGTGCAATGGCCCGCGGATCGATTGCAGACCCGGGCGCAAGTCGTGAGCGAGTCCCTGCACAGAGTCCGGTAGCCACCAGTGGGACTGCTCCAACTCCGCCAGCAGTTGGTCGCAGCCAGTCAAAGCATTGTCCATCTGCTGGATCGCAATTTGCGCATTGCTCGCCCAGTCCAGCGTTCGGATAAAGGTAATGGCTTTGCCCTTGGCCTTCCCGAGCATGCCGCTGACGAAGGCTTCGCCGCGCAGGGCACCCTTCAGCACCTTGCGCCCTTTCCATAGGGGTTTGACGATCGTCTTGAAGAGGCTGCCCAGTTCAGGAATGCACCCGAAGGCTGCCAAGGCCAAGTCAACCCAATCGTCTTTGGTGCAGTGTGGCGCTCCCTTACGCGAGATGCGGTAGATCATCCCGGAGATGTCGCGCACGTTCAGTACTTGCTGGGCAACCGGGATCAGCGAAATCACGCCACCGACGATCATCGCGGCGTTGCTGGGATCTTCCTCAAAATCACCCAGTATCAGATCCTCGCAAAACTTGGTGATGTCGTCGATCAGGCTCATTGCTGGACATCCTCTGCTGCGCGCGTATCCCCTGCGGCGATGCGCGCTTGTCGTTCCATCTCAATCTGTCGCTTGGCTTCGGGTTGGGCTTTTTTGTACTCGTCAGAAGTCTCTAGAGGCGGGGCTTTCCAGGGACGTTCGTCTTCGCCAAATTCGACGTAGTACGGCAGGTTGGGCGTGCTCTCTTCACGGGCAAAACCTTGTTTGTCGAGCTTGCCTTCGCGGACGGTGTTGTCGCTGAACACGATTCTGTAGGGCGCACCTTGAACGGGCTCGAGATCGTCGTACTGATAGTTCAAGTCGATGGCATGGGAAATCGTGGTGGTTCCGATTGGCAACGCCGGCAGCGCCGCCGCCTGCCCCCCCGGCCCCTCCAACGGATGCCCCGCCCCCTTCACCGACAGCAACCCCGAGGTCTCAAACGTAACCGTATTCCCCTCCAGCCGAATCATCGAATCTCCCCCATGCAGCACGATGTTCTGCTGCGCGAGGATCTCAACCGAATCCGCAGAGGACGTCACGGTGACAGCCTTGTCCGCCAGCACGGCCAGTGCATCGGTATGCGCCTGGATCGACACCGGCCCACCTTCCGCAATCGCGCGAATGCCATTGCGCTGTGCAAACAGGCTCACGCCCTTAGCCGCCGCGGCGGCCACAACGTTGCCGGCAGCGAGGTGCCAATCGGCCTGCGCGGTGCCATGCAAATGACGGCCGGCATAAACGGTGGTGGTGGCCTGCGACGTCAGCGCAATACTCGAAGGCGACTCCGCCACCAGCAGCGGCTGCCCGAACTTGTCGACCGGTTGCTTCGAGTCCTGCCCGTTGACGTTGCTTGCGTAGTGCCCGTCCTGCGACGGGTCGAGCGCCTTGTCGATCGGCTCAAACGCCTCATTGGCCGCCAGCGGCAGCGCTTGCTGGCTGGATGCAGCATCGGACAGGCGCTGCGCGGTCTTCTGCGCAGCGGTGAGTTGTCCGCGCGCCTCATGCGCATCGAGCAGCGTGCCGCCAGCTTGCGCCCGCGCAGTGGTCGAGAGCAGCAGGCCGGCGCCTGCACGCACCACGGCCCACGCATCGGTCCGCAACTCGGCGCCGGTGCCGCGCCAGCTGCCGCGGTCTCCACCCGTGGCGCCATGCGAGGTCACGTAGCCGAGGTTGAGCTGGCTGTTGGCGGTGGAGCTGGCCAGGCGCGTGCGCAGCTGGCCCGGATGATCGTCGACCACCCACTGGTTGTAGCCATCGCCGCCCAGGCCTTGCGAGTGCCAGCCGGACAACGCCTGCCCAAGCGGCGCATCGGCAGCGGGCCAGGGCAGGGCATCCTGCGTGTTGTGCAGTTGCATGGCGATCATCGGCCGGTCGATGTCGCCGTCGATGAAGGTGAGCAGCACTTGCGTTCCGGCGCGCGGCAGGTGATTGCCGCCCCAGTTGGGGCCGGCGCTGGCGGTGGCCACGCGCACCCAGGCGGTGACTTGCGTACGGTCGCTGCTGCTGGGGTCGGAAAAGGCGTTGACCTCCGGCGCGCGTAGCCACGGAAAGCGCACGCGCACGCGGTGGTCGCGGTCCGTGGTGAGCGGTGCGCCGTCATCGGCAATGACCACGGCGGCCTGGCCTTCAGGCGCGGTCGGGCGGCGGCGGTACGCGGGCACGATGGGCGCTTCGGCGGGCACGGCAATGAAACGATTGCGGTAGCTGCCCGATTCGATTGATGTGGTGCCCAGCAGGCGCGCGATGTCGGTGCCGAGGTTGTTGGCGGCCTCATGTTCGACCTGCAGCGTGACGAACTCGCTGTGTTTGCTGTCGAAATGCTGCGTGAGTTTGAAGCGCTGGCCGGCACCCAACTGGCGCACGCTGCCCTGGCCTTGGTAGCGCAGGAACGCGCCCTCATGCGCTTGCATGCGCAGACGCGCAGCCTGGCTTGCGCCTTGCGCGTCGGTAAATTGATACGGGCCAGAGGCTTCAAAGCTCTCCAGTGTGGGCAGTTCGCCACCGGTGTCGTTGGCCGTGGCCTGGCCGGTGGTGGCGGCCAATGCCTTGTAGTCCCACGACGCCAGGGTCACGGCGTTGGTGCCGACACTGTGCGTGTTCGAGAAGCGCTCGATGGCGTCTTCGCTCTCCGTCGCGTCCACACGGTGGAAGCGGATGTCGGATTGCGCGCAGGCGGGCCGCTCGGCGTCGTTGTCGAAGATGACGACGGTGTGGCGCGATTGCACGTTGTCCTGCTGTTTGTCCTCGCTCTGCTGATGCTCGATGCGGAATGACAGACCTTCCTCCGCCAGCATGCGCATCACAAACGCGTAGTCGGTCTCGCGGTACTGGCAGCAGATCGAGCGCTTGGCGCACGGCTGGCTGGCGGCAATTTTGTAGTGCGCGACCGGATACTCGGCAAACACCTCTTCGATGATCTCCAGCGCGGTCTTGTTCTGGTAGACGAAGCAATCACTGCGCGTGCGCAGGCGGTCGAGCCACGGCACGATGCGCAATCGATAGCGCGCCAGACCGCCGTCACCGCCCAGCGATGCGCAGTCCGCCACGTAGCCGTGCCACGCGCGCCAGCGGCCATCGGCCTGCATCAGGCGCAGCGTCGCTTCTTGCGAGGCCAGCTTGGCCGTATCCAGGTGGGCAGACGGGCTCAGGCAATCGACCTGCAGCACGAACGAGGCCGAGACCGCCTCGGTGGCGGTAAAGCGCTCCACGACGAGGTTGTCGGAGGCGAGTGCCGTCTCGATGGTGATCTGGCGGGTTTGCTGGCCGAGCAGTGCGCCCAGGGCAGCTTGCGGCATGTTGGCCGACAGGGTGGACAAAGGCTTCATCGGAGCGGCGTCGCGATGGATGCGTAAGCGGGGTCAGCAGGCTGGCGCGGGTGTTGGCCGTGCCAGGGCGGCAAGCAAGGCGGCAATCAGGGCAACGAGATCGTCAGGTGCGAGAAACGCGGCCCGAGCTTGATGACCTGCGAATAGCCTTCCAGCGTTTCGTTGGTCTTGGTGCGCAACGTGTGCGACAGCCCGAGAAACGCCAGCAGCGCCATCAGCGCAAACACGGCGCCGAAGATCCACAGCGGCGTTTCGCGCTTGAGCGTGTGCGCGACCTTGTCGGGCAGCGGCCAGTGCGGTGCAAAGGCAGCGCGCTTGCCCTTGATGGCGGAAATCTCATCGCCCAGGCGTGCGGTCAGGTAGGCGAGTTTCTCGGGCCCTTCCAGGATGTACTTGCCGCGGAAGCCCAGCAGCAGGCACATGTGGAAGACTTCGAGCGCCTGCAGGCGCGGGGCACCGTGAGCACGCAGTTCCTCCAGCTTGACGAAGAAGGTCTCACCGGCAAGTTGCTCGCCAAACAGCACGAGCTGCAGCGGGCGGCGCTCCCACGCCGTGCGGATCGAGAAGTTGGACGACAGGATGGTTTCGTCCACGGCCGCACAGAAGGCGTACTTGGCGTCGAACACATCTTCGGCCGACACGTTCAGGCGCTTGGCGCCGCGGTCGAACTCGTCCAGGAACGTGCGTACACGCGCGAGAAAGTCTTCCGCACTGGCGGGTTGCTGGCCATTGCGCAACTGAAACAGCATGAAGAAGCCGTCATAGAGCAAGTCCAGCAGCGTGCGCGCATGCGAGTTGGCTTCACGGGCATCGGCCCCGGCATTGCCGGGTGCGGGTGCCGAACCGCCAAACAGCGAAGGGGTGGTGGTAGCGCTCATGAAGTCACCGCAATCAGTTCAAGTTTGAGTTCCCGGATGCCGGCCGGGGCGTAGATGGTGATGGTCTGGGCCTGGAGCATGCGGTCGTACAGCATGCCGCGCGCTTCAATGGTGAAGTAGCACGCGCCCGGGCGCACCGGAATGGCCGGTGGCACCTGTGGGGTGTAGGTGATCGGCACGCCGGGCATGGAGGAGAGCACGAGTTTCTCTACGTCGTCCGGCGCGCCCAGCTTGAAGCGGGCAGGAATGGCCTCCACCAATTCCGCCACCGGCATGTCGGCCGACACGGACAGGTAGAAGCTGGTCTTGTCGTCGATCTTGCCGGAGTCGATGCGGCCGAGATGGAACGACGGGCGTGTCTCTTCCAGCGCAATTGCAAAGTAACGCGTGGAGATGACCGTATCGAGCAGCTCGCGCACGATGGTGTCGAGCTTGGCGAACACGGGGCCGGGTTGGTCGTGGTCGTAGGCGGGCAGGTCGGTCAGCGTGTAGCTCTTGGTGAACGTCATCAGCGCGCCGGCCAGGCGCAGCATCTCCTGGAACAGCCGCTCGGGGTGCAGATCCGGGTGGT
Source organism: Ralstonia sp. RRA (assembly GCF_037023145.1). Taxonomy (NCBI): domain Bacteria; kingdom Pseudomonadati; phylum Pseudomonadota; class Betaproteobacteria; order Burkholderiales; family Burkholderiaceae; genus Ralstonia; species Ralstonia sp. RRA. The sequence goes on along the minus strand of NZ_CP146092.1, from coordinate 42,192 downwards.
GATACAGGTGCGAGAGCGCCGCAAAGGCCGCGTTGGCCGTATGCAGCAGCCAGAACGAAGCGATGTCGCCCGAGCGGAATTCGATGATGTTCTTGGTCGGCTCGCGGTGGAAGCCATACAGCGCATTGACCTTGGCCTGCAGCGCGTCGAGCAGCCGGCGCAGCCGCTGGTATAGCACGGCCGAGGCGTTGATCGACAGGCTCGGTGCCACAAAGCTCTCATCCAGCTCGAACCCGCCGGTGCCGGTGCGGCGCACGCGCACCACGGGCAGCGAGATGAACTGGTCGCGCGGCTCAGTCTCTGCCACCAGCTTGACCGATTTCTTCAGGAAGGTGATGGCAGCGGGCTCGGCCTCGGTATAGAGATCGGCCGTTTCTTCCTCTGCGCCCACAAAGCGCGAGACGGATGCACCCTCGACCGGCTCGCGATAGTTGCCGCCGTTTTCCTGCAGCGGGTAGAGCGCGATATGGAATGTCAGCTCCGACACGCCGGCCGGAATGGCATCCAGCACAAGCGGGGGTGGCAGTGCATCTGCCTGCGGCGCGAAGTAAAGCTCGCCATCCGGAAAGAACAGCGAAAGCTCCGTCACGCGCAGCACGCCGCTGGCGAGTGCATCGGTATCAAAGCGCGCGTGGCGTACGCCCCAGCTGTAGGGCTGGATGACTTGCGCCATCGCATGCAGACGCGACTCGTGGTACGCGTCCTGGCGCTGGAAATGCTGCGGACGCAGGAACAGCCCTTCGCCCCAGAGAATCTTTGCGGAATAGCTCACGTTGGCCCTTCTAGTAACGGGGTCTGCTCAACTGCCGCAGATTGCGGGCGAAAGCAGGTTCAGATCGGATTGCGGTGTGCTGCCGGCCGGCGTGGTCGGCGTACCGGTGGTCAAGGTCATGGCGCAGGCATGCAGGCCGATGACGATGCCGTTCTTCTCGTTCTTCTCGGTGTTGAAGGCGAACTTCCAGCGCTGGGCTGCCGGGCTGCGGAACAGCGCCACAACGCCGAGCGCCGTCGCCTCGCGCGAGACCTTTTCCGTGAAGTCGTAGCGTTGGCCTGGGATCAGTGTCATCTCCCGAACCTGCACGAGATCGGCGCCGAGGGTTTGCTTCTCTCGCGCCGGGTCGATGAAGGTGTCATACGGTGCTTGCAGGAAGCTGGTCGGGTCCTTGAGCGAGTACAGGCGCACCACCAATGCCACGGGCCGCTTGTCATTGGCGGCATTCAGGTTGGCACCGGCGGTGAGCTTGAGCGGCACCTCGCGCGGCGGCTTCTGCGCGTCCGGCAGGTTTGACGACTTCAGCCCCATGGCTTCCAGGGCGCCATTGGCGGCGCCGGCCAGCACGCTGGCACCGGTGGAGCAGGCCGCCAAGGCCACCATGCTCCCCCCGGCCAGCATCAGTTTGAGCACCGTCGCGACGCGGCGTTTGGCGGTGCTGCCGCAGCCCGACAGCCTCCTTGCTGCATCGAATTTCATAGTCTTCATGCCTGATTTTTGTACTGTTTAATTCTATTGGTTTGACCGGTTTCGCGCGTGTTCTGGCAAAAGAAATCTTGAAATGTTTCGGTTTATTAATAAATGAAAAACGTGAAATGTTTCGGTTTCTTAATAATCGAATCGTGCCGCCAAGAGGCGCTGCAAGGCCTTGAATTCAAAGGAAATGTTTCCGTTCCTTAATGATCCATTTTTGGTTGTCAACTTCAACGAGCGGAGTGTACTATTTCGCGCCAGTCGAGACCAACATTTAACTCGCCAATTCCGGCGAATATGATTGGGTGTCGACGCACCGCTTTGAACTTTTGAAGAGTCTCGCCGTGGCCAAATCCATGTCTATTTCCCGCGTTCTCCGTTCCCTTATCCTGCTGGCTGGTGCCGCTGCCTTGATCACCGGTTGTGCCACAAGCAACCCAGGCCCCCAGACGGACGAGGCATTCAAGCAGAGCATGTCGGAGGCGGAAGCCGCCGCTAAGGGTGGCCAGCAAGACAAGGCCATCGACCTGTATCAGCAGATCGCCAAGGTCAACCCGACCCGTGACGAACCGTGGGTGCGCATCGCCCAGATCCAGTTCGGTTCGGAAAAGTATCCACAGGCCATCTTGGCTGCTGAAGAAGCACTGCAGCGTGATGGCAGCGACCGCCAGGCCAAGAGCATCCTGGCAGTGAGCGGCCTGCGTGTGGCGCGTCGCTCGCTGCAAGAGTTGCGTGCTGACAGCGCACTGGCTGGCGACGTCAAGACCGACGCGCAAGTGCTGGCCAAGATGCTGCGTGACACGCTGGGCGAGCAGGTCCTGTTCCCGGGTGAGCAAACCGCCAAGCAGCCGGTGCGCCGCCCGACTCGCGTCGTCAAGCGTGCAGCGCCCGCCGCAACCGAGGCTGCCAACCATGGTGGCACAGCCGCTCCGGCAGCCACGGGTGGCGCCAGCGGCAGTGCTGATCCGTTTGGCGCGCTGCGCTAAGCGCTGCACCGGTTCCCGCTTCCGCATTCCCCAGGAGGAACGTGATGGCCAAGAAAGAAAGTGTGCAGAAGCGTCTGCAGAAGGTGCGCCCGCCGCGCGTGCAACTGACGTATGACGTCGAGATCGGCGACGCGATCGAGCAGAAGGAACTGCCGTTCGTCGTGGGCGTGGTGGCTGACCTGTCGGGCCAGTCGGAAGTGCCGCAACCCAAGCTGCGCGATCGCAAGTTCGTCAACATCGACCGCGACAACTTTGACGACGTGATGTCGGGCGTCGCACCGCGCGCGGCCTACCAGGTACCCAACACGCTGACGGAAGAGGGTGGCCGCTTTGGCGTCGACCTGACATTCCGCTCGATTGAAGACTTCAGCCCCGAGGCGGTGGTGCAGCAGGTTGAGCCGCTGCGCCAGCTGCTGGAGGCGCGTTCCAAGCTGGCCGACCTGCGCAACAAGATGGCCGGTAACGACAAGCTGGAAGACCTGCTGGCTGACGTGCTGAAGAACACCGAAAACGCGAAGAAGCTCGGCGCCAAGACAAACGGGGGCGAGGATGCTTGAGAACCAATCCGCTGCGCAGGGCGCCTCGGTTGCGGAGGAGGTCAGCCTGCTTGACAGCATCGTCGAGCAAAGCCGCGTTGCCAAATCGGATTCCGAGCGCGAGCGCGCCAAGGACATCATCGGTGAGCTGGCCAGCCAGGTGCTCAACGGCACCGTGGTGGTGTCCGACAACCTGTCTGCCACGATCGATGCCCGTGTGGCCGAGTTGGACCGTTTGATCTCGCAGCAACTGAGTGCGGTCATGCACGCGCCGGAATTCCAGAAGCTGGAATCCACCTGGCGCGGGTTGAACTACCTAGTCAAGGAAACGCAGACCGGCACGACGATCAAGATCAAGGCGCTCAACGCGACCAAGCGCGATCTCGTGAAGGACTTCAAGACGGCCATCGAGTTTGACCAGAGCGCGCTGTTCAAGAAGGTGTACGAAGAAGAGTTCGGCACGTTCGGCGGCGCACCGTTTGGCGCGATGATCGGCGACTTTGAGGTGACGCGTCAGCCTGAGGACATGTACTTCATCGAGCAGATGGCGCACGTGGCCGCCGCCGCGCACGCACCGTTCATCGCTTCGTCGTCGCCTGAGCTGCTGGGGCTTGAGTCGTTTGCCGACCTAGGCAAGCCGCGCGACCTGGCCAAGGTGTTCGACACGGTGGAATACGCCAAGTGGAAGTCCTTCCGCGAGTCGGAGGATTCGCGCTACGTTGGCTTGACCTTGCCGCGCTTCCTGGGCCGTCTGCCGTACAACCCGAAGGACGGCACCACCGTTGAAGGCTTCAACTTTGTCGAAGACGTGGACGGCACCGACCACAGCAAGTACCTGTGGTGCAACGCCGCCTGGGCCTTCGGCGCACGCCTGACGGCCGCGTTTGAAGACTTCGGCTGGTGCGCAGCCATTCGCGGTGTGGAAGGCGGTGGCCTGGTCGAAGACCTGCCGACGCATACCTTCAAGACCGACGACGGCGAAGTCGCGCTCAAGTGCCCAACCGAAATCGCCATCACTGACCGCCGCGAGAAGGAGCTGAGCGACCTCGGCTTCATTCCGCTGGTCCACTGCAAAAACTCCGACTACGCCGCGTTCTTTGCAGCGCAGTCAGTGCAGCGTCCGAAGAAGTACGACACGGATAGCGCCAACGCCAACGCCGTGCTGTCGGCGCAGCTGCAGTACATCTTCTCGGTATCGCGCGTGGCGCACTACCTGAAGGCGATGATGCGCGACAAGATCGGCAGCTTCGCGTCGGCCAAGAACGTCGAGACGTTCCTCAACCGCTGGATCTCGCAGTACGTGCTGCTGGACGACAACGCCACGCAAGAACAGAAGGCGCAATTCCCGCTGCGTGAGGCGTCGATCCAGGTGTCGGAAGTGCCGGGCAAGCCGGGTACGTACCGCTCGGTGGCGTTCCTGCGTCCGCACTTCCAGTTGGACGAACTCTCGATCTCGCTGCGATTGGTGGCTGACCTGCCCAAGCCTACCAACGCGTAAGTCATTCCTGACCGGACTCTCCCCGGGGGGGAATGTTCGGGCCTAACCACGCGTTGCGCTCGTTACATATTGCAGTACCAACAACCTATCTATTGAAGAGGGTCTCTGTATGAAGGATATCTACGTCAAGTTCGACAGCCCGGCAATCAAGGGGGAGTCGCAAGACAAGGATCACAAGGATTGGATCGAGATCAACAGCTGGTCGCAAGCCATCGTGCAGCCGCGTTCGGCCACGGCTTCGACCGCCGGCGGCCACACCGCCGAGCGCTGCGAGCACCGCGACATGGTGTTCTCGAAGGATCTGGACGTGGTCAGCCCGCTGCTGTACCAACACGCTTCGGGCGGCACCACCTTTGGTGAAGTCACGATCGAATTCTTCCGCGCAGACGGCGAAGGCAACCGCGTGAAGTACCTCGAAGTGAAGCTGAAGAACGCCATCCTGAGCGAAGTCGATTCGCAAGTGGTGGCTCAGGGCATCCCGAGCGACACCTTCAGCCTGCGTTACGCCGCTGTGCAGTGGAAGTACACGCAGCAGAAGGGCGCTGGCGGCCAGGGCGGCAACTCGCAAGGCGCCTGGAGCCTCACGAAGAACGACAAGACGTACTCGGTCTAAACGTTTTAACGTTTGGCGTTCTGATTGCAAGCGCCGCAGCCGTACGCTGCGGCGTCTTGCATTGGCACTGGCTAGAGCGGTATGAAAGGCTTCGAACCCAGCCTGCTCGACAAGCTCTTCGACGACGAGCCCCACGCGCCCATGCCCACGGCATTGCGTCAGCTCTCGCTGGAAGAACTCAAGAGCACGGTCGCACGCGACATTGAATCCCTGCTCAACACGCGCATCGTGTTTGAGGAGGATGACTTGCATGGCTTGCCTGAGTGCAAGCGGTCGCTGCTCACCTATGGGCTCAACGATTTTGCCGGCCTGAGCCTCGCCAGCTTCTACGACCGCAATTACATCTGCCAGTCGCTCACCAAGGCGATCGAACGCCATGAACCGCGCCTGCAGCATGTGAACGTGTCGCTGGAGATCAACGAGCGGGCGACCAACGCGCTGTGCTTCGGCATCAGTGCAGTGCTGCTGGTTGGGCCAGCGCGTGAGCCGGTGAGTTTTGACGCCACGCTTCAACCGTCCACGCTGCGCTACTCCGTTTCACGCGGACGCGGCTGAGATTGCCTTCGGGCCTGAGTGCACCGATTGACGGCCTCAGGACCTGTACCGGACCGCAAGGAAGATGGAAGAGCTGCTGCCTTACTACGAACGAGAACTGGCCTTCCTGCGCCGGTACTCGCGCGACTTCGCCGAGCGGTATCCGAAGATCGCCGGCCGGCTCGCCATGTCCGGCGACGGCTGCGATGATCCGCACGTCGAGCGAATGATCGAATCGTTCGCGTTCCTGACCGCACGCGTCAGCAAGAAGCTCGACGACGACTACCCCGAATTTACCGAAGCGCTGCTGGAGGTTCTGTACCCCCACTACCTGCGCCCGTTTCCCTCGTGCTCGGTGGCGCATTTCGATGTGCGTGGCGTGGCTGCGCAACTGAGTGCGCCAGTCACCATTCCGCGCGGTACCTTCCTGACCACGCGCATCGTGCGCAAGGTGGAATGCCGCTTTCGCACGGCGTACGACGTGACCTTCGCGCCCGTGCGTGTGGCTTCGGCCACCTTTGAGCGTGCCGTGTCTGCGCCGGCCGCCGTGCAATTGCCCAAGGGCGCAACCGGTTCCATTGCCATCACGCTGGAGCACGTTGGCGAGCGCGGTGGCTTCGAGTCGCTGGCGTTGGACAAGCTGCGCGTGTACATGGATGGCGAACCGTCGTTCGTCGCAGCCCTGGGCGATGCGTTGTTCTTGCATACCGCCGCTGCCTACGTAGAAGGTGAGCGCCCCGGCGTGTGGAAGCGCCTGATGGGCGTGCCGCTGCTGGAAGTCGGCTTTACCGAAGACGAATCCCTGATCGATTGCCCGGCACGCTCGCACCCGGCCTATCGATTGCTGACCGAGCACTTCAGCTTCTCGGAGAAGTTCAACTTCTTCGACATTGACCTGGCAGCGCTGCGGCGCGGCCTGACGCCAGGTGTGCCGGTGCGCAAGCTGGTGTTGCACCTCGTGCTGAAAGACGTACGCAGCGATTCCCACGCCGCGCGCCTGCTCGAGAATCTGCAAGCGGAACACCTACGTCTGCACTGCACGCCGGTGGTCAACCTGTTCCAGCAGAAGGCGGACCCGATCCGCATTGAACATACGGCCAGCGCGTATCCGGTGGTGGCCGACAGCCGCCGCGCGCACGGCTTCGATATCTACTCGATCGACAAAGTCCAGCTGGTGCGCGAGACGACCGCGAACGAGCAGGTGACGGAATTCCGCCCCTTCTACTCGCTACACCACGGCGAAGAGCCGGGCCGCGCCGGCCACTACTGGCTGGCCCGCCGCAACGAGATGGTCGCCCAGCGCAGCCCCGGTTTCGAGACCGAGATCTCGATCGTTGACACGCAGTTCGACCCGGCCAGCCCGCAGACCGATACGCTGAGCCTGTCGGTCACCTGCACCAATCGCGATCTGCCAGCCACGCTGGCATTTGGTCAGCCCGATGGTGACCTGTCGATGGAGGGCAGCTCGATTGCCCGCAACATCATCTTCCTGCGCAAGCCGACGCCTTCCATGCGGTTTGGCGGCGGGCGTGCGGCGCAGTGGCGGTTGATCTCGCTGCTGGCGTTGAACCACCTTTCGCTCGTGCAGAACGGGTTGCCGACTCTGAAAGAGATGCTGCGCTTGCATGACTTGCCGCGCAGTGCGATCTCCGCGCGGCAGATCGAAGGCATCGTCGGCCTGGACTACCAGCCGGCGACGCAGTGGCTGGCCGGCAAGCCGTTCGCCACCTTTGTACGCGGCCTGGAAATTCGTCTCACGCTGGATGAAGACGCCTTTGTGGGCACGGGCCTGCACCGCTTCATTCGCGTGCTGGACCACTTCTTCGGCCTGTACGTCCACATGAACAGCTTTGTACAGCTGATTGCGGTATCGCGCCGCAGCGGCAAGGAACTGGTCAAATGCGCACCCCGCAGCGGCGAATCGATCCTGGTGTGATCCGCCGGCTGCTCAAGCAGCCGCACCGGTATCAGTTCTTCCAGGCCGTGCGGTTGCTGGAGCAGCTCTTCGCGCGCCGTGGCAGCACCTCGTCCGAGCACGCGCTTGCCACGCGGGTGAGCTTTCGCAATACGCTGTCGCTGTCGTTTCCGCCCAGCGAGTTGCAGGGGATCGAGGCCGAAAGCCTGACGCCCGACATGCTGGAAACCGACGAGGCCTTCATCGCCGCGCTGGAAGAGGGCGCGCTCGACAACCTCGCCATTACGCCCTCGTTCTTCGGCATGCTCGGTGGACAGGGCGCCTTGCCGCTGCGCTACACCGAGATCGTTGCCGAGCGCGAATCGGTCTGGCGCGACCGTGCAGCCCGCGCGTTCTTTGACATCTTCTCGAACCGCGCAACGGCGTTGTTCTACCTCGCGTGGAAGAAGTACCGGCTGCCGTTCCAGTACGAAGTCGACAACAGCAAACACTACCTGCCGCTGCTGCTGTCATTGGCGGGCGCGGCGGACAAGACGCTGCGCAGTGATCTGACTGGCACACCCGGCGCCATCCACGACGAAGCACTGGCCGGCTATGCCACTGCGGTGCGCCACCGCCCCGTGTCTGCCGCGTATCTGCAGCGCGTGCTGGCCGACTACTTCCAGGCGCCGGTGCGTGTGGAGCAATTTGTGGGTAGCTGGTATCACGTGCCCGCATCGCAGTACACGCGGCTTGGCAGCACGAGCAATGTGCTGGGCGCAACTGCTCTGGCCGGTGCCCGCGTCTGGCAGCGCGATCTGCGGGTGCGCCTGTGGGTCGGCCCGCTCAAGCGGGCGCAGTACCGCAACTTCCTGCCCGGCGCGCCGGGCGCACTGGCGCTGCGCAAGATGTTGACCATCCTGTGCGGCACCACGCTCGAATTTGAAATCAAGCTGATCCTGCGCCAGCAGGACGTGACTGGCTGCACGTTGGGCTCAGAAGACAGCGGCAGGATCGGGTGGGACACCTTCCTGTGCTCGCGCCCCGCGCAGCAAGACCGCAGCGATGCGCGCTACACACTCGCGCCGCTGCACTGACACCAATCACCGACACCTTTTTCGATCCTTCGGAGCCCTGCCGCCATGGCCATCCCACTCAAGACCCTGATCGCCAAGCTGAACGCGACCAGCCGGCAGGCTGCAGAGCGCGCCGCCTCGCTGTGTATGGCGCAAGGCAACTACGAGGTCGACCTTGAACACCTGTTCCTGGCACTGCTGGAAAACCGCCGCAGCGATTTCGCCGTTGCCGCGCGCGCCAGCGGCATTGACCTGGCAGCGCTGCAGCGTGATCTGGAAGCAGAGATTGGCCGCTTCCAGAAGGGCAACACGCGCACGCCCGCGTTCTCGCCGTATCTGCCGAAGCTGTTCGAGCACGGTTGGCTGATCGCCTCGTTGGATTCCCAAATCACGCGCATCCGCTCAGGCCATCTGCTGCTGGCCTTGCTGACGGAGCCGAGCCTGTCTGCCCTGGCGGAGCGCGGCTCGCGCTTGTTTGCCAAGTTCGAGGTCGACCGCCTCAAGCACGATTTCGAGCGCATGACCGCCGGTTCGGACGAGCAGGAGCAGGCCGTCGATATTGCCGACGATGCAACCGCTCAGGCCGAAGATGGCGGCAAGCCCGCCGCAGCGCTGTCGTCCACGCCGGCACTGGACCAGTTCACGGTGGACCTGACGCAGTCCGCACGCGAAGGCCGCATCGACCCGGTGATCGGTCGCGATGCCGAGATCCGCCAGGTGATCGACATCCTGATGCGCCGCCGCCAGAACAACCCGATCCTGACCGGCGAGGCCGGCGTGGGCAAGACCGCCGTGGTGGAGGGTTTGGCCCTGCGCGTGGCCGCCAACGACGTACCGCCGCCGCTGCAAGGCGTGACACTGCGCACCCTCGACATGGGTTTGCTGCAAGCGGGTGCCAGCGTGAAGGGCGAGTTCGAGAACCGCCTGAAGAACGTGATCGACGAGGTGAAGAAGAGCCCGAAGCCGATCATCCTGTTCATCGACGAGGCGCACACCATCATCGGCGCAGGTGGCCAGGCTGGCCAGAACGATGCGGCCAATCTGCTCAAGCCGGCGCTGGCGCGCGGCGAACTGCGCACTATCGCCGCTACCACGTGGAGCGAATACAAAAAGTACTTCGAGAAGGACGCCGCGCTGGCCCGCCGCTTCCAGGTCGTCAAGGTGGAAGAACCGAGCGAGCCGCTGGCGGCTTCCATGCTGCGTGGTATGGCGCCGCTGATGGAGCGCCACTTTGGCGTGCGGGTGCTGGATGAAGCGATTACCGAGGCGGTGCGCTTGTCGCATCGCTATATCAGCGGGCGTCAACTGCCGGACAAGGCCGTCAGCGTGCTGGATACCGCTTGCGCCAAGGTGGCGTTGGGCCAAAGCGCCACGCCCGGCGCCATTGAAGACGATCAGAAGACGCTTGAGCGCCTGCAAGGCGAGATCAATGCACTGGAGCGCGAGCAAAGCGCCGGCGCAGAACACGATGCGCGCCTGGAAGCCCTGAATGCGCAGCGCGTGGAGTTGGAGCAGCGCGTTGCCCAGAACACCGAACGCCTCGCCAAGGAGCGCGAACTCGTCGCCCGCATCCAGGCCCTGCGCGAAGCGCGCGAAAGCGGCACCACACAAGCCGGAGAGGAAGACGCGCTGCCCGTGGCAGCCAACAGCAACGTGGTGTCGATGCCCAAGCGCGCCCGCACCGCCGATGAGCCGGACGAACTGGCCAAGCTACTGGCCGAGCTGCGCGCACTGCAAGGCGAAACCCCGATGGTGCCGCTGCAAGTGGATGGCCACGTGGTGTCGGAAATCGTCTCCGCGTGGACCGGCATTCCGCTCGGCCGCATGGTCAAGGACGAACTGCGCACGGTGTTGAACCTCAAGCCGTTGCTGGCCGCCCGCGTGATCGGTCAGAACCACGCGCTGGATGCCATCGCACAGCGCGTGCGCACCGCCACCGCCAACCTGGAAGACCCGAACAAGCCGCGCGGCGTGTTCCTCTTTGCCGGCCCGTCAGGTGTGGGCAAGACCGAAACGGCGCTGGCGCTGGCCGACATCCTCTACGGTGGCGAGCGCAAGCTCATCACCATCAACATGAGCGAGTACCAGGAGGCACATAGCGTGTCGGGCCTCAAGGGCTCGCCCCCGGGCTACGTTGGCTACGGCGAGGGCGGTGTGCTGACCGAGTCCGTGCGCCGCAACCCGTACAGCGTGGTGCTGCTGGATGAAGTGGAGAAGGCCCACCCCGATGTGTTGGAGATGTTCTTCCAGGTGTTCGACAAGGGCGAGATGGACGACGCCGAAGGCCGCCCGATCGACTTCCGCAACACCATCATCATCCTGACGTCCAACGTCGGGTCGTCGAACATCATGCAGGCGTGCCTGAACAAGGCGGCCGAAGAACTGCCGGACGCCGATGCGCTGGCCGAACAGCTGCGCCCGACGCTCTACAAGGCGTTCAAGCCGGCGTTCCTCGGCCGCATGAAGGTGGTGCCGTACTACCCGATCTCTGACGACGTGCTGGCCGAGATCATCACGCTCAAGCTGGGCCGCATTCGCGATCGCGTGGCCGTCAACCACAAGGCCACGTTCCAGTGGGACAACGCGCTGGTGGAATCCGTGCTCGCACGCTGCACCGAGGTGGATGCCGGCGCCCGCGCAGTCGACCACATCCTCAACGGCACGCTATTGCCCGAGATTGCCGAATCGGTGCTCACGCGCATGGCCGAAGGTGGCAGCGTTGAGAAGATCAAGGTGGGCGTCGGCAAGAGCGGCGAGTTCAAGTACCGCATTCAATAAGCGAGCACACCATGGTCTCTTCGACCGAGCTGGCAAACCTGCTGCGCGCGGCCTTCACCCAGGCCAACCGCCTGCTGCGGCTGGAAACGCCGCTGGGGCCGAACGCGCTGCTGCCCGAACAACTGGACGCCGCCGAGCATATGGATGCCGGTGGCTTCCGGCTGGAACTGACGGCGCTGTCCGACAACGCCGACATCGATTCCACCAAGCTGCTCGGCCAGCCGGTGCGGCTCGATCTGCTTACGCAGCAAAGCCGGAGCACGCTGCGCCCGTTCCACGGTCACGTCACGCGCTTTGAGCAGCTCGGTGCAAACGGCGGCCTGGTGCGCTACCGGCTGGTGATCGAGCCGTGGCTCGCGTTCCTGCGCTACCGCCGCGACAGCTTCCTGTTCCAGGACATGTCGATCATCGAGGTGATCGACAGCCTGTTTGGTGACTACCAGGGACAAGGGCGGCTGGTGCCCGCGTGGCGCTGGGCGCTGCGCGACAGCGCGGTCTACACGCGTCGCAGCGTCATCACGCAATACGAAGAGAGCGACTTCGATTTCGTCACGCGCCTGCTGGCGGAGGAGGGGTTGTTCTACTTCTTCGAGCACGAAGCCAAGGATGGCGATGCGCTGGGCGTGCACCGCATGGTCATCGCCGATGCCAATGACGTGTTTACCGACAACGCGCAAGCCAGTATCCGCTTTGGTCGTGCGGACACCACCGCCACCGAAGACGTGATTGACCGCTGGCAGGGCACGCGCCGCTGGCAGGCCAACGCCGTGTCGATCGCAAGCTGGGACTACCGCGCCAATGCCAAGCGCACGGCGCAGCTTGGGGGCCAGCAGCAGGGCAGCGATGGCCCGCAACTGACGCTGCAGGATACCGACTACCCCGGCCAATACTGGTTTGAAGACAACAACCAGGCACAGCGTGTCGCACGGCTGATGATGGAAGCGCTGGAACTGCGCGACAAGCAGTTCGATGGCGAAGGCAGCGTGCGTACGCTGGCGACCGGCACGCGCTTCAAGCTGACCGACCACTTTGATCACGATGAGGGCGACCAGCGCTTTGCCGTGCTGGCCGTGACGCACCAGGCACGCAATAACTTCAACGACCGTTTCGGGCAGGTGCTGACCGAAACGCTCGGGGCATTGAAGGATGGCGATGTGCTTGGCGCCGGCAGTAACAAGGGCGCTGGCGAAGACGCCACGTTCTACCGCAACCACTTCACCGTCGTGCGCGACAGTGTGCCCGTGCGCCCCCAGCAGAGCGACGAGCAAGGCCGCGCACTGCACCCGCGTCCGACTGTCAACGGCAGCCAGACCGCACTCGTGATTGGCGCCGATGGCCCGGTGCATACAGACCGCGACCACCGCATCAAGGTGCAATTCCACTGGCAGCGTGGCGCACGTTCTGCCAGCCGCCAGTCCCACCCGGCTGGCGACGACAACGCACGCGCCAGCGCAGGCCTGGGTGCCTGGGTGCGCGTGGCCGCGCCGGTGGCCGGCCCCAACTGGGGTGGTGTGGCTTTGCCACGTGTGGGCCAGGAAGTGCTAGTGGAATTCCTGCAAGGCGACATCGACCGGCCCGTGGTGGTGGGCGCTGCCTACAACGGCACCGGCCAGACCGACGCACAGTACAACCAGAACCAGGCGGGTGCGGCCGGTGCTACCGGCAACGCACCTGCCTGGTTTGCCGGCGACAGCAAGAGCCAAGGCGCCTATGCTCACAACGCGGTGCTCTCCGGCATCAAGACCCAGGCGCTTGCGGGCAGCCAGGCAGGCACATCGGGCTACAACCAGCTCGTGTTTGACGACACGGCAGGCCAGGGCCGCACGCAACTCAGCACCACGCAGGCCGCCACCGGCCTCGTGCTGGGCCATCACAAGGAACAGATCGACAGCGCGCGTCAGGCGGATCTTGGCCACGGTGCCGCGCTGGCCACCGACGACAGCGGCAGCGTGCGCGCGGGCGCCGGCCTTTTGCTCACCGCGCACAGCGCCGGCACCGATGCGGCATTGCAGGACAGTGAAGCCGCCGCCAGCCAGATCGAAGCGACAAGCGATCTGGCCGAGTCCCTGGCTGAAGCCGCGCAGAAGCAGAAAGCAGGTCTGGCCGATGAGCCTGCTGCCAAGGAGTTGCCTGCGCTCAAGCAATTGCGTCACACCACCGACGTTCTACGGCACACCGAGAGCGCCGGTGAAGGTGCCGAGGCTGTTGCCTACAGCGAGCCGCATCTGCAGATCTCCGCGCCCAAGGGCATCGTTACCACCACGCCCGCCGATACCGTGATCGTTGCCGGTACGCAGGTGACGCTTGCCGCCAAGCAGGATGCGAATGTGGCGGTGGGGGGCAACCTATCCGTCGCCGTGGCCGATGGGCTGAGCCTGTACGCGCATGGCAAGTCGCTCGGGCAGGCGGGGGATGCCACACCGGGTATCGCCATGCATGCCGCCAGCGGCAAGGTGGGGTTGAGCAGTCTCAAGGGTGAAAGCCACCTCGTGGCCGAGAAGGCTGTGACTGTGGCGTCAACGCAGGCCAGCGTGACGGCCGAGGCCAGGCAGTACGTGCTGGTCAATGCGGGGGGTGCGCAGATCAAGGTAACCAATGGCACGATCGAGTTGCATGCGCCTGGGATGGTGACGTTCAAGGGGGCGGGGCATCAGTTTGTGGGGCCGGGTGGGGCGGCGGTGAATAACAGCTTGGCCAGCGGCAATCTCAAGGGATGCAGTACACAGGAAGGCGATGCGGCAGCCCAGGGTGCAGCATCGGTTTCGCGCTGAAAAGGTAAGGTTGCTGTATGACGCTTCGCATTTTGTCAGCCTTGGAAAGCGGGTGGCCTGAAGACGCCAATACCGACATCGCGGCGCCGGATCTTCGCTGTCTGGAGTTGTGCCGCGAACTTGCATCCGGCTATCACATGCTCGGGCAACGAGATGCAGATGGCCGCTCGTTGCAAGCCTATCTGTTGCTGGATACCTGGGACGACAGCCCGTTGGCAGTTGCGGTATCCGAGGCGTGGCCCGAAGCGGCTGCAGCACGCGTCGCTGTACCTGATGAAATCTATGCCGGGCGAGAAGGCGAGGCGCCTTGCCTTGTTCCCCTACCTTCCTACGCATTGCCGGACGGAGGCGCCAGCAGTTTTGCCGAGGTGCGTGCTCAAGAGTTCTTGGCGGGCTGGCTGGAGACCGCGGGCAAGAAGATCTACCAACGATTGGTGAAGCAACATCTCTGTGCGGTCCTGTTCAGTAGGGATTCCGCACGCACGCTCGCACAGCATCTGGCGGGGCTTGGCTTTCAGTACGAACCCGGAGGGCGTACGGTACGTCTGTTTCGCTATCAGGATCCGCGAGTTATGCAGCGGGTATGGCCCGCGCTCTCGGGCGGCCAGCGCGTCTCCTGGTTGGGTCCGGTGCTGGCGTGGTGGTCTTTAGAGCAGCCGTGGAAGCCTTGGGGCGCCGATGAATTGATTGCGACCGAGGCCGACATTTCTTTGTCGGAACTCGCATGGTTCAAGGCAGAGAAATCTGTTGCACCAGGGGGGGAGCCTACCGCCCCCATTCTGCTTAATCGGTTGTTGAACGCTGAGCAATGGCGCCAAGCGCATTGGACGCCTGTTGGCAATCAGATCTGGTTGCGGTTTGCAGAGAACGGCATACCGCAGCAAGGCCAGCCAGATGGAAGCCTGATGCAGCAATTGCTGGAGACCGGTGCATCGCTCAACCTGGACGGTCAAAACCTCGAAGACTACGTTTGGTGCAGCGTTCGCTACCGTGAGGTACCGCCTTCGATCGACTGGCGCGCGCCGCGTTGGGCGCGCGTGCTAACCCAATCTTTGCAGGCATTGCGTTCGGACCCCGATACGCGGTTTGTAAGCGCATTCCATGCCTGCCTGAATGCCGGAGAAGAGACGCATGACTTGTGAGAAACCGTGCGGACAGTGCAAGCGAGAAGGTTTGCCGATTTTGTTTACACGCTATGCCGTTGGCTACAGTTCGCGAGACGATGGTTTAAGCGTTCTGGACAAGTTCAAGCCAGTCGGCAAGCTGCAGACCAAGCCCGGCGGCGTTCAGGCCAAGACGGTACGCTACGGCGTGCGTATGCTGCGTTCAGGCTACCTGTACCTGCGCATTGAACGCGATGGCTTGTTGGAGTGGCAAGGCTACGCAGTGCACCCGCATGGTTATTTGCATCAGTTTCCAGTGATGAAATTAGACGATGCGAAACCTGTCATTGTGTGCGCACGTGATGCACGGCAAGCCAACAACTGCCTGGCCTGGGTGACGGACGCGAAGAACGTCAAATCGCTGTGGTACGTGTTTCATCCCGACCCGATCGACCCGCAGTATCTCAAGAGTGAGATCGAGCCGAATCCTGCCAAGTACATGCAGAGCTTTGACGTGGCAGGCTGGTGTAAGGGCAGCACAAGTCAGACCGACACGCTGCAGCCGGCGCAGCTCGACAAGCAGGTGCTTGAGTTTGCGGCGTTGACCGACGCCGCAGTGCAGACAGTGGGCAACGAACAGTACTTTGGCCTGATGGGTCTGTCCCCGCAGGAACGCGCCTGGGGCAACTATGAAGTCGAAGAGACCGATGTGCAGGTCTTCGCAATGCCTGAAGCTCCACCCGTGATCATGGAGGATGTCCACAGCATTCTCATGACGCAGCCGACCTATCAGAAGGCGCACGGCCCACGTTTGGAAGGCATGCGAAAGTTCCTGCAGGACAACAAGGGCGCGGTGGTGGCCTGTGAAGATGCGCTTGGAATTGCCCAGGAACTGAGCATGCATCATCTGAGCGCCGCGATCCCCTATGTTCAGTGGCTCAACGAAAAAGACCTGCAAGGTTACAGCAATGCCTGGAAGGATAGTGCGAGCCAGGGTATTCGGATCATCAAGGAGGCGATGGAAAAGAAGGCCGTCGCCGACTATGAAGACGGGACGGATCGCATGCGGGAAGTCCGGGAAAACATGGGGGAGCGCTACCCAGGTTCGGATAGCGGGCAACCCGTCAAGATTCGCAAGGCGGATGGCACCTACGAAACCATCAGCATTCAGGAGTTGAATCGCCGTCGGCAGGCTGATCTTCAGAAGAAGATCGACGAGCGAACCGCCAAGCATGATGACGCGGTGAAGGCCCTTGGTACGAAGGTCAAGGAGAGCGTCGAAAACTACTGCAACCTCAAGGTTCTCACCGATTTCGACGATCTGCATAAGAAGCGCTTGGACGATCGCGATGCCAAGATGAACTTGATTGCCGAAGACCTTGTCTCTTGGCTCAAGGCCGACAGCCTGACGGACCGGGCACTCGGGCTATACAGCGAAACCGCCTCCCCGGACACGGGGGATGGAGACCGCTGTGCCGGCCAGCTCTGTACGATCCTGCTGCAATTGGACAACAGCCCGCGCGGCAGGGCGTGGTATGGCGCGCTCGATACCTTTACACCGCACAAGAAGAATCTGGTGTGGCGCATGTTGAGCCTGAACAACCGTGAGATCAGCCAGGAGATGGAGAGTGCGCTCAAGCAACTGAGCCAGCCGTTGCCGGTCGATGAAGCCGTGCCAGCCGACGCTCGGGAGGGCGCTCGTGATCAGAAGGCCTACGCTGACGCGTTGACTGCGATCAAGGCACTGAGCAAGACGATCAAGAACGCCGACAAGATCAACAAAGAGACGGCCAAGATCATGGCGGCGATCGATGACGTCAAGGCTGGTAAAGACAAGGCTGCTGCCTTCACGAAGGGAAGGGATGCGTTTGCGGAAGTCCGCAAGGCGGCAATGGAAACGCGTTCGGCAGTTCTGTTGGCTGCTGTCGTGGGCAAGGTCAAGGCGGCACCGATCACGAAGCTGGAAGCGACGATTGCTCGTGCGCAGGCGATGATGCTCGTGAACGGATTGGGCTCGAAGGCGGCCGCACATCTTGTGGCGTTGCGCGAAGGCAATCTCAGTCTCCAGCAGCGCAAAAGCGTCCTTGACTCCTTGTCATATTCGATCCAGAAGAAGGCCAGAAATCTCTTCAACCGCGGCGGAGCGGATAGCGCGGCGCAGGAAATGCGAGTGGGTTATGTGCTGAGCGGGGTGAATACGCTGGCGGTGTTGCCTGCGCTTGCGCGTGCCTACTCGCGCAAAGACCCGCGCTCGTTGGCGGACTTGACTGCGGCGTTGTCAACGATGGTCGGTACGCTCAAGCAAACGCGCGCGGAGTTTTACGAAAAGGCTGTCTACAAGAAAGTGCCGGACGTGCTTTCGAAAGCGCAGAAGGCCGGGGTGAGCGCCACAGCAGAAAGGGAACTGTTGGTATTGAAGGCCGGTGCCGCACGGTACGTGGCAGCTGGCATGATTGTGGGGGTGGTTGTGGACGCCGTCGATGCAACGACGGCTGCGGGAGAGGGGAGAAGCAAATTGGCGGAGGCCTATTTCGCTCGCATGGTGACCGGCGGTACCACGGCGTTCGGAACGATCTGGGCAGCGCGCTTCGTGACCGCACCACAATGGTTGCTTCGTCTGAACCTTTGGAGTGCCGTCGCGACTTTGGCAATGACAGCGGTGATCGCTAAGTTGAAGGGGACGGCATGGGAAAATTGGCTACAAGCGCAGCCCTTCCATAAGGTAGGCAGTCCGAAAACGCCTCACAAGAGTGAGGATGAAATGTCCAAAGACTTGGCAGATGCGTTAGCTGAAATAGGTGGGTGATTTGGAGAGTAGGTATGTTTGATTGCGAAGCGGCATTCCATCAACACATCAGGAAGCGAGGAAGAAAGGAGGCAGTCGAATACATTGCCGATATCAATCGGTACACCTCGCTGTCCTTGCCTTCTGGAGGCGGGGCAGGCAAATCTGTGAGCCCAAGCCTTGGTTGGATGCGAGTGCTCTTTGATCGCAATGAACACTTCATCGAGCTTTCCAACATGGGGGAAGAGGATCGTTCGCTTCTGCTTCTGCTGGCGACTTTGCTGGTCATGCTGCCGGTATTCTCGGTGGCCATCTCGACTTGGATCGTTGTGAATTCCAGCGACTGGCTGGTCGACTCGCTGATTGCTGCTGGTATCACTGCTTTCGCAGTAATTTTTGCCGCCTTGTTTTGGCGCGTTTCCATCACGCCGACATTCTTTACTGATCTCCGGGCACGCTATCGATTCAACCGCACCACGCGTAAGGTCTACGTCCTGCGTCCGAAGCGGTACGGCGGCAATGTCATCCTGGACTGGGATCGCGTTCAAGCACACGTGAATTGGTGCGCTCCGCGTGAGATGACCCCCGATCAGATCGACGATAAGTTTGCGCGTCAGCTGCGGCAGGAACGAGGCGGCGGTCCGTTCGGTATGCGAGGTTTGGTGCTGTACTGGCCAGCACTGGATGCGAACGACCCGGAGCGCAAGGGTGAAGACGTGCTATGGGTTGGCCCAAAGCTAGCGGGTGAAGGGCTGTGGCAGTACATCCGCACCTTCATGGAAGACGGTATGGACAAGGTGCCCGAGCCCAATGCGTATGAGTGGCTACGCAAGGGGTTCCATACGCCCAGTCAGCATTTGGAGGAAACGGAGTTGTCAGCTTCTCGCGTGCTGGATGAAATTGAAGGACGCGGGGAGAACTCTGCGCAAACACGGCTGACCTTCCTGATGACATTTCTCTGGGCGCCGCTGCATTGCTTGGCCGAGCGCCTTTGCACGTGGCCGACATTCCCAGAGGAATGGGCTAGTGATTGCGGCCAGAAGCGCCGCGAAGACGGCATTGGGCCGGAAGAGCCATTGCGTTGGACGACGCCGGGTTGAGAGTCAAGTCGGTTCGTGTCAATTTTGACCACTGAATACGAAGATCCTGATGCCCCAGCCGGCTACGCAGTGCTGGTCCCGCACTGGAAGAAGACGGCCCATCCATCCTGCCCGGCGAAACACTGCGCAAGCGGTCAATAGTCGTCAGTCGATGCCGTTTCCGGCGGACGTGATTGCCGCTGCGGGTGGTCCTGCTTTGAGCGTCGCCGAGGTGGAGAGGTTGGCAGGATTTGAGCCTGAGCAGCAGCGCCAAGCGAGTGCAACGGCTTCCACATGAATCACGATGCCTGAAGCTACAGACAGCCCACCCAGCGAGATAGTTTTCATCGGCGCGGTTCTCACCGTGCTGATCGTTGTGGCGGCTCTCTTGTTGATTGTCTTTGGGTTTGCCGACCCCTACCCATTGGGTGGCATGCAAAGCGCGCGATGGTGGTGGCTGCGCTATCCGATGGTCTTCGCTGCCGTGATGCTGTGCGTAACGTTGCAGACGATCATTGCCAGTCGGATCGACGACGTAGATTTTGCGAAGGAGTTCGATAGAGCGACGGACGGAATGAACGCGGTTCTGTTTGCGACTGGGCTTGCCGTCGTCACATTCGGTGGCGGCACCCTCATGAACCTGTACAACGCTTCATACGGTGAGGGGGCGATTGTGAAGGCAAAACGCATCAGCACGTTCATTGTTCCAAGCGGCCCTCGGAGCATCAGCCGCACCGAGGTTCAGTATGAAGTTCTGGAGGGCTCGTTAAAAGGGGAAACCCTTTTCTTCAGCTGGAGCGGCACGAGCGGACACGGGACACGCACCGACGACGGCAAGCCTGCCTTGCTCTCGCTGAAATGGAGTTGGATGGGGACTTCTGTGCTCGGTGTATACGACCAGTAGATATCAGCATTCCGGGGTGGTCTTGACCGGCATCGAACGCTTCGGGGCGGCCTAATCGCCACATGAAGATTTAGAAACAATCCCCCTAAACCGACGCGCCCTGAGTAGCATCAGCACCGTTGAATCCCATCGCAGCCAAGCAAGGATTGCCCTATTTTCAAACGCACCAACATGGCCCCACTGCTTCGCGTTGCAGTTGCCCCGATCCTCGCAGCGCTGGTCGCCGGCTCCGCACTGGCAGGTGACGACGCGCCTCTTCAGGTTTCATACCGGCAAGTCCTCACCGAGTACTTCAAGGACGCGGCCAGCGCAGCAAAGAAGTACGACGGCCATCGACTTGAGTTCAAGGGGCAGGTGTATCCGCTGTCTGATGACAGCCTGAACACCTTGGCTGTGACCGAAGACCTCAAGGTCGGCGCGCCGTTTCAAGATGACCAGCGCGACACGTTGAAAGCTGTGTTTCCGGACAACAAACTTTCGGCGTACAAGCCCAGCAAGGACATCACGCTGGATTGCCTAAACCGGCAGTTCGTTGGCCTGACGCTGGCGCTGGCTGATTGTCGACTCATCAAACCTTGAGGACTCGTCGACCTAAGTCAATGCAGGTCTCTGCAAAGCGTACTGCAGGGGACAATCGGCATCAATCAATCCAGCGAGTCAAATGGGTTGCGAACCGACCCCGCCATTCTTCATGATTTCTACTGCATATCGATAGAGAGCGCACCGCTGATGTCAGAAGCATCTACAACAGCGTCTACCGAAACCTCGGGTGAAGGGCCAGGGGAAAGCGGTGCCGGCACAATGGTCGGTCTCCTTTTCGGCGCCATCTTCACGATTTTTTTGTCGCTTTTTCTCTACGAGCTCAACCCCTATCCGCATTGGGCGGGGGATCAGAGTTGGCTATGGTGGCTGGTGCGCTGGCCGCTCGTTTTTGTCGTGTCGCTCGTCTTGTTGATACTGATGACGATGGGCGCCTCAATGCTCATACCGGCAAGCGAGCGCGCTGGCCCGGTTGATCTCTCGGGCGCTGGCAGCGCAATGTTCTTTTGCCTGTTGATCGTGGTCGGGGCCAATGGCGAGAGCCTGATGAACGTATATAACGCCGCCTTTGCTAAACCGCTGTTCGTGCTTGCCAGATGCGATGACACCCGATCGTCGCCCGGGTCAGGGTATCGCAGCACGAGGTCGACCAGCCATGTCAAGTTCCAGTTGTTGGACGGTCCTGATGCCGGGGACTTCCTCTCGACGGGCGGGAGTAGCCCATCCACTACCGGAGAGGCGGTTTCGGTCGCACGGGGCAATCGCTATGTGTTGGAGATAAGACGCAGCTGGATGGGCGTGTCGATCGTGGAGGTGCGGTACCCAGACGACAAGCCACCGCTCGATCGTTGAACAAAGCAAAGAGACATGCCCGGGGACGCTCTTCAGAGGCGATACCGGGAAGGCATATCAATCTTCTCGTCTAGTTACATCATGGCAACTCTTCCGTTTGAACAACTGCTCGCCCCGCTGCCAGGCGCTCAACCTTGCGGCGAAGACATGCTCTTCTCTGCCGAGTTCGACAGCATCCAGGAGGCGCGCCGCTTTGACGATCCGTCGCTCGACCAGGGCGAGTGGGTGACCGAGATCAAGGAGGCCGACTGGCGCGCCGTGATCACCGAAGGCACGTCGCTGTTGCAGAACCGCACGAAGGATCTGCGCCTGCTTGCGTGGTTGACCGAGGCCCTCTCGAAGGAGCGCGGCTTTGCCGGCCTGCGCGAGGGCTATGAACTGATCTCCGGCCTGTGCGAGCAGTACTGGGAACACATCTACCCGCTGCCCGAGGCCGACGACCCCGAGGCGCGCACGGGCAGCATGGCGTGGCTGGCCGCACGTTCGAGCCAGTTGATCCGCGAAGTGCCGCTGGTGGATGCCTCCAAAGGCGGCTACAGCCTCGTCGACTGGGAAGTCGCGAGCAGCTTGGTCGAGGCGATCCGCCGCGATCCGGATCAGGCCGATGAGCTTTCGCGCGGCAAGGTCACGCAGGAGCAGTTCGAGGCCGCCAAGCGGGCTACGTCACCGGCGTTCTACAAGACGTTGCATGACGATGTGGTGGGTTGCGGGGCAGCGTTGCTGCGGCTGCAATCCGTGCTCGATGGGCGTGCTGGGGACCATGCCCCGAGCTTCCGCGCCGCGCGTGAGACGTTGCAGACGGTGCGTGCGCTGGTCGAGCGTTTCGGTGGCAAGCCCGAGCCCAAGCCGGTTGCGGTGGAAGCCAAGGCAACTCAGCAAGCTGCCGGGCAGGCTGCAACGGAAGCGGTTGTCGCAACTGTAGTGGGGCCTATCCGCTCGCGCGCGCAAGCACTGGATCAATTGCGTGAAGTGGCTGAGTTCTTCCGCCAGACCGAGCCGCACAGCCCGGTGGCCTATCTGGCGGCACGCGCCGCCAAGTGGGGCGACATGCCCCTGCACGCCTGGTTGCGCACGGTGGTCAAGGATGATGCGACGTTGTCGCAGATTGAAGAGCTGCTGGGTTTGGGTGATCCGTCGCCGGACAACGCGAGCTGATCCGCTGCGCGTTTGCGCTTCCGCCGACGTGGTTCCTGCTGCGTTGCTGACTCGCCCTGAATGCCGAGGCAGCGTGGTCTGATGCGCGCCAGACTACGCTTGCTTCTGCCGCTCCAGCGCGTTGAACACGTCGCGCTCACAGCGGCCGAAGTCAAAGTTTCGCAAGCGCAGATGGCGCTCGCCGTATTCCCCGGCGGCCATCATTTCTGGGATGGGGCGCAGGGGGCCCGCCATCAGGCGCATCAGCGTCTGGGAGATCACCAGGAGCACCACCGGAGCCAGACTGAAGAGCCCCACCATGATCCCCGTGATGGAGATGGCCTCTGCGAAACCGAACTCACCTCCTGCCAAAATCAGCATGACCACGACCATCAGGACGCTGGAATAGCCGAGAAGGCCGATCGCCTCGCTGAAGCCCGGCCTCCTGTTTGACAGTACCGCCTCAAGAGGCTCGGGCAAGTTTCGTGGGCGCTTCGCGACATAGACAGTCTGCGGCTCGCGACGACCTGATAAACGCAGGCCCCACGCCGAAAAAACGTCGTTGTCCCACCAGCCGGCAGCAAGCACGCGCATGCCGTTAAGGCCTGCAAAATACGGCGCATTGGACGAAACCGAACGGCCCGTGACTTGGTATTCACAGAAGTGGATGACCCGATCGTCCGTCAGCGTGATGACGACAGGCGTCACGCGGTAGTAGGTCTCTCGCGAGATATCGTCGGTGTAGTCATGCGCATTCCGTGCATCGGAAGCGACGGTCCATCCCATCGCCTCATAGGCATTGAATGCCGCGTTATCCACCTGTACGGAGCGAATGATGCCACTGACGATCGCGACAGGCGCACCCTGTCGTCGACTGGCAAGCCAGTGCTCAAGCTGCTGCCAAGCCCATACCAGATGACACCAAAGCCACCAGATGCGCTCCTTCAATGATGAAAATTGCGCGATTTGCTCGGGTAGTTTCGCGGCGGGGTCGCAGTACTCAAGCCGGATCTGGGGGGCTGCACGCCTTTCGCCAGCCGGTTGTCGTGGGGCGGCAGACGACGGTTCACGCAACCGACGTGCCCGCCGGCGCGCATCCTGCTGCGTCACTGACTCGCCCGAAACTCAATCCGCCGATTGCGCGACCGCCCCTCATCGGTGTTGTTCGCCGCCACGGGTTGATCCGGCCCCACGCCAATCGCCGTCAACGTGCCTTGCTCGGCGCCCTTGGCGATCAGGTAGTTCTTCACCGTCTCTGCACGCGCCTGGCTCAGGTTGAGGTTCATTGCGCGGCTGCCCGAGTTGTCGGTGTGGCCGACGATCTCGATCTTGCGGCCGTTCAGGCGCGGCAGCACGGTGTACATCTCATCCAGAATCGCGCGGCCCTTGGGCGTGAGCGTGGCGCTGCCGGTTTCAAACTCGATGATGCGGTTGGCCAGTGTCTTGTCCAGCAGGCCCTGTTCGGACACTGCCGCCACGCGCAGGCCGTTCTTGATGGTGTAGCTCTGGCCCAGCGTGGTGGCCATGTCGCTGGTGATCTGCTGGCGCTGCGCTTCGTTGCCCACATCACCATGCAGTGAAACCTGCGTGCCATCGATGTTGAGTTGGCCGCGGTTGACCTGCTTGATGGCCGGCGACAGGATCTTCTGCACATTGGCCGACCAGTTGGGCGGCGATACAACGTTGCCCACCTCGATCTGGTCCAGCACATTGGCGCTGCCATACAGCTCGCGCAGCTTGGCCAGCACGGTGGCCTTGGTGGCCTCGTCAGGCACCATACCACCGGCGACGACCTGACCCGGGGTAGGCGTGGCCGCCGTGACTGTTGCAGCAGCCGGCGGCTGGTCGCCCGGGGCAGCGAAAGCAAGGCCGGGCAGGGCGGCGAGGCACACCATCAGGATCGTTGCTGGCCGGAAGCCACGCTTGATTGCATCCAGACCCATGTTCATTCTCCGATGAAGACTTCGCGGAAGGTGTCGACCGCCACGCGCAGCGAGAGCTGCGGTTGATCCAGGTAACTCACGAATTTGGCCAAGCCGTACTCTCCGCTCACGTGCTGGTCGACCCATTCCGGATCGTCGATGTTGATGTTCTGCTCGGCATACGCCAGCGGCGACATCACGCTGTGCAGCGTGCGCGACGATGCGCCGTTGAAGCCGATGACCAGGCGCTCGGCGCCGTTGATCTCGCCCAGGAACAGCGAGAGCTCGAAGTCCGCCCGTTGCAGGAAGCGCGACACCAGCTCCAGCCAGAAGCTGGCGACGAGGCTGCGGTACAGCGGATCGGCCGGCAGGGGCAGCGTGAGCCCTTTCTCCAGGCGCGATGAGCCATTCGACATGACCGGCTGCAGCAGCGTGCCGAGTGCGAGCAGCGTGCGGCGCAGGCGAATGTTGTGGCCCTCGGCGCGCAGCATCTGCTCAAGCCCTGAGACGGTCTGGAAGTCGATGAAATCCGAAAAGCTGGCGTCGTAGGCCTGCGTGCCGTTGTCGGTTTCCACGCTGTGCTGCCCCTCGGCCAGCAGGCGCAAGCCCTCGGTGGCATCCGAGGCCTGGCCGAGCGAAATCATCTGCTGGCCGGCGCGCGTCCACAGGCGGGCCAGTGCGATCGGGCTGCGCGCGATGAAGCTGATCGGGCGGTCCACCTCCATCGCCGCCGCCGTCAGAAACGGAAAGCGGCGCGAAGACAGGTCGCTGCTGGCCATCAGCGTGCCGGCAATCGCCAACCGGCTTTGCGAGCCCAGAAAGGCGAATTGCACCGGCTTCCAGGTGTCGTAGGTGGTCTTCCAGTCCGGCGCTTCGGCCAGCAGTTCCATGCCTTGCGCCAGCCAGCGGTCGAGCGTGTCGAGCAACTGGACGTTGTTGGCGCTTTTGACAAAGTCGCCACGCGATGGAAGCTTGCCGAAGTACGAAAGCTGCAACTGCGTCAGGCTCATTGTGCCGTCCCCCCTTGCTCTTCCGTCACGGCGGACCGGGTTGCGGCCTGCGTCTGAGCAGGGGCCGGTGTGTGGCCCGCCGGCGGCGAGCCAGCCGGGGCGGGTGGGGTGGAAGTGTTGAGCGGTGCGTTCATGTCGGCAATCGACGTCGGCAGGCGCAGGCCGCGCAGGCCCTGGCCTTGCGGCGAGTCGGAAGCCGTCGTGCCGCCGGTCTGCGGGCTGCTGATGATGCGCAGGCTGATGGCAACCGTCAGGCCGTCCTTCGTCCACGACAGGTCGAATGCGCCGTCCGGGCGACGCTTGCGCTGCGCGGTGGCAATCAGGCGCTCCAGGCCAAAGCGGCCCGGCTCGTTGAGCAGCTCCACCGTGCGGCCGTCAAACGTGGTGGCCGTGACCTTCGCCCCAGGCGTGCCTTGCGGGTTCGGCCACACAAAGTTGGCCCACTGCGGCGGCGTGTTGCGATAGCGCAGTTGCTGGCCGTCAATCTCGATCGTGTATTCGGTGGCGCCTTGCGACGGCACCGGCAGGATCTGGAACACCGTCTGCGGGGCGGCAGCGGCTGCACCACCGGCACCACCACCCGCTGCACCGCCCGTGAGCGGCGCGATCCAGCGTGTAAAGCCAGTCGTGAACTCGGGCACGAACGACAGGCCCAGGTCACCCCAGGTGCGGGCGGCAAGCATGTCGCCACGGCGCACCGACAGCGGGCCGATGGTCGTGCTGGCGAACTTGGCAATCGAGCCATCCGGGCCGAACACCTGGCCGATTTCGGCCGCGCTGGCTTCAATCTTGGCGTTGGCCGAGAACGGGTATTTGTCAGCCAGCGTGGTGGCAAACGTCTGGTAGACCTGCGCGTTCCACACCTTGTTGATTTCTGCCGTGGCGGGGCGGATCACCACCGCATACGACTGCAGCAGCGGACGCACCAGCAGCGGGCGCAGCGTTGCGCGCTCGCTGTCGGTCATGCCGGTCAGCATCTGTTCATCCACGTACTTGAGCGTGTCGGCCAGCTCGGAGCCGCTGCCGTCCAGCGTCTGCTGCATGAGCTGGCGTGCACCCGGGCCCGGGTCGCCCTGGTTCTTGATGAGGTTGAAGCGCGTGCGCACCTTGGACAGCGAATCCATGTAACCGCGCAGCAGCGACTTGTCGTCACGCACCATCACCACGCGGGCCAGGCCAGAGAATTCCTTGCCCACCGGACCCATCGGGATCGCGCCGGCATCGGCGATGTTGCCCGTGTCGACATTGATGTTCACCTGCGATGGCGTCTGGCGCGCGAAGAGCTGCTTGAACCAGCCCAGCACACCGGTCTTGGCCTGCTTCAGGCCCGCGTTGAGCATCGACGGGTTGTCCCACGAAGTCTGGTCGTAGGCGGTATCGAGCACCTTGCGGATCGGCGAGTTGGTCGGGTCGCCCAGCAGGTTCATGCCGGTGACGGCCTGGTCGAAGCCGGTGAAATCCTGAATGGCCACGCCCTGCATGAAGCGTTGCCACTCGCGGGCGTACTCGGTCTTGTACATCGTGACCAGCGCCTTCTGGATCTGCTCGGGGCTGCCTTCCAGCGTCAGGTCGTCGCGTGCGGCGACGTTGAGCACCCAGTCCTTGGTCTGCAGTTCCTTGTTGGCAGCTTCGCGGATGGCGGGCTGCACATAGCCGAGCCATGCTTCCTTCGTGAAGGTGCCGGGCACGGCGTAGCTGCCGGCCACCACACCCGCGCCGGTCTCACCGACGATGCGGGCGACGGTCATCGGGGCGTAGCGCGTGGAGGCGCGGGCCTTGATCTCGGCGTAAGCGCGCTCGCGGGCGGGCATGCCGCGCACCACGCGGCGCAGGTTTTCACGCGTCTGGTCGACCAGCGAGAGGTTGCCTTCCAGCATCGGCCAGTTGTCGTCGTTGACGTGCGCGAGGAAGAACGACAGGTTGCGTTCCGCCGAGCGGATCATCTGCTCGCGCGGCATGTTGCCCCGGTTGTCTTCCAGCCAGCCGCGCCAGAAGCGGGTGACTTGGTCGGTCAGGTGCGCGACTTCCACGTGGCGCTTGTCCGACAGCATCAGGTAGGTCTTGAGCGCGTTGTAGCCGTCTTCCACGTTGGTGGGGGAGGCATCGGTGTAGCGCTTGGCACCGGTCGAGGCGGTGGCCTGGTTGTTTGCCGGCGTGTTTGCGGCGGCACCCGAGGCACCACCGATGGTGGCGGTGGCCGTCGTCACAGACGTGGTCATCACCGCACCGGTTTCCGGCGGGCGCACCATTGGCGCGAGCTGATCCGGGTGCGCGTTGACTTCGGCCAGGAAGGTTTCGATGGCGCCGCCGACAGGCTTGAGCATGACTTGGCGCAGGCCGTTGTAGTACTCATCCAGCAGCTTGTGCTGCAGCGTGTCGCCCTGGTACAGGCCCAGCGACAGCGCGAGCGGGTGGTCGTTGCGATAGCGGTCGAGCTGCTCGATGCGGTCTTGCAGCATGTCGAGCGCTTCCAGGCGGGCCTGCAAGTCGACGCGGTTCTGCTGCATCTTCACGATCTTGTCGAGGTCGGCCTGCACGTTGGCGGTCAATGTGCGGTTGCCCATGTACGACCACGTCCAGCCGCCCAGCATCAGGCCCAGCGCCAGCACCAGCCCGAAGAAGGTGGCGATGCGCAGGCGCGTCTTGGCGGGGCTCGCAAACTGGCGCACTGTCTGGCGGTCCGCAAAGATCACCTTGGAGAACAGGTCGCGCAGGAAGAAGCCGTTCTTGGAGAACACCTCGCGGCTGCGCGCAGCGCCATCGGTCGACAAGCCAAACCGGCGCGCGATGCGTTCGGCCGACGCGCTGTTGGTCGCACCTTCCTGCAGCGCGCTGGTGAAGTAGAAGCCGCGGAACACCGGCTTGTACTGGAACGGGTTCTCATCAAACAGCGTGACCAGGAACGAGCGCAGCGTCGGCTTGATCGACGCAAACTCCAGCGGGAAGCTCAGCAGCCCCGGCGAGAGCTTGTTCTTCTGGTGCAGCGCGATCTGCGCCACGCTGATTTCCTTCAGGCCGTCGCACAGCTCATCAAAGCGCTGGTCGAACATGGCCGCCACATCGGGTTTGGCATCCGGCTCGAAGGGCAGGGAAGAGCCCCACACGCGGTCGCGCTCCTGCTTCTCGCTGTCGCCAAAGAATTCGGTAAAGCCGGTGATCAGGTCCGCCTTGGTGAACATCACGTACACCGGGGCGAACACTTCCAGGCGCTCCGTCAGCTCCTGCACGCGCTGGCGTAGGTTCTTGGCCAGGTTGATGGCGAACTCGGGGCGGTTTTGCGTGAGTTCCGACACGCTCACCGTCACCACGATCCCGTTGATGGGGGCCTTCGGGCGATAGCGCTTCAGCAGATCCAAGAAACCGAGCCACTCGCGGCGGTCTTCTTCATGCACCGAGTAGCGGCCGGCGGTGTCGAGCAGGATGCCTTCGGTGGTGAAGAACCAGTCGCAGTTACGCGTGCCGCCGATGCCCTGAATGACCGCGCCGCCCTTGTCGGCAAACGGAAACTGCAGGCCCGAATTCAGCACCGCCGTGCTCTTGCCCGCCGCCGGGTTGCCGATCACGATGTACCACGGCAACTCATACAGCGCGGCGTCTCCTGACAGTTGGCCGAGCTTGGAGCGCTTGATGGTTTTGACGGCTTCAGCCAGGCGCACGCGCAGGGCTTCAACTTCCTCGCGCTTGTCGGGCGTGGCGGCCTTGTCGGCCGTGGCTGCCTGCTCCAGCACGCCTTCCAGCTTCTTGCTGGCCTGACGCGCGCGCCAGCGCTTCCAGATGTAGGCCACCAGCCATAGCGCCAGCAGCACACCCAGCGCGATGCCGGCCCAGACCAGGCCAATCTCGAAGGTCTGTGCGATCAGCAGCAGAAAGATGGTTAGCACGATCACGCCGAGAACCGACAGCGTGCGTGAGTTGGTCAGGAAGTTCAGGAAGCGTTGCATGTTGCCTTCGGCTCGCGAGCGGACAAAGTCGGATTCGGAATTCAGGGTCAGGTCAGGCTCGGCACCACCGCAATGGCGCCGCGCTGCTGGATGTCGTTGGCGGTGATGGCCAGCACGGGCTTACCGCTTTGCTGGCTCAACTGGTGCGCCACCACCACGGGCAGCAGGGCACCCGCCGCGCCGACGTAACCGCACGGCGTGCCCAGGGTCAGCAGATCGGCGGCCACGTCCAGCGTGGGAAAGCGTTCAGAGAAGATGCGCGCGACTTCTACGGTGCGCACGGGGTGCATGCCGGTGTCGGTGACGACGCTGGCGACGAGCGGTTCCGCATCGGCAGCGGCCGGCTTCGCATCGGCAGGCGGCGTCTTGCTGTTGGCTTCGGCAGGCGCGGCTGCGGCAGCAAGGGTCTCCAGCACGTGACGTACCGCGCCGTTAAGGGCTTCCAGTTGCGGGTGGCCGCGATCGGGCGTGGGTGCTTCCAGGCGGGCCACGCTGGCGCGGGTGATCGTGATGGCGGCCGGTGGGGCATCGTTACCCGTGCCGTCAACAGACGGCGTTGCCGGGGCAGCAGCAAGGGCCGGCGCGCAGAGCAGCACGCCAGCGGCGGCTTCGCCCGGCACGCGGCCATGCTGCCGGTTGGCCTGGAACAACTGCTCGTGTTGCGTCAGTTGTTCCACTGCACTGGGGCCGACCAGCGAGTCGGCCACCACCAGCATACGCAGCACGCGCTCGTCGCTTATGCGGTTGACGGCCTGCGTGGCGCGATCAAGCAGCAGCAGCGCATCGGCATCGCCCTTGGCGGTGATCGGCTCGAGGGTGAGGTGATTCGTCGGCCAGATCACGCTGATGCGCTGGCGCAGCCAGGCATCTGCGATGGCCTGTTGTTGCGGCGTCCATTCGCGCGGCAGCAGGGCGGTGATGACGAGCCGCGTGGCATCCGGGCCGGCGGGTTCTGGGTGTTGCGCGACGGCATGGGCCGCAAGTTCTTCGGCAACCTGCCCAGCGAGCGTCAACGCGCGCAGCTGTTCGTCCAGCCAGTTCACGTCTGGGTGGCGCTCCGTCAGCTCGGTGCGCAGGTCTTCGATGTCGAGGCCATCCACGGGTGCTGCAAAGATCGGTTGGCCGAATCCTTGTACGTCGGTCAGGCCCGGCTGGGTGCTGGCCTGCACGGCGTCCACCAGCGATGCCGCATCGCTGCCGCCCGGCGCGCGCAACGCACTGGCCAGCAGTACGGCACGCCAGTGGCGCGTGGCATCTTGCGGGTCGGCCGGTGCGCCGTCGCTCTTGGCGGCAGCAGCGGGTGCTGCGGCCGAGAGTTCACGCCCGGCCGCCACGTTGGAGCGGATACCGTCCAGTGCGCGCTTGATGACCCAATAGCCAATCACCATGCCCAACGGCAGCAGGAACAGGTAGGTGACGATGTCGGCGGTGCTCGGCATGCGGTTGGTGGACTGCCACCACACGATGACGGCAATCCACACCACCACGAACGCTGCCAGCAGCGTCAATCCGGATCGGAAGAGTCGTGCAGCCATGTCGTTCTCAGATGCTGCCCGTGTTGCCCTGGCTGGATAGGAGCGTGGCGCCGCAGGCGGTCTTGTCGCCGTGGCGAGCGGCCTGCTTGCCGTCGATGATGACGTTCGGGTCTCCGGTGACGATGACGGTGGTGCCGCCATGCCCCTGCTTGGGGCAGGTGACCTTGTCGCCCACACAGGCGACGCCCTTGCCGCCCGTGGACGTGTTGCCCGACGCGCTGATCACCACACCGCCGTGGTCCGTCTTGTCACCCAGCAGGATGAAGGGACGTGTCATTGCATGCTCCCCTGATGTGTTCGATTCATCGATTCGTCATTGGCCTGGCGCGTCGGGACGCTTGCCGAGTACGCCCTTGCGGCGCAGCTCAACGTGGCCCAGGTCCATCATCTTCCAGCGGCCGCCCCACACAAGGCCGACCGACTCCGCCGTTTGCCCATATAACTCGTAGCCACGCATCGCCCACGGGTCTTTCTCACTGATCACCAGCTTGCCGTCGCGGAAGAACGCGCTATCTGCCGCCAGACCGTACTGGTGGTAGCTCTGATACGCCCCAGCCTGCGTGACGTTGCTGCCCATCGCCGCCAGCTTGGCTTGCCGATCGGGGCTGCGGAAGCCTTCGAGCAGCGCCATCTCGTAACCGTGTTCGTCGCGCATGATCTTGTAGACGAGCAGCAGACGCTGGCGGAAATCGGCGTCGAGCAGGTTCCAGTCGCGGCTCGCATCGCGGATGGCCGGGCGGATCAGCTCGACCTCGCGCGTGGTGAACACCTCGGGCGGCAACGGCGGCGGCGGGATCAGCCGTTCACCATTGAGCAGCGCAGAGATGTGCGGGTCCGGCTCACGCACTTGGTCATCGTCAAACTCGAACGACTGCTGCTCGCGCAGCGCCAGCGCCACAATGGGTGGCACCGACAGCACACCCATAGCCCCCAGCAGCAACAGTTTCCGGCGCGCCACGAACCGCTTGAACGCAGACGCATTCGACGCCGCGCTGTCCACTGACCCGCGCAACGAGCCCGCCGAGCGCGCACCAACCACGGCCGCACCGGTGCTCAGGCGCTGCCACTGCGCGCGCACGACCGCAGCGCAGCGCTGCCGAACCGACGGCAACAGCAGCACCGCAGCCACCACCACCATGGCGACGAAGTAGAGAGCGAGAACAACGAAAACCATACCGACCTGCGGAGCGTAGGCGTCTACATCAATTCAGCCTGATTTATATCTGTATTCAGGGGTTGAAAATATTATGAAACGATAAAAATTCAGCCGATTTTAGGTTCTGCTTTATTAACAAACGATAAAGAAAGCGCGTGTCTTTCCTAAGCATTTGTCTTTCAGCTAGGCCAGACTTAGAATCAGCAGCCACAACCGGAATCGGCATGTTTTGTTGTACCTGATGCTCGGACGTTGTTTTTGAACCGCATACGCTCGCCGCGCATTCTATTTCAATTCTGGACTCGTGATGAGTAATAACGGCGATTTGAAAAAAGAAGGGCCCCCAACGCTCTTCAATTCCCAGCCTGAAACTGATGAGGCTGGCCATACACGCATCCTCGCGAGCCTGGAAGGCAGGGTCGGGGCAGGTGGCAAGCCGCCCAAGCGTTCGGGGCGTCGCTATGGCATTGCTGCGGTCATCGCGGTGCTGGTGGCGGGCGTCGGTGCCTGGGTGGTGCTGAACCCGTCGGGCGATCAGCACGCACCGCAGGTGGCCGAACACGCGACGCCTGCCACGCCTGCAGCCGCACAGCAGGCCGCGGCCGAGCCCGCGCAGGCTACGGCGGCCCTGCCTTCAGCAGCGGCTGCCAGTGAGAGTGCTGCGGCTCCCGCGGCCACCATCGTCAACGTGACCCCCAATGACGAGCACACGCTCGACAAGCTGGGCAAGGAGGAGCAAACCGCCAAGGCACCTGCCGATGCTCCTGCAAAGGATGCCCATACCTCGACCACGGTGCAGCATGCCGTGACGGCCAAATCGGGTGATACGCCGCAAGCCAAGGCGGAAACCGCCAAGCTGGTTGCAAAATCCACCAATACGCCGGTCAAGGTTGCACAAGTTACAAAGGCAAAGCCGCAAGCAACGACAAAAGCCAAGAACCGTAAAGGCGGATTGGCACCGGATGATCCGGATGCCGATTTGCTGGCGGCATTGCTTGCACCGCAAAACGCCAATCAACCGGCCAATCAACCCAATTACAAGGGGAAATAGTCGCTCGGTGGATGTCCGGAAGGGCAATCGCCAGGCGATGTTTGTGTTGCCGGGCGTTAATCAGGCGGCTGGCGCAATGCGAGACAATGCGCCGCCCACACAATGCATGCGCGCCGGCTTCACGTCATCGTTTCTCACGTGATGCGCCCGTCGTTGCAGTATCGGACAGCGAATGGACGTAACGACCCTTCTCCAGAACCTCTTTGCTCCGGCGCATCGTTTGTATGCCCTGGAAGGCGAAGGCCCGCTGGCAGACCTGGCGGTGGAAGCGTGGCTCGGCCGCGAGGCGCTCTCCGATTTGTTCGAGTGGCGCGTGGTGGCGGTCAGCGCCAACGCGCGCATTGCGCTCAAATCGTTGCTCGGCCAACGCGTGACGTTGGTCACGACCTTGGCCAATGGCACGCAAGCCAAGCGCACCGGGCTCATCCGCCTGGCTGAGAAGCTTGGTGCAGACGGCGGCCTCACGCGCTATCGCCTGACCGTCGTGCCCTGGTTCTGGCTGGCGACGCAGCAGCGCCACAGCCAGGTGTTCCAGAACCGGCCGCTGGCGGACATCTTCGAGCAGGTGCTGAACCCCTACGCGCCATACGCGTCGTGGCGCTATGCCGCCGGCGCCGAGGCGCGCATGAACGACTTTGGCACGCGCAGCCACATCGCGCAGTTTCGTGAGACCGACTACCACTTCGTCACACGCCTGCTGGCGGAAGCCGGGCTTGGCTTCACCACGGTGGAAGATGAGCAGGCGCATGGCGGTCATACGCTGGTGATCTTTGCCGACAGCACCCAGTTGGCGGAAGACACGGAATCGGCGGCTGATGGCGGCATTCGTTACCACCGCGCGCACAGCCAGGAAGAAAGCGACGCCATCCAACAACTCGCCTGCCATAGCCGCACAACAGTAGGCGGCGTGGCCGTGGCCGCGTGGGACCCGGAAGGCAAGAGCAGCGTGCGTGGCCATGCGCCGGCACGCGCTGGTGCCGTATCGGGCAGCCCCGACGCGTATCTGTCGATCAGCCCATCGCTGGCGCCCGATGCCGCCAACGCACAGCGGGTTGCCGAGCAAGTCATGGAAAGCCTGGAAGCGCGTGCGCTGCTGTTCTCCGGCCGTGGCACGGTACGCACGCTGCGCAGCGGCACGCGCTTGCAGTTGCGCGACTGTCCGCATCTGCCGAACAACGTAAATTCGGACCCCAATGCCGATGCCAGCGCACCGTATCCGCTGCTGATGGATCTGGTGGAGCACTGCGGCATCAACAACCTGACGGCCGACACGCACCTCGCGCTGGGCCAGCGGTTGGGTGGGTTGGACGCTTCACTACTGTTTGATACGCCGCCTGACGCGCCGGAATCCGGCCCGGGTGTCTTCGGTTTCCAAGAGGCGGACGCGCCCGTCGAACGTTTGAAGCCCACCGGCGATCTGCTGGCCGCAGCGCGCAAGTATGGCTACGTCGGCCTGTTCCGCGCCAGCGATGCCCGTCGCCCTTGGCGCCCGGCCGTGACCGAACCCGACACCGGCCGTTTGTACTCGCCACCCACGGCACAAGGCGTGCACAGCGCCATCGTGGTCGGCCCCGACGGCCAGACGCAAGCCGGTGGCGATGGCGAACATCACACCACCCCCGCCGGTGAAATCCGCGTCCGCTTCCCCTGGCAACAAGGCGAGCGCGCTGATGACCGCAGCACCCGCTGGATGCGTGTGGCACAACGCCAGGCAGGCGCGGGCATGGGCTGGCAGTGGCTACCGCGCATCGGCCAGGAAGTGCTCGTCAAGTTCAGCGAAGACGACATCGACCAGCCGGTCGTGATTGGTGCGCTGTACAACGGGCAAGGTGAAGCCGGTATCGCGCCCACGCCGGGCGGGCAGGGTGCCTCCGGCCAGAGCGACGGCGCCGCGCTCTACAAGCAAGGCAGCGACAGCGCCACCAGTGCGCAGGGCAACGTGGCCGGCGGTCATAGCCCCGCGTGGCATGGTATGGGCACGGAAGCCGAAGGCCACAGCAACGCCGCTGCACACACCGGCTTCAAGAGCGCTGAGCATGGCGGCAGCGGCTACAACCAACTCGTGTTTGACGACAGCGATGGGCAGTTGCGTACGCAGCTCGGCACCACGCAGCAGCACAGCCAGCTCAACCTCGGCCACCTCGTTCATCAACAAGACAACCGGCGCGGCAGCTTCCGCGGCCAGGGCTTTGAGTTGCGTACCGATGGGCACGCCGCCGTGCGCGGTCAGGCGGGCCTACTGCTTACCACGTACCGCGATGCCAGCAGCGGCAAAGCCCTGCCCACTGGTGACAACGCAGCAGGGATCGCGCTGATCAAGCAAGCCAAGTCACTGACTGCATCGCTCGGGCAGGGCGCTGTCACGCATCAGACCACCGCACTTGCCACCGCCAAGGACGACGCCGCGCCACTCGGCAAGCAGGCAAAGGCTGCTGCCGGCATGGTCGACGGCAAGGCGCTGGATGCCGCCAAGCAAGACGCCAGCGCCGGCAACACCGCCACGCAAGGCAAGGTGCCGCACCAAGGTGAGGCCATGGCGCACCTTGCCGGCCGTGCGGGCCTGGTGATGGTGGCGGGCCAAGACTTGCAGTTCTCCAACGGCGAGAGCATCGCCCTTGGCAGCGGCCAGGACACCAATCTCGCCATCGGCAAACAGGCGCGCATGCACGCGGGTCACGCCATCGGTGTAGCAGCGGGTTTATCCAAGGCAGGCGACAACAACATCGGCCTGCAGATCACCGCGGGGCAAGACAACATCGACGTGCAGGCCCAGCACGACGTGCTCAAGCTGATGGCCAAGCAAGACCTGAAGCTGGTGTCGGCCAACATGAACGTGGATTTTGCGGCGGCCAAGCGCATTCGCATCGCCACGGCGGGCGGGGCGTCGATCACGATTGAAGGCGGGAACATTACCGTGGAGTGTGCTGGGCCGATTACGTATAAGGCGGCGCAGCGGACGTTTCAGGGGCCGGTGAATGCGAGTTATCCGTTGCCGCTCTTCCCGCAGAGCGTATGCGTTGAATGCATGCTGAAGGCTGCCATGAACGGTAGCCCGTTCTCCGCATTGCAGTAAGGGCGGGCATGGAATTTCTTACGGATCCAATCGAGGCCGATGAGGCTGTTGCGCAAGTTCGTGATTGGCAACAGCAAGATGTAACTGGCACAGCTTGGTTGTTGGTCGATGCTGCGCTCGTTGATTTCGAGCGAGTCGCATCATTGGCGAGGACGTGGGGCTGGCCGGCGCACAATGTGTTTGCCCAATCGAGATTAGCTTCGTTTGGCGAAAAGGCCCCGCACCTCATTGAGTTGCCTCGCGACGTTGAAGTAATCACGTCGAAGTTGGCAAGGCTACTGAGGGCACACGCGGCATCGCCAGCCTTCAGTTGGCTGTATTCGCAGCAGCCGGCAGATCGCCTGTGCGAGACGCTGGCCCATCTGGGGCTCGTGCGAGTGGACGGCGACATGGAGCTGCATTGCCGCTTTGCTGATACGCGGGTGCTTCCTGCACTATGGGCGGCGCTGTCCGAAGCGCAACATGCTGCGCTGGCCGAGCGTGTCATGGCCTGGGGTTACTGCGACCGAGCAGGGCATGCGAAGCTCCTCGCAGTCAAGCCGATTGGTGCGGAGCCCGTGGTATCGCCGCTTGACGGTACGTTGGAGTTCGACGCTCACCAGTTTGGCGCCATACTCGACGCAAGCGAACCTGACACCATCTTTAGCGCGCTCTCGGAAACGACGCCTGAACTGATTGCGGATCGGCGCCGGTCCGACTTGTATCAGACTCTGACACAGGCATTGGCGCACGCAACCGAGCTCCACGTTACGCAGGCGCCTGATCGGCTGCAGTTTGCTGTGTTGAGCGTATACAGCGGCGAGGAGTTCTATCGCTTACCGGTGTTGGCAGAAACTTGGAATGAGGTTGCTCAAGGCGCAAGCCTCAAGGAATGCATGAAAGCGTGGTCGCCAGAAATCTGGAAAGCGCTGGAGCCCAGAGAAGTCGACACTGCGGCGTCCGACGCGTAGGAATGTGATTGACGATGAGGATTAGGGAAGTCTTGGGGGTAACAGCAGTGGCGGCGGTTTTGCTGTGCGCGTTGACAGCTTGCGCCACGAAGCCGGACCCGATGGATGGCAAGGCGACGGCCAGCATTACTTCGTACAACCACACGCCTGACTACATCCATCAGTTCTATGTAGACGGGACGTGGGGAGGGAACTCGTTCGCCTACGGTGGTGGTGGCAAGTTTGTCTGTTGCTTGGTATACCCCAGAACTTGGCGCCCTGACCTAATCGCTAAAGTGAAATGGACGACTTCCAGTTCTGATCCGAACGCTGAGGGTGATGCTGCGAAGGAGCATTGGCACGAGGCGGTGGTGCCCATCGAGAAATACATGGGAACAGGCACATTGCATGTGCACTTTCTGTCTGGCGGCAAAGTTCGACTCATCATTTCGAACTGGGTTGCAGGTCATCCCAACTATCCCGGACCGGCGTATCCAGTCAAGCCGGCCAATTTTCGTTTTGAGCCAAGCCGACGTGCGGCGCGCGAGGCTGAGGAGCGCGCTCGGGCGCAGGCGGAAGGTAGGGCTCAGCTCGAGGCAGAGATGCGTGCCATGCAAGGGGGGGCGTCTGCTGAGACGGCGTTGCCGCCAAGTTCCGCCACCGAAGTGAAATTGCCACCTCCACCCGTGCTTCCGAAGGATGAGAAATGAACGCGTTCCGCCCCGGCTGGTATGAGGTCTGTTGTGATACGAGAACCCGCAGTTGACGCTGTCGATATTTCAAGAGCCGATCAGTAGTAGGAAGGTGACTGACGATGAAGATTTGGAAGATTTTAGGGTTGACAGCAGTGGCAGCGGCTTCGCTGTATGCGTTGGCCGCTTGCGCCGCGAAGCCAGACGCCATGGATGATAAGGCGACGGCCAGCATTACTTCGTACAACCACACGCCTGACTACATCCATCAGTTCTATGTGGACGGTACCTGGGCGGGTAATTCGTTCGCTTACGGGGGAGGTGGAAGTTTTGTCTGTTGTTTGGTGTATCCAAGGACTTGGCGTCCTGGGCTGACTGCCACAGTGAAATGGACGACTTCCAGTTCTGACCCGAATGCGACAGGCGATGCCGTCAAGCCGCATTGGCATGAGGCTGTAGTTCCAATCGAGAAGTACGTGGAAACCGGCACGCTGCACGTGCATTTCCTGCCTGAGGGCAAGGTTAGGCTCATCATTTCGAGCAAGGGTGCCGGCAACCCTGAGTATCCCGGGCCGCCCTATCCGGTTAAGCCGGCAGATTTTCATTTTGAGCCAAACCGACGTGCAGCCCGCTTACAAGAGGAGCGCGCCCGAGCGCAGGCAGCGGGGCGGGCGCGGTTGGAGGCCGAGATGCGTGCTATGAAAGCGACGCCGTCCGCTCAGAAGGATTCCTCCTCGAACTCACCTATGGGCGAGAATGTGCCGCCTCCACCTGTGCTTCCGAAGGAGGAAGAATGAGCGCGTTCCGTCCTGGCTGGTACGAGATTAGCTTTGATATAAGCACGCGTGACCGACGCTGTCGGTATTTCAAAAACTTATCCACATACACGGCGGAGTGTTTGCTCAAGAGTACAGGGCAGCAGATTCTGTTGTGGTACGACCCAGCGGGAGTAAATGGACCAGGAAAAGCTGCGACATGGCAGTCGACATACCGCCCGCTTGAGAATGCTCCGAAGGACGATTGGTGGGACAACCCGCCGGGCGGCAAGAGCTACAGCCCTGACCTGCCGTCTTCAGACTCTCGTGGGGAGCGCAAGCCGACCTTGAGTGAGTTGTGTGATCGTGCGGGGACTGCCGATATCGGGGATAAGCAAAGCCTTAGCTGCACGAGGGAGATACACGTCGGCTTGTTCTTCGATGGCACCAACAACAACATGAAGCGTGACATGCCGTCGAAGTCGCATTCGAATGTCGTGGTTCTGTTTAACGCCCATCGCAACGACCAATCTGAGTACTTTCGATATTACGTGCCCGGTGTTGGGACAGAGTTCAAAGAGATTGGCGAGAACGCAGAGACGGATGCGGGTAAGGCATATGCGGCAGGTGGAGAAGCGCGCATTCACTGGGGTATGTTGCAGGTTCTCAATGCAGTGAGTCACGCATCAACTGGCGGTGATGATCTTCTCGAAGAAGGCAAGATGAAGGAGCTCGTCACCAGTACAAGTGGCTTGGCGACTTGGTGGCGGCTCAGTGACGACAAGATGATCAACGTTTTTGCCGATCTTCAGCAACAACTGCTTACTAAGATCAAGAGCGCGCGCCCTCGGATTACCAAGGTTCATCTTTCCGTGTTCGGATTTTCGCGCGGCGCGGCAGAGGCGCGCACATGCTGTCAGTGGATTCGCAAGGCCACGAAAATGAAGGTTGGGTATGCGGAACTGAACATGCGTTTTCTGGGAATTTTCGACACCGTTGCGTCGGTTGGCCTGGCAGATTCATCGCCTGTGGGCAGCGGGTTCATGGATTGGGCCGACGGAACGATGGACATTGGCGATTTTGAGAAGGTAACGCACTTCGTTGCCGCGCATGAGATTCGTCAGTCGTTCCCTCTCTCCACTGCTCGCATTGGCGCCAAAAACTATCCAAAGAATACCAAGGAATATATATATCCTGGCGCACATTCGGACATTGGTGGTGGATATGGTCCGGGCTCGCAGGGTAAGGGGGTTGGAGGACGCAGCGAACTCTTGTCTCAGATCGCTTTGAACGATATGTACTTCGAAGCGTGCAATGCAGGTGTGAAGCTCTTGCCCAACAACGAGATGCAAGAGGAACTCCTCGAAGATTTTGTTGTGTCTCCGGACCTAGACGCAGCATTTTCTGCATATTCGGACTGGACGAAGCTCGCAGAAAAGGAAAGCGTGACCGATGGCAAAGGGCCCCCTTGCGAGAACCGCATGCAGCACCACACGCATTTGTACTGGCGTTGGCGTGCGCACGTGTCCGAAGATGCGACATTCAAGGCGATGTTTTCCTACACACATTCTGATGCGCAGGACCAAGCAGATCTGTGGGAGTCGGAGTCGGATTGGCGGAAGGACGTTGCGCGCGCCAAAGAGGCAAGCAAGCCACAACTTGTGCGGTCGGGCCGATACGGATCTGCTGATGCTGTCGAGGGACCACCTTCTGCGACACCCCTCCAGAAACAAATCGTGGCCGAGGTCAATGCAGCAACGACGGTGCCAGCCAGCGCGAGCGAGTTTTTTGACAGGTATGTACACGACTCTCACGGCGGTTTCTGGCTGCTTGGCCCGATCACCGCTGCTCAACGCACGGCCTTCATCGCGGACATCAAAGCCAAGAAGGCCGAGCATGACCGGTTGCTGAGAGAGGCCGATAAAGCGCTCAACCCAGGGTATTCCGAAAACCTGCGTCGGATTGCGAAGCAGTACGAACTCAATGGGTTTGAACGGCGAGTCATTGCGACCGACGCGCAATCGCCAGGAACCGTTCCTGTGATGACGGATGCGGATGCCGCTGATTTGCGCGCCAACGCTGGCACGGCCACCAGTGCAGCGATGTGGGTGCTAGGTACAGAGACACGACGCGAGCCTCATGGGCATGGGCGTTACCGCCGCGTTTTCGATCGCAGCTAGTGTCCGCACCTGTCGGTTGCGAGGATATGTTCGGCCGAAGCAACGACAACTTGCTTGCTAACTGATCACCATGATCATCTTCGCAATCGCCGCGCTCCTCATGCTGCTCGGTGGGGTGTTGCTGCTGATGACTTACGGCGCGCAGCGCCACGACAACAAGAGCGGTAAGCCCGTAACCAGCACTACCGCCAGCAAGAGGCAGGCTGCCCGAAGCATCGCCTATACCCTGATTGGCGTGGGCGGTGTGATCGTGCTGGGCATCACGGTGCTGGCATTTCTCTTGGTCGGCCCCTTCTTCTAAATCAACCAACCTCTCTCAGAACGATGCAATACAAAATCGCTGCAGCCCTTCTCACCGCCGTCTGGATGAACGCCAGCATCGGCGCTCAGCTCACCACGACGTCGCAAGCCTCTGCCAACCCCGTTCAAGTCAGCACAAAGGCCAAAGCTCAGGCGAAAAAGCACGGAAAGAAGCGCTCCAAGATCGTGCGCTCCCGCAAGAACAATGCAGCGCCGGCTCGCGATTCCGATGCGGACGTGCTCGCGCAGGTGCTGGCCTCGGACAACAAGAGTCCACTGTGGGCAAAGCCGCAGCAGTAACGGGGCAGTCGTGCCTACTGAGACATTCTTGGGAAGAGACACATTGAACATGTACTTCCTGCACGGCCGTAAGGTTCTGCTCACGGCATGAGTGCAGCCCGGGTACCAGTCTCCAACGGAGCGCGCGCCCATTGGAGGAAGTGGGTCTTTGCGCTTTCTTTTGTTGTGGGGCCCGCCATCGGCATTGTGCTGGCCGGCCTCTTCTTCCTGGTCGTGGCGTGCGTAGATCAATCGCTGAGTTGCGGCGCGGATGATTTCCTGCTGGGCACGCTGTTATTCGGCATCTACGGCGCGCCCGCCGGATTGCTGATCACGCCGCCAGTGACCTACTGGTACTTCCTTGTTCGGCCGCGTCACCGTCGGCTGTCAGATGGCGATCAGCTTGTCGGGTCGCTTGTGGCAAGGTTGAGTCCGCGGCCTGCCCGCGGTTTCAAGGGCATCGCCCCAATGCTGCTGGGGCTGGTTTTGGTAGCGGTCGTGACGGGCGGTCTGCTTGGCAGTTGCGAGGACAAGACCATCGCACCAAGCATCGTCGGCTACAACCATACCAACGCGGCTATTGGCCACTTTACGGTGAACGGCCGTGGTGGTGGAGGGTTTCTTGGCGCCCATCAGGGCGGCGGAAAGTTCGCGTGTTGTGCGCCCATCCCTAACCCTTGGCGGTCAGGACTGACCGCGACGATTGGCTGGACTGACGAACGAGATGAGCACTACCAGGAGCGTGTTGTACCGGTGCCTGAGTACGACGCGAAGCGCACCGGACAGTTCTCAGTGCATTTCCTGCGCAATGGAGACATCCG